>PNIU01000050.1 GCA_002878035.1 Sulfurihydrogenibium sp.
ATGCTTTCATTTACTACTAAAAAGAAAGAAGAGATAAAGAATATCTTTTACAGTAAAAGAGCCTATATAATCCCACGAAAAGATACAAACTTGGTTGTTGTTGGAGCTACAGAAGAAAATGTTTTCTTTAAAGAAGGTGTTACGGTAGCAGGTTTAGCTTACCTAATAAAAGGTCTGTTAGATACACTTCCAAATACAAAAGATTACGAAGTTGTAGAAACGTGGTATGGTTTTAGACCGGCAACTCCAGATGGCCTTCCAATTTTAGGAAAATCAGATATAAAAAATTTATACTATGCTACAGGACATTATAGAAACGGTATACTTCTTGCACCAATAACTGCTAAGGTTATAGTGGATTTAATCCATAAAGGAGAGGAAAGTCCATACCTAAAAATGTTTAGTTTTGACAGATTCAAAGAACCAATGGTATAATTTAAAACTATTTTTGGTTTGGAGGAAATTTATGAAGCTACCAGCTAAGCTGGTGGAGATAGTAGCCCATAACATATCTCAAGAACTTTTAGAAAAACATTTAGTTGAAGCGGACGACCCAGAAAAGTTTAAAAAAGATATAACAGATATACTTCTAAAAGCCGTTGAAGAAGAAAGACAGATACACGAAGAAGCCGAAAGACTCGTAGAGCAACATATAAACCTTATAGATGAAGAGATTAGGTTTAGAGAAGCCGTAAACAAAGTAAAAGAAAAGTTAGCCGAAGAAAGAGGAATACACTTAGACCCAGAGGAAAGACTTAACCAAGTATCACAAAGAATAAAAAAATACTTGGAAACTGAAGACTCCGTTGAAATATTCGAACATCCAAACAAAATAAGAAGAATAGTTTTAGAAAGACTTAAAAAACTTTTACGTGAAGAGAGAGAAATAGACAGAGAAGTTAGACAGAGAATCAGGTCATACTCTAAAAAGATTATCGAGGGAACTCCAGAGTGGAAAATCCTTTACAACAGAATATACGAAGATGCTTTAAGGAAGAGAGGACTACTCTGATAAACTCTCCTAAAAAGGAGAGATAGATAGTGGTAGAAAATGCACCTTACTCTGAAATCGGATATAAGTTATTCTTTAAAACAAAACCATTTTTAAAAAAACTTTTAAAAATAAACGCTGAAGGAGTAGAAAATATTCCTTTGGAAGGTGGGTGTATACTGGCTGCCAACCATAGAAGCCATTTAGACCCACCGGTTATAAACATCATATCTCCAAGACCTGTAATATTCCTCGCAAAAAAAGAGCTTTTTGAAGTTCCAATCCTTGGATGGATTATTAAAAAAGCCGGTGCTATACCGGTAAAAAGAGACAGTAGAGACGCAGCCGTAATAAAAAAATCAATACAGCTTTTAAAAGATGGCTACGTTATAGGTATATTTCCAGAAGGTTCAAGGGCAAAGCCGGGAGAGTTTAGAAAACCTCAGCCGGGTGTAGGCTATCTAATAGAAAAAGCAAAGGTTCCAGTTATCCCTATTTTGATAGAAGGAACTGATAAAATCCTACCAGTAAATTCTAAAATGCCTAAATTGTTTAAGTATAATATTGATGTTAAAATAGGTAAGCCGATAAGGTTTGAAGGTTTAACGTCTTACGAACATATAGCTGAAAAAGTTATGTTTGAGATTAAAAAGTTAAAAGGAGAACACCATGGTTAACATAAAAGTAGCCCAAACAGCAGGTTTTTGTTTTGGTGTTAGAATCGCTGTAGATATGGCAAAAAAAGCAGGAGAACAGCTTGGACACGCATACACAAACGGCCCTATAATCCACAACAAACAGGTTGTATCTTACTTGGAAAATTTAGGTGTTAAGGAGTTAAAAGATTACTCTGAGTTAAAACCCGGTGAAACGGTAATAATAAGGTCTCACGGTGTTCCACCGGAGACAGAGAGAAAGTTAAGAAGTATGAACGTAAACGTTTTAGATGCAACCTGTCCTTTTGTAAAGAAAGTTCACGATAAAGTTAGACAGCTTGTAGAAGAAGGTTACTTTGTTGTTATTATTGGTGAAGAGGGACATCCTGAAGTGATAGGAACCCTTGGACACTTAAAAGAAGTAAACGGACAGGGAGTTGTCGTAGAAAACTTTGAAGATTTAGTCAAAAAAGTTCCAAAAAGAAATAAAATAGGTGTTGTAGCACAAACTACACAAAGCGAAGACTTTTTTAGAGAAGCTGTTGGTTATTTAGCAGAAAACACAGAAGAGCTGAAAGTTTTTAACACGATATGCGATGCAACATCAGTCCGTCAAGAAGAAGTCAAAAAACTTGCACCTACCGTTGATGTAATGATTATAATAGGTGGAAAACACAGCGGAAACACACAGAGACTTTACCAGATATCAAAAGCCTTAAACCCAAACACCTACCATATAGAAACTGCCCAAGAACTACAAGAAAGTTGGTTTGAAGGAAAAGAAAACATAGGAGTGTCCGCTGGAGCATCAACTCCAGATTGGATAATAAACGAAGTTGTTGAAAAAATTAAAGAAATTAAAGGAGTGAAACATGAATGATTTTGAAAAGATGTTAGAGGAAAATACAGAAACTGGCTTTTACTCTAAAAATCAAAAAATAAAAGGGAAAGTAGTTAAAATTACAGATGATAAAGTTTTTGTCGATATAGGACAAAAAGTTGAAGCAGTTTTACAAAGAAACGAAGCTGAAGATGTAAAAGAAGGTGATGAAATAGAAGCTGTTTTCACGGGTAAAAGAGATAAAGATGGATACTTTATACTTTCACGAAAAGGTATAATCTCAAAAGAAAAACTGGAAAAGATAAAAAAAGCTTACGAAAACAAAGAAAAAGTAAAAGCTACTGTCTTATCTAAACAAGATAAAGGTTATACCGTATTGGTAGAAGGTTTTAAGAGTTTCATGCCTATGTCAGAATCGGCTACAAAAAAGGACGAGACTTTACCAGAAGGTTTTACCTTTGATGCTTACATAGTAAAGTTTGAAGAGAGAGGTAGGTTTCCAAATATAGTAGTATCAAGAAAACAAGTAGTTGAAGAAGAAAAAGAGGCGGAAAAAGAAAAAATACTATCCCTTATGAAAGAAGGTCAAAAGGTAAAAGCAAAAGTTGTTAAAGTTCAGGAAAACGGAGCCGTTTTTACGATAGAAAACGTTGTTTACGGTTTTATGCCAAAAAGTGAGCTATCTTGGGATAAAAGTAAAAAAGTTGAAGATGTTTTAAAAGTAGGCGATGAGGTGGAAGTAGTAATAAAAGAGATTAAAGACAAAAAACCTATACTTTCTCTAAAACTTCTTGAAGAAAACCCTTGGGATAAACTAAACCTAAACGTAGGCGATATACTGGAAGTAAAAGTGGTAGATATAAATAAAGGTGGTATAGTCGTTAGTTTAGGTTCTTTAGAAGGCTTTATACCAAATTCAGAGATATCACACTTTAACTATCTAACTGCTAAAAAGAAGATAAAAGTTGGAGACATCGTAAAAGCTAAAGTTTTTGAGATAGATAAAGAAAAAAGAAAGATAAAACTCAGTATAAAACAGACTCAAGAGAACCCTATCGAGAAGTTTTTAAAAGAAAACCCAATTGGTAGCGTCGTAGAGGCAAAAGTTAAAGACGTAAAACAAAAAGTGGCTTTTGTAGACCTTGGAGATATTGAAGGATTAGTTAAAATACAAGATGCCACAGATAGCAGTTCAGTTAAATCGATGTCTTCTATATTTAAAGAAGGAAAGACTTACAAATTTAAAGTCTTAGGAGTAGAGAAAGATAAGGTAATACTTGGAACTAA
The DNA here is from genome assembly GCA_002878035.1 of Sulfurihydrogenibium sp. GTDB lineage: Bacteria > Aquificota > Aquificia > Aquificales > Hydrogenothermaceae > Sulfurihydrogenibium. The sequence goes on from PNIU01000050.1 coordinate 3,776, forward strand.
ACAGCTTTTAGAAGATGCCTTTAAAGACTTTACTTCAAAGTATAAAGTAGGAGATGTAGTAAAAGTTAAAGTTAAGAAGCTTATAGAAAAAGGTGCCTTTGTAGATATGGCCGAAGGAATAGAAGGTTTTATACCTGTATCTGAGATATCTAAAGAAAGGATAAATATTCCAAGCGATAAACTATCTCTAAATCAAGAAGTTGAAGCAAAAATCATAAAAATAGACCCTGAAAACAAAAAAGTAACCTTAAGTATAAAACAGATAATCTTAGACGAAGAGAGAAGACAACAGGAAGAAGAAAGAAAGAGAAAAGAAGAGGAAAAACGTAAAGCCGAGGAAGAGGCTAAGAAGAAACTGTTAGAAAAACTATCTAAGAAAGAAGAAAAGAAAGAACCACAAGGAGAAGGTTTAGGAACCCTTGGAGAGATTCTTAGAAAAAAATTAATGGAAAAGGAAGGTAAATGATTTTTGATATAGGGCTTTTAATAGTAGGTATTATACTTGTTTTGGTAGCTTCAGAACTTTTTACAAACGGAATAGAAACCTTAGGCCACAGGTTAAACGTATCTAAAAACTTTACCGGTAGTGTTTTGGCTGCTGTAGGAACGGCTTTACCTGAGACTTTGATTCCGATTATAGCCGTAATTTTCTTCTCTGGAAACAAAGGTCAGGATATAGGCGTAGGAGCCATTCTTGGAGCTCCTTTCATGCTTTCAACCCTTGCCTTTCCTTTGATTGGAATTACAGTCTTAATAGGATACTTACTAAAGAAAAGAAGCATAGTATTAAATGCTGAAACTACAGGCCTTAGAAGAGATTTAACGTTCTTTCTGTTTGCGTACTCAGTAGCTTTATTTGTAGTTCCCTTTGAATCTCACAGTGTAAGAATCATAACGGCTTTATTTTTGTTAATCCTTTACGTTGTATACGTTTTTCAAACGTTAAAAGGTGAAAGTGAAGATATGGAAGCGACCGAGCATTTAATCTTTGCTCCAAAAAACCCACATCCACCTATGTTTATAATACTTTCTCAGGTAATCGTTTCTCTTGTGTTGATGGTAGTTGGAGCCCATACATTCGTTCATGGTGTAGAAAGTGTTAGTTTACTTATAGGTTTAGACCCGTTAATATTCTCTCTTTTGATAGCTCCCATAGCTACAGAACTACCAGAGAAGATAAACAGTATAACTTGGGTATGGAAAGGTAAGGATACTTTAGCCGTTGGAAACGTAGCTGGTGCTATGGTTTTCCAAAGCACTATACCAGTTAGTTTTGGTATCGTATTTACAGATTGGAACATAACAGGTTTAGCTCTGGTATCAGGTATATTTGCTATCGTGTCTGCGTTTTTGGTTTTAACGTTATCTTATATAGATAGAAAGTATTTTGCCTATGGTTTTTCTCTTGGAATACTGTTTTTTATAGGTTATATTTTCCTTGTTTTAAATGACAACATCAGTAAATTCTAAGGAGTTTTTATGGATTTAGAGAAAGAGATTGCAAATCTATCTGACCAGATAGAGCTTCTTAGAGAACGGATAAAGAGAGGTGAACATAAACTTATAAACGAGTTGGTAGAACTTAGAAAAAAGTTTAAAAAGCTTTCAAAAAAACGTATGGAAACTTTGTCGGCTTGGGATAGGGTCCAGATAGCAAGACACTCTAAAAGACCACACACGATAGATTATATAAAAAATATCTTTACGGATTTTATAGAACTTCATGGTGATAGAAGGTTTGGTGATGATAAAGCTATCATAGCAGGTTTTGCTAACTTTGAAGGAAAACCTGTCTGTGTCATAGGTCATGAGAAAGGAAGGGACACTAAGGAAAAGATAGAAAGAAACTTTGGTATGCCACATCCTGAAGGTTATAGAAAAGCCATCAGAGTTATGAAGTTAGCCGAAAAATTTAGAAGACCTGTATTTACGTTTATAGATACGCCGGGAGCTTATCCGGGTATAGGTGCAGAAGAGAGGGGCCAGTCTCAGGCTATAGCCGAAAGTTTAATGGTTATGGGAAGTTTAAGAACTCCTATAATAGCAACTGTTATCGGTGAAGGTGGCAGTGGTGGTGCTTTAGCTCTTGGTGTTGCAGATAGAATTTTGATGTTGGAGAACGCTATCTACTCGGTTATATCTCCCGAAGGTTGTGCTGCCATACTGTATAAATCTGCAGAAGCTGCTCCTATAGCTGCCGAAAATCTAAAGATAACTGCAAAAGACCTTTTAGAACTTGGAGTTATAGACTGTATAGTAAGAGAACCTTTAGGTGGAGCACATCTTCAACCTAAAAAAATGTATAGACTCCTTAAAAGAGCTTTGAGAAACACGTTAAAACAGATAGAAAACATAGACCCAGATACACTGGTAGAGCTTAGACAAAGAAAGTTTTACTCGATGGGAAGATTTGCTGAAAGGTGAAAATCTTAGTATACCAGACCGCTTTTTTAGGAGACCTAATCCTAACAACTCCTTTAGTAGAATCTTTAAAAAAGCTTTATCCAGATAGTTTTTTAACTGTTTTATCAAAACCTTTTGGTCAAGAAGTGTTTAAAAATAACCCTTTTGTAGATAAAATTATTGTCTTTGATAAATCGAAAGACTCTACATTTCAGCTAATAAAAAATCTACGAAAAGAAAGGTATGATATAGCAATATCTCCCCACAGGTCCCATAGGGCTTCTTACGTGCTTTTTCTTTCAAACATTCCAAAGAGGATAGGCTTTGACAAAGCAGGTTTTTCTTTTTTATACACTGATGTTGTTCCCCACAGGTTTGATGGGACCCACGAGATAGATAGAAACCTTAAACTTTTAGAAAAACTGCCAAACTATAACCCTTCACTTGTTGAAAAAAACCCAAAACTTTTTTTAAGTGATGAAGAAGATAGATTTTTTGAAAATTTTAGTCTTAAATCAAAATCTTACATAGCAGTTGCTCCCGGCTCAAAGTGGGAAACCAAGAGATGGACGGTTTCTGGCTTTGCAGAAACAGTAGATACTTTGATGAAAAAAGGAGAAGAGGTCGTAATTATAGGTTCAAAAGAAGATGAAGATTTTGTAAATCAGATACTATCAAAAGTGAAAAGTAAACCTTTAAACCTTGTTGGAAAGACGAATTTAAGACAGACGTTTTCCATTGTAAAACACTCTAAACTGCTTATTTCTAACGACTCTGCTCCAGTCCATATGGCAGTTAGTTTTGACGTTCCTGTAGTAGATATTTACGGACCTACTGTAAAAGAGTTTGGCTTTTACCCATACAAAAACGGATACGTTGTAGAGATAGAAGGTTTAAAGTGTCGCCCTTGCGGGCTTCATGGACATAAACAGTGTCCAATAAAAACCCATGAGTGTATGGAAAAGATAACCGCCGATATGGTTTTAGAAAAAGTTTATAAGTTGATAAAATAGTTATTATGGAAATAGAAATTATCTATAGAAAAGTTTTAGAGCCTGTAGAGTCAGTCTACGGAGATTACGATTTTAAGTGTAAGAAAATAAAAGATTTTTTGAAAGAAAGTGGTATTAGACTCTACCTTCACCAAGCGGAAGGTATAAAAGCTGTTTTAGAAGGTAAGGATATCGTCGTAACTACACCTACCGCATCTGGTAAGTCTATGATATACACCCTATCAATCCTTGAAACAATCTGCCAAAATCCAAACACAAGGGCTATACTCATCTTTCCGTTGGTTGCACTTGCAAGGGACCAAGCCGAAAAGATAGAAAACTTTATACAAAAAGCAGGCTTAAAAGCCACCGTAAAAACTTACTACGGTAGCACAGACAAAGAAGAAAGATATAAGATAAGAAACAACCCGCCAAACTTTCTGATAACTACTCCAGATATGCTAAGTAAAGGTATTTTACCTTACCACTCATTTTGGCAGGATTTGTTTTATAACCTAAAGTTTGTAGTTATAGACGAACTTCACTCTTACAGAGGTGTTTTAGGTTCCCACGTTAGCAATGTTATCAAAAGATTAAACAGGATAGCTGACCATTACACTGGAGAGCTTCCACAGTATATATGCAACTCTGCAACGATAAAAAATCCAAAAGCCTTTGCAGAAAAATTTGTTGGTAAAGAGTTTGTTGAGATAAACAAGTCTGGCTCTCCTTCTCCGAGAAAGTATATATACATCACAAAACCTGTTTCTAACGAGGCTTTGATAAAACTTATAAAAGATCATATAGAAAGGGATATCCCTACGATAGTTTTCATAGATAGCCGTAAAGATGTAGAGCTTTTGTACAAAAACATAAAACTTTCTTTCCAGAAAGAAAACAAAGAAGAACTGTCTAAAAAAGTAAGTCCATACAGGTCTGGCTACAATCCGGAATTTAGAGAAGAGATAGAGAAAAAGATGGCTAACGGAGAGCTTAAAGTTTTAATATCAACAAGTGCTTTAGAGATGGGAATAGATATAGGAAACATAGATAGCGTTATTGTCAGAGGTTTTCCCGGAACCCTTGCGTCTCTTTGGCAAAGGTTTGGAAGAGCAGGCAGAAGAAATAGAGACTCCATAAACTACTTTATACCAAAAAACGATGTGTTAGACCAGTTTTACGTAAAAAATCCAGAAGACCTTTTTAACAGGTCTGTGGAAGAACCAGTCATAAACCCAAACAACAAATACATACTAAAAAATCATGTTTTAGTTGCTGCAAAGGAACTTCCACTGGAGCTTAAAAACCTTTCAAGCCCAGAAAAAGAAGCTGTAAAGGAACTTTTAGAGGAAGGAAAATTAAGGTTTAACAACGGAAAGTTTTACATAAAAAGTAAAAGTATAAACACAGATTTTAACATACGCTCTACAGGAGACCTTTACGAAATAATCGATGTAAAGACCCAAACCACGATAGGAGAGATGAATCAAGAGTATGCTTTCTACGAAGCTTTTGAAAAAGCAGTTTACATACACGGTGGAGTAACTTACAAAGTCCTTGGAAAGAATGACGAAGAAAAAGTTATATATGTAGAAGAAAGTAATTTAAACTACTTTACTGAACCGATTTTACAAACAGAAATAAATATAATAAAGGAAGAGAAGCAAGGTAGTTACAAAGATATAAAACTTTACTACGGTGAAGTAAACGTTAGGTCTTTGATAGTAGGATACTCTACGTTTGACATAGAAAAACATAAAAAAATAAAAGATGTAAAGTTTGAAAAACCCTTGGAAAGGAACTTTATCACAAAAGGTATGTGGTTTACGTTGGAAAATTATTACGAGAACCTTGTGATGGAAAGGACAAAAAAGGAAAAGTTGAGTATTTTTTTGAGAGAGATTCAAAAATTGGTGGACGTTGGAAATTATAACCTAATCAAGACTATTTTGAACAAAGCTAAAAACCAGTGGCAAGCTGTATCGAGTATACTAAACTCTTTTAACGTAGAAAGCTTACCAAAGGATAAAGGAAGAGTTTTAGAAGATTTAAAGGAAACGTTTAAAAACAGAGATGATATTTTTATAGGTAGTATTCACGGTTTAGAACATGGAATGATAGGTATATTTTCTATCTTTGCTATGAACGACAGATGGGATATCGGTGGAGTTTCTACAAACTACCATCCACAAACGGAAAAAGCTACGATTTTTATATACGATGGGATAGAAGGTGGTATAGGTTACGCTGAAGTTGGCTACGAAAGACTTGAAGATATCCTTAAAGCAACTTACAAAAACGTAAAAAACTGTAAGTGTTTAAACGGTTGTCCTTCCTGTATACTTTCTCCAAAGTGCGGTAATGCCAACGAATACTTAGATAAACAAGGAACTCAGGTCCTACTTGAACTTCTTTTAGCCTAATTTATCCTTTGAACTAAAGACTCTCTTTTTAATTTTTTCTGAAGTTCTAACTCTTTGTAAGCTTCTGGTATGTGTTGGATTATATCCGTTGCCTTTAGAGACTCTTCTCCTTTTTCTAATGCTGCTAAATCTCCAGCCGTTGAATGTAGGATAACTGCAAGTTTTAAAGCTTCTTCTACAGGTAGTCTGTTTATAAGGGCTCCTACTATGCCTGCCAGAACATCTCCTGTCCCTGCCGTAGCCATACCCGGGTTTCCTCTGTTGCAGTAGTAGATGTTTCCATCTGGAGTAAAAACAACCATCCTTGAAAACTTTAATACCAGATAACTGTTTGTTTCCGATGCAAAATTTCTACCTATCTCTTCAAAGTTTTCCATTATAGTTTGCGTGCTTATACCTGTAAGTCTGGAAAACTCTCCAGTGTGTGGAGTTAAAATTGTAGGATGTTTTCTGGTTTTTAATATCTCTTTAAAATTTTCTATGTTTGATAGGTTATTTAGTCCATCGGCATCTATAACGATTGGCTTTTCGAGTTTTAAAAGCTCTCTGACAAGGTTTTTTGTGTTTTCGTTTACAGACATTCCCATTCCTACAACTACAGATGAAAACTTACCTTTGTTTATCAAAGAAGGGATTTCTTCTTTGGCTTTATTGGAAAATGTTCCTTCCGAATCTTCAACGGGAATACTCATCTCCTCTATCAAGTTTATCTCTACAGCTGTATTTATAGACGATGGAATAATTACGGTGGTTAAACCGCTACCTGCAGCCGTTGCCGCTTTTGCAGACATAATAACAGCTCCAGACTTTCCTACACTTCCGCCCACTATGGCAACGTGACCAAAAGTATATTTGTTTCCTGTTTTTTCTCTTTCTGGAAGATGGATATTGTATGGAGTAATCAGGTTTCTGTAAGATGGTGCAAAAGAGTCATCAAGGCCTATATCTACTACGTAAACTTTTCCGCAGTTTTCGGCTGCAGGATAAACGATGTGGCAGATTTTTGGATAACCAAATGTGATTGTTGTTTTCCCTTTTATGGCAGTTTCAAAGAATGGGCTGTCTGCATCTAAACCGGACGGTATATCAACGCATACAACACTTTTTTCAAGGTCGTTTATCATCTGTATTACTTCTTTCCTGTAGCCTTGGACCGGTGGTTTAAAACCTGTTCCAAATATGGCATCTACTATCAAACTACAGTGTGTAAGATGTTCTTTTAAAAACTCTAAATTAGACTGGTTTATAAAGTAAACATCTTGAGAAAACTTTTTGAAGATTTCAAGGTTTATACGGTTATCATTAGAAAGTTTTTCTTCGTTTTCAGCAAGGATAAAAAGTTTTACGTTTTTACCTGCTTTATGTAAATACCTTGCGATAACTATTCCATCACCGCCGTTATTACCACTTCCGGCTACTACGGCTATATTTTTACTGTAGTAGTAGTCTCTTAGGATTATTTCAGCACAGGACCTACCGGCATTTTCCATAAGGACTAATGAAGGAATTCCTGTTTTTTCTATCGTGTTTCTGTCTACTGCTTGTATTTCGTAGGATTTTAGTATTTTCATTGTTTTTTAGCTAATCTTATAACTTCGTTAACGAGTTTTTCTATTCCTTCGGCTACATCTTTTATAGTTTTTCCAAGCATGTAAGCAGGTGTTGTAACAATTTTGTTTTCTTCATCTACAACCATTTCGTTTACAGGGCAGGCAAGATGTTTTGCACCCATAGCTTCTATAGCTTTTGCAACGTCAACATCAGTTCCTATAGTTACGGTTGGTTTTGCTTCCCTTAAAGCTGCTGCTACTATAACTGGAGATATGCATATAGCACCTATTGGTTTTCCGGCTTTAAAAAGGTCTACCAACAGTCTTTTTACTTGAGGTATAACTTCTGCATCAGCTCCTTTTTCTAAAAAGTTAGAAAAGTTTTTTGCTACTCCGTATCCACCGGGCATAATAAGTCCATCTATATCTTCTGCTTTTACTTCTTCTATATCCTTTATGTTTCCTCTTGCTATCCTTGCCGCTTCAACTAATACATTTCTCTCTTCGTTCATAGGTTCTCCTGTAATGTGGTTTATAACGTCCTTCTGTTTTATGTTAGGAGCCATTATAAGCGTTTCTACGCCAGCTTTGTCTAAAAAGTAGAGAGTTAAAGTTGCTTCGTGTATCTCGGCTCCATCAAAAACTCCACATCCCGCAAGTAAAACTCCAATCTTCATTTTTAAACCCTCCTTTTAGAAGTCTTTAAATAATATTATAACAACAGA
>PNIU01000095.1 GCA_002878035.1 Sulfurihydrogenibium sp.
TTCTTTCTCGCTTTAAATCCATTTAAAAATAAACCAAACAATGATAAAATTATCTTCAAATTTTTATAGGAGGTTAGTATTATGAGAAAAGTTTTAGCTTTAGTTGTTGCTTCAACAGTATTTACTTCTGCGTATGCTATTACAAAACAGGAAGCAGAGAAGAAGATTAAAGATTACGTTGGAAACTCTAAGGACTATGTAATCAACGTTTGTGAAAGCAAAAACTACTTTATAGGAGAAGTTAATCTAAAAGGATATGAAAATCTATCTACTGTAAGAAAAATATATGTTAACAAAGAAACTGGGGACATAATACCAGAAATGGCTCAAGCATCGGATTTTTGCTACATGCAGAAGTAAAGCATGAAAAGGATTGGTCTATTAACAAGTGGGGGTGATTGTCCGGGTCTTAATGCCTGTATAAGGGCAGTAGTCCGGACTGCCTCTTACTATGGTTTAGAAATAGTAGGCTTTATAAGAGGTTTTAAAGGTTTGGTAGATAATGATTTTAAAATATTGGATTACAAAAGCGTTGCCGGAATACTACAAAGAGGTGGAACAATACTTCTAACTGCAAGAGAGCCACGATTTAAAGATTACAAATACAGAAAAAAAGCTTATGAAAACATAAAAAAATTAGGCATAGATGCTCTGTTTGTAATAGGTGGTAATGGTAGTTTTCAAGGAGCATACCTACTTCAAAAAGAGTTTGGCCTTAATGTTATAGGAATACCAAAGACAATAGATAATGATATATTTGGGACAGAGTACAGTATCGGTTTTGATACGGCAGTAAACAACGCTATGGAAGCCATAGACAAAATAAAAGATACAACAATGTCCCACGAAAGGGTTTTTATTGTGGAAGTAATGGGTCGAGACAGTGGTTTTATAGCCCTTGAGGTTGGATTGGCAACCGGTGCCGAAATAACTTTAATTCCCGAGTATCCCTTACCGCTACATATAGTAGAAGAAAAAATATTAAAGGCAAAATCTATGGGAAAAGGATTTGCCATAATAGTTGTTGCTGAAGGTGTTGCATCTGCTAAAGAGCTTGCAGAAATTCTTACAGAAAGACTGAAAGACAAAGACATTGGAGAGATAAGGTATCAAGTTTTAGGATACATACAGAGAGGAGGAAGTCCAACTGCCTACGATAGAATTATGGCATCTAAATTTGGAGTTTTTGCTGTAGAAAAATATGTTGCTGGAGAGAAAAATTTTATGGTAGCTTTTGAAAACGGTTCCGTAGTCTCAAAACCATTGGAAGTGTCTTTTGGAAAAATCAGAGTTCCAAATATCAAAGAATACGAGATAAACAACATTCTCTCTTTGTAAAATGAAAATAACGCAAGTCAGAATCTATCCTTTCGATACAGGAAGAATCGGTGGAAGAGTTAGAGCAGTCGCAGAAATCGTTATTGATGATATTCTTTTAATCAGAGATATAAAAGTTATAGAATCAAAGCATGGTGGACTTTTTATAAACTTTCCTAAAAAGAAAAGTAGTTCAAACAGGTTTTTTGAAATAGTAGAACCACTGTCAAAAGAGTTTGCAGAAGAGGTAAGAAGAGCCGTTGTTGACAAGTATAAAGAGCTTATTAGTATAAATGTGGAGGAAAACTTTGATTAAGAAAGTAGTATCATTTTTAGGAAACGTAAAACTTGGTGTAGCTTATCTGATAGCTCTTGCGATACTATCTGTCCTTGGTTCAACATACATAAAACAAGGAGAAACTTACATAACTTACTATAAAGAATACGGCGAGATACCTGCAAAGATTATCTGGATTACTTGGCTTAACAACGTGTTCCATGCATGGTATTACCAGCTACTTATAGTCCTTGTAGCTATAGCCGTTATCTTTGCTACGATAGAAAGGTTTCCTGCTATATATAAATCAGCCTACGGTAAAGTTGAAAAAAAGTTACCTGAAGGAGCCCTTAAAAAACCTTCTACCATACACATCACTTACGATTTTGAATTAAAAAAAACATTAGATTACATCGTAAACGTTATACACAGACTTGGTTTTAGAAAAGTAGAAGCCATAAAAGAAAACGAAAACACAGTATACCTTTACGCGGAAAAAGGGAAAATTTCCAGATTAGGAATGCTTGTAACACACGTCGGAATAATCGTTTTCTTGATAGGTGCATTTATGGGTTCTGTCTTGGGAGTAAGAGGCCAGATAGAGATTCCGGAAGGAGAGTCTGCAGATTACATAAGAAAATATAGAGAAGGTTCGCTTGTTCCGGGAGACGAAACTTACAAACTACCTTTTACAATACTCTTAAAAAAGTTTTCACTTGAGTTTTACGATAGTAAAGAATTTGCCGGTGCAGTAAAATCTTATAAAAGTGATGTAGATATTATAAAAAACGGTAAAGTTATAAAATCTGGAATTATAGAAGTTAACAAACCTATGGAAGTGGAAGGTCATAGAATATTTCAAACTTCTTACGGAAAAACAGGAGAAATAAAAGAAGCTAAGTTGTTGGTTTTTAAATACGATGAACTTTTAGATTTTATGAACAAAGGTATGATGATAAATCAAAAACTCGCATCTGAAACCGATGAAAACAAGAAAAAAGAGTATGAAAAACAGCTAAGAGATTTAGATAGACAATGGATAGATTTTATAAACAAGACCCCAAAATTGGAATACTCATACAGAAATCCAACTATAAAGTTTAATGATTTTTCTTTAAAAGTAAAAAACACAACTTTAAACTACAAAAATCCTATGCTTGCACAGCAGGACGTATACGACCCGCTGATAGTGGCAGGAGTGGATTTTAACGGTAAGAATTTTGATATTCCGATAACAAGGGACCCTTTTGTTGCTATACCTGCATACGATAGATTCTCAAAACCTTTCAACTTTCCTTACGTTATCCTTATAGATTCTTTTGAACCAAGATACTTTTCTGGACTTCAGGTTAGCTACTTTCCCGGAACCGATTTAATATGGCTTGGAACTGTGGTAGTAGTCCTTGGAACCATGCTTGCCTTTTATACAGTTCACAGAAGAGTATGGGTCAAGATAGAAAAAAGAGAAGATAACAAAACTGACGTTTACTTAGCCTTCTACTCTCAAAAATTTAAAGAGTCTTTTCACGAAAAAATAAAGGAGGAGTTAGGTTTAAATAGAAACGTTTAAATATGATAAAATAACTATCATACGTAATAGGATACAAATCATCTAAGGGAGTGATAATCATGGAAAAAAGATTAATAGAGTTTACGGATGTTACTCTAAGAGATGGCCAGCAGAGTCTTCTTGCAACAAGAGTCAGAACCGATGATTTGCTACCTGCATTAGAAAAGTTAGATGATGCAGGATTTTGGTCTTTAGAGGTATGGGGTGGAGCAACTTTCGACGTATGCCTTAGATACCTGAAAGAAGACCCTTGGGATAGATTAAGGAAGTTTAAAGAAGCAGCTAAAAATACTAAACTTGAGATGCTTTTAAGAGGTCAAAACGTTGTAGGTTATAGACACTATCCAGATGACGTGGTAGAAGCTTTCGTAAAGAAAGCAGCCGAAAATGGTATTGACGTTTTCAGAATATTCGATGCTTTAAACGACGTTAGAAATATGGAAGTTGCAATATCCGTTGCAAAAGATTGTGGAAAGATAGTAAAAGGTGTGTTATCTTACGCTATAAGCCCAGTCCACACTGTTGATTACTACTTAAATATAGCAAGACAACTGAAAGACCTTGGAGTTGATATAATTTCAATAAAAGACCAAGCAGGAATTTTATCTCCGAAAGTTGCCTACGAACTTGTTAAAAGATTAAAAGAAGAAATTAAACTACCGGTTCATATTCACTCTCAATCAACAGCAGCAATGGCAGAGATGACATTGCTAAAAGCAGTAGAAGCCGGAGCAGACATAATAGACACAGACGTATCCACTTGGTCATGGCTTACTGCACATCCACCTAACGAAACTATGGTTTACGTTTTAAGAGAGTTTGGATACGAAACAAGAATAGATTTAGACATAATATTAGAAGTAGCAGAATACTTAAAAGAAGTCAGGAAAAAGTATGCAAAGTACGACACTGTAGATAAATGGCCAGACTGCCAGGTCCTAATACACCAAATACCGGGCGGTATGATGTCTAACTTTATAAACCAGCTGAAAGAAAACAACGCTTTAGATAAACTTGAAGAAGTTAAAAAAGAAGTTGCAAGAGTTAGAGAAGACCTTGGTTATCCACCACTTGTAACCCCTACAAGCCAGATAGTAGGAACTCAAGCACTATTAAACGTCTTACAAGGAGAAAGGTACAAAGTAGTTACGAAAGAAACAAGAGACTACGTAAAAGGTCTTTACGGAAGACCACCTGCACCAATAAAACCAGACGTTATGAGAAAAATACTTGGAGATGAACAACCTATCCAAGTAAGACCAGCAGACCTTTTAGAACCAGAACTTGATAAATGCACAGAAAAAGCTTACCAAGTAGGTGCAAGAAACGAAGAGGACGTCTTATCTTACTGTCTATTCCCACAGGTAGCTACAGAGTTTTTCCAATGGAGAGAGAAGTTTGAAAAAGGGGAAGCTCTAAAACCAGAAATAGAAGAACTTACTCAGGAAGAGATGAAAAATCTTGCCCCTATCGAGTTTAACATCACAGTCCACGGAGAACAGTACCACGTAAGGATAGCAGGTGTAGGAAGTCCTATAGAAAACAAAAGACCATACTTTATAAAAATAGATGGTAAACTTGAAGAAGTGTTAGTCCAACCTATAAAAGAGATAGAGGTTGGCCAAAATGAAGTATCTTTACCTGAAGGTGGAAAAATAATAGGAGAAAGACCAAAAGCAGTAAACTTAGGAGACGTATCATCTCCTATGCCGGGTAAAGTAACGAACATAAAGGTAAACGTTGGAGACAGAGTTAAAAAAGGAGACGTTTTACTTACAGTTGAAGCTATGAAAATGGAAAACGAAATCCACTCACCTATCGATGGAACTGTAAGTGAAATATTCGTGAAGGTAGGAGATAACGTTAACCCAGATGAATGCTTAATTAGAGTATCTCCTGATTAAAGATGAAAAAGGTTTTTATAAGTGTAGGTGAAATATCAGGAGACAACTACGCTTCTGAATTAGTAAAAAGATTAAAAAACTACAGTTTAATAGGTATAGCAGGTCCAAAAATGAGGGCAGCCGGTTTAACGCCGGTTGCCAACATAGAAGACATATCTGTAGTAGGTCTTACAGAGGCAATATCTAAGTATTCAAAAATAAAACAAGTTTTTAAAAAATCTGTAGAGATTTTAAAAGAAGGTGTAGACCTTCTCATAGTGGTTGATTTTCCCGGTTTTAACATAAAACTTCTTAAAGAGGCAAAAAAGTTAGGTATAAAAACAGTTTATTTCATATCTCCACAAGTATGGGCTTGGGGCAAGGGAAGAGTTAAAGATATAGTCGAAAACACGGACGTTATGATATCTATACTACCTTTTGAAGAAGAAATTTACAAACCTTACGTAAGCGATAAGTTTAAATTTTTCTATGTCGGACATCCTTTGTTAGATATTATAAAAACCTATGAAACGGAAGAAAGTTTTAAAGAAAAGCTCTCTGTTCCAAAACATAAAAAAATCGTTGGTCTTTTGGCCGGCAGTAGAGAAAGTGAGGTAAATGTTCTTCTTCCTATAATGCTTGAGTCTGCAAAACTTATAAGTAGGACTTTTGAAAACATTCATTTTGTCATTCCAGCAACTGTAAACATGGTAGACAAGGTTTTAGAAAAAGTATCAAAATACAAAGATTTACCTGTTAGTGTTATAACATCTAACCTATCAGATGCAAACGTTCCAAAGTTTGAAAATCCATCTTATGAAGTTATGAAAAATAGTGTTTTTTCCATAATAGCTTCTGGGACTGCCACACTGGAAGCATCTATAATATCAAACCCCTTTATACTTGTATACAAAGTTAGTCCTATAACGTTTTTTATCGGTAAAAGACTGGTTTCTATACCTTACTTAGGCCTTCCTAACATAATAGCTGGCAAAGAAGTAGTTCCAGAACTTCTACAGGAAGAATGTAATCCTTTAAATATAGCAAATAAAACCTTAGAATTTTTAACAGATGAAAACCTTAGAGAAAACCAAATAAGAGAGTTTGAAAGTATAAAAGCAAAGCTTGGTGAAAAAGGTGCAATAGAAAGGACTTACAACATCATCAACAGATTACTTGAGACAGGTCAAGTATAAATACATTTTTACCTTCCTGATACTGATACTGTATCTTAACATTGTGAAAATCAGCTATAAACTTTGTAATGTATAAACCAAGTCCAAGTCCTTCTTGATTTTTTAAAGAAGTTTCCTTTATAAAAGGCTCAAAAAGAAGTTCTTCATTAAAAGGTGGTTTATCTCCTTTGTTGATAAAGTAAATCTTTTTATCCTTCACTATCACATCAACTTTACCATCTTCAGAAAACTTTAAGCCGTTGTCTAAAAGATTTTTTACTGCTATTGAAAATATGTTTAAATCTACTTTAATTTTAAGTTCTTCGTTTAAAACTATGTTTATGTTAGGCTTTTCTGTAGCTAAAAGAAGTGATATAGCGTTATCTATAACTTTTTTTACTTCCAAACACTCAAACTTTAGCTTTATATCTTTTGATACAATCTTTTCAACAGTCATAAGTTGGTTTACGAGAAACTCCAATCTGTTAAATATCTTCTCAAAATGCTGTTTTCCTTTTTCATCTTCTAAAAGTTCTATGGCTATTTTACCTTTTGTTATTGGTGTTTTTAGTTCGTGGGCTATGTTCCTTAAAAACCATCTTCTTATCTCTTCCTTCTTTTTTAACGTTGTTATGGCTTCGTTAAACTCTTTTGCTATAAAACCTATCTCATCGTTTTTTTCTACGTCTATTTTTACATCAAAGCTTCCAGATTTTAACGCTTTTATTTTCTCTCTCAAAACTTTAAGAGGATAAAAAGATTTTACTATACCTATGTATATTCCCACTATTATTACGTTAAACATAATCCAACTTAAAATTACAAGTCTATGAAGACTAAATTCGTTTTTCTTTTTTACCAGAAAGTTGATACCAAACTGGTTTACTAATACATAGTGCTGATGTTCATACTCGATAAGGTAGATTTTTATGGTTAAAAAGTCCCTTTCTAACTCAACTTTTCCGTTTGTATAAACGTTGTAAATAAACTCTGGGTCTTCGACTATCTCGTAGTTTGATTCTATGCTTTTAGGTATTTCTGAACGTCCAGAAGTTACTAATAAGACTGCATTTTTTATAAAATCTTTAAGCTCTCTTTCTTTTGCATTTTGGTAAAGGAAGAAAAAGAAAACGGAAGAAAGAAATATAATAAGTAAAAAGGCTAAACTTATTTTAAACAGTATTGAGTTTCTTTCTATGTTTAGCATTCAAACTTGTAACCAAGTCCCCTAACGGAGATTATGTATCTTGGATTTTTCGGGTCATCTCCTATTTTCTTTCTTATTCTTCCTATTATAACATCTACAGTTCTATCGATGCTATCGTAGTTAAGATGGACTGTGTTATCCAGTATGTAATCTCTGGATAGGACTCTTCCTTTGTTTTTTATAAGCATAGACAGTAGCTCAAACTCTGCAGATGTTAGGTTTAACGGTTCTCCATTTTTCTTTATAACAAAGCCTTCTTCATCAAGTTCAAACTCTCCGCAAACGGTTATTTTCTTACTTTGTTTATCTTTTCTTCTTAAAACGGCTTGAATCCTTGCTACCAACTCTCTTGGGTTGTATGGTTTTGCAAGGTAATCATCGGCTCCTATCTCAAGGGCTACTATTTTATCCGTGTCATCACTCCTTGCTGAGGATATGATTATAGGAATATCCTCTTCTTTGGCTACTTTTTTACATACTTCTAATCCGTCCATCTCTGGTAAAGACAAGTCTAATATCATTAAGTCATAATTTTTGTTTCTGTTTAACTCTTCTAAAGCTCTCTTGGGATTTTCAAAATTTCTTACTGAGATGTTGAATTTTGATAGGTATTGAGTTAAAAGTTCTGCAAGTTCTCTGTCATCTTCTATCATTATAACTTTTATCATGATACTACTCCTTTAAAATAAAAAAGGGGAAGACCTTTGGCGGTCTTCCCAGTTGATGGAGGGGAGGAGGTTAAGCCATGAGGAGGGCTCGCAAAATCTTTAAAACCGTTTTTCCATTTTTTCATGCATTCTTTCAAACTTTTCTTGCATAATCTTTATAAATTTATTTTTTTGTTCTTCATTCAAAATTGCAAGTATTTTTTCAATGTATTTAGCTTTTATTTCTGACCCTTTCTTTGCATTTTCTACTACCGTATTTTTAAAAACTTCTTTGTCAAAGTTTCCGTTTTTTGTAGCTTCGACAAATGGGTTTTTAAAATCTTTCATCATAAAGTTTCTCATTTCTTTAGACTCTTCTTTTTTAATCTCTTTTAACTGCTGGATTTGTTGGTCTGTTAAATTAAGTTCGTTTTTTAATTTTTCAAGACCGTTATACTCTTTGCTTTGAGTTTTATTTACGTCAGCGTAAGTCGTCCCTACCAATATAGCAGCTGTTATTATTCCTGCTATTGCTTTTTTCATCTTAACTACCTTTATTCCTTTATCGTTAATAAAAATATAATCTTTGTTTGTAAATAGAAAATAAACGAGATGTTAATTGTCTTTAAAAGCTTTTAGAGTTTTTTCTATCTGTGTTTTTACCTGCTGTGTAATCTCTTCGTAAGATTTATTTTCAGGCAATACTGGTTTTAAAAATGTTAGTTTGATAGGATAAGGTTTTGGAATCTTTGCATTTATTGGATAGCTTTTAAAAGCTCCGTCTATGACTACTGGAACTATCGGCACGTTTAACTCTTTTGATAAAATTGCAAAACCTTTTTTAAAAGGTAGTAGATTACCATCTCTTGTTCTTGCTCCTTCTGGGAAGATAACGATATTTTTTCCAGATTTTAAGGCGTTTGCAGATTTTTGCAAGGATAGTTTTAAGTCTTTGTTTACGTTTACAAGGATTATGTTAAAGTTGTTTGCTATAAACCTTCTAAATTTTGATTGAAAATGGCTTTCTTCTGCCAAAAAGTAGGTTTTCTTAACGATTTTTGTTGGTAATGATGCTGTAATCAAAAAGCCATCAAGGTAGCTTTGATGGTTAGGGGCAAATATTACTGGTTCTTGTGGTATGTTCTCTAATCCTTCTACCTGTAAGTTGTTGTAAAGTTTAAAAATCACGTATAAAATTGGTTTAACTAAATGTATATAACCTTCTTTTAATTCTATTGGTAAGTCTTTGGATAAAATATCTTTCCAGTTTATCTCTTGAGTTTCTAACTTTGTCTTTCTCTCTTCTACGAGTCTGTATATACTCTCAACAGTTTGGTTTTCTATAATGTCTTTTTCCGATAACTGAACGCCAAAGGTCTTTTCTATAAATGTTAAAAACTCTATTTTACCAAGGGAGTCTAATCCAAGGTCTATCTCTATATGTGAATCTGGATAAACTTCTGTATTTGTGTAAGACTTAAGGTAATCTTTTATAATCTGATAAACTTGGCTGTCTGGTTCTTCTACTTGTCTTGATTTGGTTTCTACTTTTTTAAGAAAGTCTTGAAGCATAAACCTTCTGATTTTACCAAGTCTTGTTTTTGGAAGTTCTTGATTTACTATCTTAAATCCACCTATCCTTTTGTAAGGTGGTTGAGTTTGGTTGTATCTGTCTATCACATACCATTTTATTGTCTCTTCAAGGTTTACTATGTTTTTTCTTTTTACAGTTTCAAAA
Source organism: Sulfurihydrogenibium sp. (assembly GCA_002878035.1). GTDB lineage: Bacteria > Aquificota > Aquificia > Aquificales > Hydrogenothermaceae > Sulfurihydrogenibium. The sequence goes on from PNIU01000095.1 coordinate 9,815, forward strand.
TCTGGATAGATGATTGCAAAAAGTGAGTTATCTTTTTGAATAACTGCCAGTTCTTTTATTAAGTCTGATATTTTTAGTATATGGTTCTCTATTTCTTCTGGGTTTATGTTTTTACCGTTTGGTAAAACTATTATTTCTTTTTTCCTACCTGTTATGTAAAGGTAGCCGTCTTGGTCTAAGTAGCCTAAATCTCCAGTCATAAAATATCCATATTTGAAACTGTTTGCAGTTTCTAAAGGTTTGTTGTAGTAGCCTTTAAATACATTGTCTCCTTTTACGAGTATCTCTCCGTCTAATATCTTTACTTCTACGCCGTCTATAGGTTTTCCAACAGAACCAAGTTTTATCTTGTCTGGAGGATTAAAGGATACTATAGGAGATGTTTCCGTTAATCCATAGCCTTCCACGATTTTAAAACCTAAAGCCCACAAATCTTTGGCTACTTCTACATCAAGCTTAGAACCACCACTTACGAAGTATTTTATATTTCCACCAAAAACGTTATGAACTTTATTAAAAATAACTCTACCTAAAGGTTGAAAGTTTATCAGTTTAACCAGTTTAAAAAGGCTTTTTGCTACAGAGTTTTTATCTATCTCTTGAAAGATTTTTCTATGAAACAAAGAATAAACTCTTGGAACGGCTATAAGTATTGAGACTTTATACTTTTTCAGTTTTTCTAAAATATCCTCTGGAGATAGTTTATCCAGAAAAACTATCGTAGCTTGTATATGCAGTGGAATTAACATTGACACAACCAGAGGGTAAGAGTGATGGAAAGGTAAAATCGCTAAGGTAGAGTCTTTTTCAGAAGCTATGTTTACTTTTTCCACTGCGTTTATGTTTGATAGTATATTTTTGTAAGAAAGCATAACGCCTTTTGGATTTCCAGTTGTTCCTGATGTGTAGAGTATCAAAGCTGTGTCTTCTAAGCTACTTTTTACTTCTTCCATCTTGTGATTGATAGGTTTTAAGTTTAAATCTTCGAAAACAAAAACCTTTAGAGTGTAATCTAACTTTTCTTTTACGTTTTTAACTTTTTCGTAGTTGTTTTTTGATGTAAAAATTACTTTAGGTTTGCAGTCTTGTAAGATGTATAAAAGGTCTTCTTCGTTTGACATGAAATCTACAGGGACGTTTATACCGCCCTTTTTCCAAACTGCAAAAAACGAGTAAATCCATTCAGGTCTGTTTTCAGAAAAAATGGCTACTTTATCATCTTTGTTTATATCAAGTAAAGAACTAAAAAACTCTACGTAGTCTAAAAGCTGTCTGTAAGATATACTTTCTCCTGCATATATTAAAGCCGTTTTTTCAGAAGGCTTTATAAAAATCATTTAAAACGAATAACTTATATTTATACCTGCAAGACTTTCCTTTAAGCCTAAGTTTTTGACTTCTTCCGGATTACCGTTTTTATACACAATCTTTGTATCGGAACTGTTTAACTTTTGGTAATCATAGAAGACTTTAAACTCAAAATGTTTGTATGAAAAACCACCTGCAACTTCATAACCTAAATTTTTTCCCATATCAAAAGTAACGTTGTTATCGTAACCTTCATCAGTGTAATACTTTTTCTCCTTGGCTACAAAAGGATACTTTAATTTTAACTCTAAAATCGGATGTATTTCACTTGATTCACGCTCCATTTCGTAGTTTAATCCTACCTGAAAAGTCCAAAGGTTCCAAAGCTGATTAGCCGCCCTATCTGGTTTTAAAACCCATTCTTTCCATCCAATTCCTACAAAAGGAGATATTTCAGACTCATTTACTTTTACCTGATAACCTGCAAAAACCGATGCATCTCCGTTTATGTAAAAACTATTTGAACCTTCGTTTGTAAATTTATGCTTCAAATTTCCTACCATCGACTCTAAATACGCACCGAAAAAGATTTTTCTATCTGTTTTGTAGAGTATGTTTCCACCTATACCATAAAGTAAACCTTCGTCTTTACCTTCTGCTTCTTTTGATACAAAGTAGCCTGTTTTAAAGTAAGTGCTGCTTTCAAGCTCACCACCTTTTGCAACTA
>PNIU01000123.1 GCA_002878035.1 Sulfurihydrogenibium sp.
AACTTCAGATGAACAGTCCGAAATTTTTATAACAGTATCTGAAGGTAAGTATCACATAGTAAAAAAGATTATGGAATCTTTAGGGCATCCAGTAAAATACTTAAAAAGAGTTAGAATAGGTAATCTAAAGCTTGATGAAAATTTGGAAGTAGGTGAGTATAGACCTTTATCTAACGAAGAAGTAGAAAAGTTAAAAAGCCTTGTAAATCTAAAGTAATGAAAAAAATAATCTCTTTTGCTTTATTTGATACAGGTGAAACAATCCTTAGTGCCTTGATTTACTCTGTGTTTTTTCCACTTTACATTACAAAGTATATAGACCCAAAGATTTACAGTTGGGTTTACGGTTTTACATTTTTGATTTCATTTCTATTTGCACTCCAGATTGGAAAGTATGCTGACAGAACCGGAAGAAGAAAAGAATTCTTTATAATTTTTGCGACTTTAACGGCTTTACTGTGTTTTTCTCTGGGACTTTTAACAGACAATCCAATGTTATCTCTCTTTGTATTCTCTCTGATGTCTATCTCTCATCAGCAAAGTTTTGTGTTTTATAACTCTATGCTGTTAAACTTTGATACTAAAGGTTTGGCTTCTGGTTTGGGAGTGAGCTTTGGTTATGTTGGTTCTGCAATCGCTTTGGTGTTTTTTGCAAAAATGCTTTCTATTCCAGATGTATACTTTATAACCGCCTTTGTATTTTTAGTTTTAGCTTTACCTTCTATGGTCTTTCTAAAAAATCCTTCTATGTATCAAAAAGTAAATTTAAAAGCCGTGTTTAAAGATAAAAAGTTTATCCTAACAATCATTGCTATACTATCTCTTACAGAAGTTGCAAACACGTTGATAGCTATGATGAGTGTTTACTTAAAGAATGTTTTTGGTTTTGATGATGTGGAAATTTATAAAATAATTGGTATTTCAGCAATAGGTGGTATTTTAAGTGGTGTTTTTTGGGGTTTTTTATCTGATAGGTTTTCTATTGATAAAGTTTTTCCAATAGGTTTTTTTCTTTGGGTAGTTTTTTTAGTATTACTATCTGTAATACCTAAAGAGTTAGTTTTGGTAGCTGGATTTTTTGCTGGATTTTCGTTAGGGCATCTGTGGACAGTTTCAAGGGTTTATATACTGTCCAACTTTCCCAAAGAAGAAGTCTCAACGAGAATGTCTTTTTTATCTTTAACTGAAAGACTTGCATCTACAACTGGACTGTTTGTTTGGGGGTTGTTTCTTCTAACAACTTCGGATAATTACAAACTGTCTGCTTTACTTATGAGTGTTTTTCCGATTACTGGACTTTTAATTTTCATCTATGCTAAAAAGGTTACTTAACGTAGATATCTCCTTTTGTGGGAAAATACAAAGAGCAGTAAGGACATGTAAATATGTGATGACCGGGGTATATCATTTTTACTTTAACTTCTTTTGTTTGACCCTTTTCTATGTTTTCTACCATAACGTCGTAAGGTGGTAGTATGTAAAAACAGTGCCCGTAGTATTTGGAATCTTTGTCTTTTTCTATACCTTCATCAGTGGCTGTTATTCTAAATAAAACTACTTTGTTTCTTTCTACGTTTATTATGTTTGGTTCGTAACCGTTTTTAGACACTTTTATATCTATAACTATATCTGGTTTTTCTTCAGTTTTTGTGCATCCAACTACCAAAAGAATAGAAAAGAATAAAAACAGTTTTATCCATCTCATGACTTTTTAACCACCACTAACTGGTGGTATTATAGCAACTTTATCTCCTTCTTTTAAAATCGCTTGTTTATCTACATACTCTTCATTTACTGCAAACATAGATTTTTCTAAAACGTCTTTAGCATTTGGATATTTTTGAGCTAAAAATTCTACAAGGTCTGAAACTGTATTACCAGTGAATTCTAAAACTTCTGAACTTTTACCTACTTTGTCTTTAATCTGAGAAAAGTATAAAATTTCAACCTTCATACTTTACTTCCCATTCTGTTATAAGATGGGAGCCTCTTAAAAAGTGTGCCCTTAACTTTAATCTTATAAGCTCTTCTAAAGATTTAAAGCCTTCTCCACCTACCAACGTTGGTGTATCTGTTCCACCTACTATAAAAGGCATGTGGATTATTCTTATTTCATCTACAAGTCCAAGGTTAAGTAAATTCCAGTTAAGGGTAGAGCCTCCTTCAACCATCAACGTATGTATTCCTCTGCTGTATAAAAAGTCCATCATTTTTACAAAATCTACTTTATCGTAACCAATTCTGATAACTTCCACCTTTTCTGACAGTGCTTTTACTTTTTCTTCGGGAGCTTTTTCTGTAGTAACTATTATGGTAGGAGCATCGTTTTTTAGAATGTTAGCATCTAAAGGAATGTCGGCTGTTGCAGTAGGTATTATTCTGGTTGGGTTTTTCCCTTTAACGTATCTAACTGTTAAGTATGGGTTGTCTGTTCTTATAGTTTCCGCTCCAACCATTATCCCATCAACTTTAGCCCTTGTTTCGTGTAAGTATCTGTTTGCTTCTTCGTCCATAAATTTCATAATTTCTTTAGAAGAAACTCCTTTAGCAAGTGTAAGCTTTCCGTCTACTGTAACTTCAGAGAGTATTATAGTGTAAGGTCTTCTCATAGTTTCCTCTTATTCGTAGTCTTTGTTATACTTTATATAAAGGTAAACTATTCTTTGAAGTAAAGATAGGGTTGTTAGAGCTGTTATAAGTACAAAACCAAACTCAAGACCACCAAGGATTTTAAAGTGTTCAAATATTCCAAAAATTATTATTGTTAAAAGGGTCTCTGGTCTTCCAAAAAAACCTACACCTTCCAGAGGGTCTTCTATTTTACCTTTCTGTCTGTTTGAAAAACCTATTTCTGCGTAAGCAACAGGTTTTATGAATGTATGTAGCATGCTGGTTGTTATGGCTATAGCCGTAAGGTAAGGAGTTGAGTAGGTTATGCCTATAAAAAATAGTAAAAATCCGTCTACAAACTTATCTGCTAACCAATCAAAAACAGCTCCAAACTTGGAAGCTCTATCTTTTTCTCTTGCAACAACTCCATCAAGTAAATCAAAAAATCCACTCATAAATACGAGTATAGCACCGGTTAAAGGTTTTTCGTGGAAAAAAGCCAATGCTGCTAAAACACCTATTATTACTGATATTACTGTAATTATGTTAGGAGTTATACGGGTCCTTGCTAAAAGGACCCCTATCGGCTCGTAAACTTTTTTAAGACTTTTTCTTTTAGATGTTAAATTCATAAGTCTACCTTTTTACAGTCCTTTTCCACCTAACCAAGGCATCATCTTTCTTAGTTCTCTTCCAACTTTTTCAACTGGATGTTCTTCGTCTTTTTTAACAAGGGCGTTAAAGTGAGGTCTGTTTGCAACGTTTTCAAGTATCCACTCTTTCGCAAACTCTCCTTCCTGTATTTCTTCAAGAATCTTTTTATAGATAGGTTTTACAGCTTCGTATATTCTTTTTCCTCTTGTTACATCACCGTATCTTGCAGTGTCGGATATTGAGTATCTCATTCCAGAGATACCATACTGATACATTAAATCTACTATAAGTTTTAACTCGTGCAAACACTCAAAGTAGGCTACTTCCGGTTGGTAACCTGCTTCTATCAACGTTTCAAATCCAGCTTTTACAAGAGCAGTTGCTCCACCACATAAAACAGCTTGTTCTCCAAAAAGGTCTGTTTCTGTCTCTTCTTTGAAAGTGGTTTCTATAAGACCAGCTCTTGTGCAACCTATTCCTTTTGCATAAGCCATAGCTATTTCTCTTGCTTTTCCAGTAAAGTCTTGGTAGACAGCAAAAAGACCCGGCACTCCTTTTCCTTCTTCATACATCCATCTAACAAGGTGTCCTGGTCCCTTTGGTGCTACCAAAAATACATCAACGTAAGGAGGTGGGATTATCTGTCCAAAGTGTATGTTAAAACCGTGGGCAAAAGCTAATGCGTTTCCTTCATCTAAGTTTGGCAATATAGCCGTTTGGAAAAGTTGAGGTTGGACTGTATCTGGAGTAAGTATCATAACAACATCACCTTTTTTTGCCGCTTCATCTGGAGAGTAAACTTCGAATCCTGCTGCTTTTGCTTTTTCTATAGACCTGCTTCCAGCAAGGAGACCTATAACTACCTTTATTCCACTATCTCTAAGGTTTAGTGCGTGAGCGTGCCCTTGACTACCGTAACCTATAATAGCTACCGTTTTATCTTTTAGATACTCTAAAGATGCATCTTCATCGTAGTAAATGTTCGCCATTTTTTCCTCCTGACTTTTTTAATTTATTCTACTATAACTTTTTCTATTTTGTTGTTTTCTATTAAAAGTTTAAACACTTTAGCTGATGCGTCTTCATCTAATACTATCGTATTTAGATTTACAAAACCACTACCTACGTTTACTCCGTTTCCTTCTTTTGCAACACTTACATACCTTGTTAAGCTATCTCCCCTTTGGGACACTAACTTTATTTTATCATACTGTGGATTTGTGTTGATTTTAACTTTAATGTTGATAGTATTTTGAGGAATTTCTTTCAGGTTAAAAAATTCACTGTTTTTAAGTGTTTTTAACCTTTGGTATATATCTTCAGCAAAACTAACGGTAACGCAGGAAGATGAGTAAAGGTTGTTGGCTTTATAAACCTTTATACATAGGTTGTAAGCTTTCCCTTCCCAAGATAAAGATGGATATATAACGTATAGGGGCTCACTACCTTTTTTTAGAGGAACTGCGTGTTCTGTATTTTTAAGTAAAAACTCAGTTAAATAATCTCCGTAAGATTCTGGAAGATTCTCAACGGAAGCTTTGGCTATGGCAACTTCTTGTGCAAAGGCTGAAAAACTAAATAAAAATGTTGTTAAAACTATCTTTTTAATCAAACTTCTCTCCCGGCATTATTTTACTTGCCGCCGACTCTCTTACCATAGCCAGCGTTCCAGTCCTTGCCATTTCTCTTATACCAAAAGGTTTTATAAGGCTGATGAAAGCTTCTATTTTGTCTTCATCTCCAGTTATTTCTACAGTATAGGTGTCAGTAGATACATCTACCACTTTAGCTCTGAAAATGTTTACAAGTCTCATTATTTCGTCTCTTGTTCTGTCGTTTTCCGTGTGGATTTTTATAAGGGCAAGCTCCCTTTCTATATGGGGTATCTCTGTTATGTCTCTAACTCTTAGAGTTTCGATAAGTTTTCTAAGTTGTTTGATTATCTGCTCTATAACTCTTTCATCTCCTTCTACGACTATGGTTATCCTTGCAATGTTTGGTTCGTGAGTCCTCCCAACTGTTAGACTTTCTATGTTGTAGCCTCTACCTGCAAACAATCCTGTTATTCTTGCAAGAACGCCAAAGTTGTGTTGAACTTTTACTGTTATTACATGTCTGCCTACTTTTTTTTCTGGTTGTGGTCTTTCTTTTAATACTTTAATATCACTCATTAAATCCTACCCCACTAAGTACATAGTTTCTGCTTCACCTTTTTGTTTAGGTGTAAGTATCATCTCTCTGTAGCTTTTTCCTGCCGGAACCATAGGTAAAACGTTTTCTTCTCTGTCTACCACAAAGTCTATCAAAACTGGTCTGTCGTTTATTTCCATAGCTTTTGCTAAAACATCTCTAACTTCCGAAGGTTTCGTTGCCCTTAAACCTACGGCTCCAAAACTTTCTGCCAGTTTAACAAAATCTGGTTGGACAGACAGGCAAACACTTGCATACCTACTATCGTAGAAAAACTGTTGCCACTGTCTAACCATTCCCAAAAATCCATTGTTTATTATAGCAATTTTTACAGGAACTCTGTATTGAACTGCCGTAGCTAAATCCTGAACGTTCATTATGAAAGAACCATCTCCCTCTATTGCAAAAACTGTCTTATCTGGTCTACCTATCTTAGCTCCTACGGCTGCAGGAAAACCAAAACCCATAGTGCCAAGTCCACCTGAGTTTAAAAACTGTCTTGGATAACTGTATTTGTAAAACATAGCAGCCCACATCTGATGCTGGCCTACTCCGGCTGATATAATAGCATCTCCTTCTGTAATGTTGTAAATCTCTTCTATTACGTACTGTGGTTTTATTATCTTATCAGATTTTCTGTAGCTTAATGGGTGTTTTTCTTTCCATTCTTGAATTTGTTTTAACCAGCTTTCTCTTGCAGCCATCCATTCAACTGGCTTTTTCTCAAGTTCTGCTATAAGTTTTTGTAATACGTTTTTAACGTCTCCTACTATAGGAACGTCAACTGTAATGGTTTTACTTATAGATGCTGGGTCTATATCTATGTGTATTATTTTAGCTTCTGGAGCAAACTCGGATATTTTTCCTGTAACTCTATCATCAAACCTTGCACCTACCGCAATAAGTAGGTCGCTGTGGTAGACTGCCATATTAGCGTAGTAGGTTCCATGCATACCAAGCATATGTAGAGATAGTGGGTCTGTTTCAGGGAAAGCTCCTTTTCCCATATTGGTTGTAGTTACAGGTATTTTTGTTAGATGGGCAAGTTTGTAAATCTCTTCTGCAGCATCAGAAAGTACAGCACCACCACCTACGTAAAGAACTGGTCTTGTAGCTTTTCTTATTAACTCTGCTGCTTTTTTTATCTGAACTATGTTTCCTTCAACGTGTGGGTTATAACCGGGCAAAGATTCTTTTACTTCTTCGTCGGAAGGTATTCTGTATTCTGCTACCTGTTGAGTAATGTCTTTTGGTATATCTACTAACACTGGTCCCGGTCTTCCGGTTCTTGCTATGTAAAAGGCTTGTCTAAGTATCAAAGGTAAGTCTTTTATATCTGTCACTAAAAAGTTATGTTTTGTTATTGGCCTTGTGATGCCTATAACGTCAGCTTCTTGGAAAGCATCGGTTCCAATGTAATGTCTTGGCACTTGGCCTGTAATTGCTACAAGGGGTATAGAGTCCATATAAGCGGTTGCAAGACCAGTAACAAGGTTTGTAGCTCCCGGACCTGAAGTTGCGATTACAACGCCAACTTTTCCGGTAGCTCTTGCATAACCGTCTGCCATATGACAAGCTGCCTGTTCGTGTCTTGCAAGCACGTTTCTGATAGGAGCGTCGAAGAGGGCATCGTAAACTTCCATTATAGCTCCACCGGGAAGGCCGAATATTGTATCTACACCTTCGTGTAGTAAAACATCTACAACTATATCTGCACCTCTTTTCTTATTCATCTTTAAAACTCCTTTAGCGAAATAGTAATTATTCAAAAAATATTATAAATCTAAAAACGTTTTTAGTATGATTTTTATTGGTTTATTAAGCTAAAAATTTGGTTTAACTTTCTTATATCTTTTATCTCTAACGTGCTATCTTTATGCTTTGTTGGTGCTATAATTCTTTTTATTCCTTTGTTTTTACACTCCTTTATTCTGATGTCTTCGAAATGGACAGACCTTACTTCTCCGGTTAATCCGATTTCTCCAAAAACTGCCGTATCGCTTGGTATTGGAACGTTTTTATAAGAAGATAAGATAGCTAAAGCAACTGCCAAATCGACTGCTGGTTCATCTACTCTCATACCACCAACTACATTTACAAATATATCTTTGTCTTTCAAGTTTATCTTTAACTGGTTTTCCATTATGGCTGTAATTATTGAGATTTTGTTTATATCTATACCTTGGCTTCTTCTTTGTGGCACAGGGTAAAATGTTTTTGACACTAACGCTTGAACTTCCACCAAAATTGGTTTAGCACCTTCTGTAAATGGAAATATAACGCTACCAGGTTGGTTGTCCGGTTTTTCTGATATAAAAAAAGCTGAAGGGTCAAGGACTTCTTCCATACCTTTATCTGTCATGTTGAATACGGCTATTTCTCCAGACGAACCAAATCTGTTTTTTAGTATCTTGAGTATTCTGTAGGCATAACCTCTCTCTCCTTCAAACTGTGCCACAGTATCAACCAAATGCTCCAAAACCTTTGGTCCTGCTATACTTCCTTCTTTAGTTATCTGGCCAACGATGAGAGATATTATTCCTTTTTCTTTTGATATTTCGGTTATCTTACCACTTACATACTTAACCTGTGAAACGGAACCTGCCGGTGATTCTAAACTTTGTGAGTAAACAGTTTGAATAGAGTCTAAAACTATAAGTTTTGGGTTTAAATTTTCTACTGCAGAAAGTATATTTTCAAAGTTTGTATCAGCAAGGACGTAAAGATTTTCGTTTAGACTATCTAATCTTTCGGCTCTTAAGTAAACCTGATAGGCTGACTCTTCTGCTGAAATGTAAAGAACTTTACTTTTTTTTGCAAAGTTTGATGCCACTTGAAGTAAAAGAGTTGATTTTCCTATTCCCGGCTCACCGGATACAAGAACCACCTGACCAGATACAAGCCCACCACCTAAAGCGTTATCTAAACTTTTGAAACCTGTTTTTTCTCTCTCAGTGTTTATACTGACTTTTAAATCGGTTATAGGCTTTGGAGAAATTTCTTTTGTAGAGTAGGTTTTAAAAGTGCTTTTTTCTTGTAGTATCTCTTCAACAACGGAGTTGTAAGAACCACACACAGAACATCTACCAACCCATGTCGGAAAAGTAGCTCCACACTCATTACATACGTAAGTTGTTTTTAATTTATTTTTTTTCATTTTTTATTTTTAGTGCTTCCAGTTTTGCTGTTTTATCACAGTATTCATTCTCTGGGTGACCGCTATGACCTTTAATCCAAAAAGGATTTATTTTATGTCTAATTACCTGTTTATACAATTTTTCCCATAAATCCTTGTTTTCTACCGGTTTTCCGGAAGAGGTTTTCCAACCATTTTTTATCCATTTATCAAGCCAAGATGTTAGACCGTTTACTACGTAACTTGAGTCAGTATAAAGGTCTATTTCGTAATTGCCTTTATCTAAAGTTTCTAAAGCTTTTATTACTGCTGTCAGTTCCATTCTATTATTTGTTGTGTTTTTTTCTCCACCTTTGATGATAAACTTCTTCTTATCGTCTGTTATAATAGCTGCATAACCACCGGGACCGGGATTTCCAAGACAGGAACCATCTGCAAAAATCTTTACTTTTTTCATCACATATATATTATTTGGAAAACGATAGGAATTTCAACTGTAATTTTTTTTGGTGGTTTTTTGTAAGGTTGAAGTTTTTTTAGTATCTCTATAGCTCCTTTGTCTAAAACATTGTATCCACTTGGGTCCACTATTTTTATTGAGTTTTCATCTATCGTTCCATCTTCGTTTATCGTAACTCTAACTATAACTTGACCTTCTATTTTCAATCTTTTTGCTAAAGGCGGATATAAGTCTTTTTCCCTTGCTTGCTGATTTAGGTATCTTATTAGTTCTTTAAGATAACCATCTATATCAACATCTTTTTTTTCTGGTTGTTTAAATGAATCAGGACGACCTTTAGACAGGTCTATTTGTGTAGGTTGTTTGTTTTCTTCTTGCTGGGATTTATTTTGAGATGCTACCGTTTGCTGTTGCTGTGGTTGTTGTGGCTGTGGTTGATTATCAGATGTTTGAGGTTGTTTGTTTTCTTCTTGTTGGGATTTATTTTGAGATGCTACCGTTTGCTGTTGCTGTGGTTGTTGTGGCTGTGGTTGATTATCAGATGTTTGAGGTTTTACTTCTTCTTGTGGTTTTTCTACAACTTGCTGTTTTGATTGTTCTTTTTCTTTTGGTGGTTCTGGCTTTGGTTGTGGTTTAGGGATTACCTGAGGTTTTATTGATTCTTGTTTTGGTTGAGGTTTTGGTTTTGGTTGTGGTTTTGGAGGTTTTTCTATACTTTTTTCAATGGGTTTTTCTTCGGATATAGATGGTTTTTTCTCTTCTTTTGGAAGGTTTTCTAAGGTAAGAGTTATTATCTTCTCTTTTTCTTCCTGTGGTTTTTTGTTTATAAGGTATAGTCCTAAAAATATCAAAACGTGAATAATTAAAGATGCTAAAACCGATATAAGGATTAGCTTTTTCTCCTTTTGCTCCATAAATTACTCTTTTTTAGTCTCTATAACGTATTTCTCTAAGCCAACCTGCCTGCAGATATCTATCACACTTACCACATCTTGAAATGGAACGTCTTTCTCTGCCCTTAATGCCACTACTGGGTTTTCTGTATTCTGTTTTTCTGTTTCAAGTATATTTTTTAAAGATTCTAAATCTACCTTTTTGTCCTGATAGTAAACACCGTCTTTTTTTATTGTTATTTCTATCCTTTTTTGCAGTTGTTTTGAAGGCTCTCCCGTTTTTGCCTTTGGAAGGTCAAGAGGTATTTTCCCTTCTACCATAAAAGTAGCTGTTGCCATAAATATAATAAGAATAACAAGGACTATGTCAACCAGTGGAATCATATTTATTTCAGATATTTCTCTTTCGTTCTCTTCTGTAATTTTCATCTTCTCTTCTCCTCATAAATCATAAGTAGGAATCTCATTTTTCTGACAAAGTAGTTATAACCTATTACTGCCGGAATAGCTACAAAAAGCCCCATAGCCGTTGCTACCAAAGCTTCAGATATACCAGTCATAACTACTCTTACTCCAAACTCAGAAGAAGTTCCAAGATGGTGGAAAGCCTTTATTACACCTAAAACTGTTCCAAAAAGCCCTATAAATGGTGCGTTGTTTCCGAATGTTGCAAGTATTCCAAGTCTTTTTTCAAGTTGAAGTCTAAGTTCTAAAGGTTCATACTTATCAAGGTTTTTCTCTATAAATTTGTAAGACATTAGCCTTTCTATTATTACTGCCAGTGTGATAACGCTCATTACTAAAAGAATGTAGAGGATAGGGTCTCCACCAACAAGAGCAAGCTTTAAGATAACTTCCGTTAAACTCATCTTTACCTCTTTTTTGTTTTGATTTTAGAAAATTATACCATTATGTATGCTAAAATTTTGTAAATCAAATGTTAATAATTTCAAGGAGATATTCTATGTCTTTGAAGGATTTTATAATTCCTGCTATTGATATCAAAGAAGGAAAAGCTGTTAGACTTTACAAAGGAGAATTTGATAAGGTAAAAGTCTACGACAACGACCCTGTAGATGTAGCAAAAAGGTTTAAAGATTACGGAGTAAAACATATACACGTAGTTGATTTAGATGGAGCTTTAGAAGGTAAACCAAAAAATTACAAAATAGTTGAAAAAATAATTAAATATGTAGATTTGCCAGTTGAGTTTGGTGGTGGACTAAGAAGTTTCGATGCAGTAAAAACAATGTTTGAAATTGGAGTAGATAGAGTAGTCATAGGAAGCCTTGCTTACGAAAATCCAGACGAGTTTTTAAAAATAGTCCAAGAGTATAAAAACAAAGTTATCGTAGGTATAGATGCTAAAGATGGAAAGGTTGCGATAAAAGGTTGGATAGAGAAAACAGATTACACTCCACTTGAGTTTGCAAAAAGATACGACGATTTAGATATATTTGGATTTTTATATACCGATGTAAACAGAGATGGAGCTATGGTAGGTCCAAACATAGAAGGAACTAAAAAACTTGCAGAAAATCTAAAACATTACGTTATAGCTTCCGGTGGAGTAAGCTGTTTAGAAGATATAAAAAAACTTTACGATTTAAAAGATTACGGCGTTTACGGTGTAGTTGTAGGTAAAGCCATCTACGAAGGAAAGATAGATTTAGGAAGTATTTGAAAATTGTATAAAATCTAATTAAATTTAACAAAAGGAAATATTGGAGGCTAATATGAGCTTCATAATACCAGTTGAAGTATACGAAAAACT
>PNIU01000096.1 GCA_002878035.1 Sulfurihydrogenibium sp.
CTTTATGACTTCGTAGATTTCTACCGATGGATTACCGGCGAACCACTCTTTTGGTGGTGGGTTTTTGTGAGCTTCACCAAACTCTTTACTTTTTGTGTAGTTTAAAAAACTTTCCATATCTTTCCAGTAAGTTATTATTACAACTTGATTGTTAGCTGGCATAGAAGGAAAACTTCTACCGGCTAAAATTTTCATACCTAAAAAGCCTTCCATCTTATCGATACCATGCTCTCCAAACCTTTCTTTTGACCTTTCTTCAAAATCTTTCATAAACTCTGGCTTTATTGGAAATTTTGTCAAAACAACAATCATTTTAAACCTCCTTTATCGTCATTTGATGGGCTTTTCCTATAAGTTGGCTGTAATGTTTATAACCTTTCTTTTTTAAGTGTTCCTTTAAACCTTCTATGATTTTTAGAGGAGAGTAAGGGTCATAGAAGTTTGCTGTTCCAACTTGTATCGCACAAGCTCCTGCAAGTATATGTTGAAGAGCATCTTGAACGTTTGATATTCCACCTACACCGATTATAGGCACTTTCTTTCCGTATTTTGCATAAACTTGCCAAATCATTCTTACAGCTATTGGTAGTATTGCCGGACCAGATAAACCACCGGTTATTGTAGATAATATAGGTTTTTCTTTTTCAACGTCTATAGCAACTCCTAAAAGTGTATTTATCAACACTAAACCATCTGCTTTTGCATTTACGCAGGCATCTGCCGTATCGAGTATGTTGGTTACGTTAGGTGAGAGTTTAACCAACAGTGGTTTTTTGGTCACTTTTTTGATTTTGTAAACAAGGTCATACAATACTTGTGGGTCGTTTCCAAAAGCTATACCACCTTTTTTTACGTTAGGACAGGACACGTTTAACTCAAGTCCGTCTACTCCATCGGCTTTATCTAACTTTTCTGCAACTGCTAAATACTCCTCTTCATCTTCTCCAAAAACGTTTGCAAAAATCCTTGTATCATACTGTCTTAACTGTGGTAAAGTTTCATTTATAAAGTATTCAACACCGGGATTTTGAAGTCCGATAGAGTTTAACATACCTGCCGGTGTCTCTACTATCCTCTCAGGCATATTACCTTTTCTTGGCTTTAAAGAAAGACCTTTTACAACTATAGCTCCAAGTAAAGATAGGTCGTAAAGTTTTGCAACTTCTAAACCGTAGCTGAAGGTTCCAGAAGCCGTCCAAACTGGATTTTTAAATTTTATACCAAACAGTTCATGAGAAAGAA
>PNIU01000086.1 GCA_002878035.1 Sulfurihydrogenibium sp.
TATAATAAATTGTTTAACAAAAATGCTGGGGGTTTTTTGTGAATAATACTGTAGAAAGAATTAACCAATTAAGAAAGGAGAAAAACGCCGTAATCCTCGCCCATTACTATCAAAGACCAGAGATACAAGATATAGCCGATTTTATTGGAGACTCTTTAGAGTTGTCGAGAGTAGCTCAAAAGTCTGATGCTGATATTATTGTATTCTGTGGAGTTAGATTTATGGCTGAAACTGCAAAAATCTTAAATCCAACTAAAAAAGTTCTTCATCCAAATCCTGAAAGTGGTTGTCCGATGGCAGATATGGCTACCCTTGAAGGAGTGAAAAAGTTAAAACAGGAACACCCAGATGCTTTGGTAGTTTCTTACATTAACACAAACGCAGATGTAAAAACTATTTCGGATATTATCGTTACATCAAGAAATGCAGTTAAGGTGGTAAAATCTTTAGATGCAAAAAAAATAATATTCGTTCCAGACCAATTTCTTGGTAGCTACGTAGCCAAACAAGTTCCAGAGAAGGAGTTTATACTTTGGAAAGGTTTTTGTCCACCTCACTTTAACCTTTCAAAAGAGACATTACTGGAATTAAAGAAAAAGTATCCTGATGCAAAGATAGCAGTTCATCCAGAGTGTAATACAGATACTGTAGAAATAGCAGACTTTGTAGGTAGTACAAGCCAGATAATTGAGTATGCTACAACCTGCGATGCAGACACAATTATAATAGGAACTGAAGTTGGTATACATCATTATCTTAAAAAGAAAAATCCTAACAAGAATTATATTTTCCCTCAAGCTGCCGATTACTGTGGCACAGTTCACTGCTGCGATATGAAGAAAAACACACTTGAAAAAGTCTTAGAAGTGTTAGAAAAAGAGATTAACGAAGTAACCTTAGATGAAGAAACAATAGAAAAGGCAAGAGTTCCTTTAGAAAGAATGCTTTCTATTGTATAGATAGGCCTTTGTAAACTTCGTCTATGTTAAATTTCATCATCTGAATGTAGGAGCCGTTTTCTCCCATACTGTCTAAAAAGAAAACTTTAGCTCCTGTTTGGTCTAAAACAACCTTGACTGTCTTTGGATTGTAAAACTGTTTTGAAGTGAATATTGCTTTTACACCATACTTTCTCATTTTCTGGATTACTTCTAAGATATGTTTTGGTGTAGGTTCTCTACCGTGTCCCATCTCAATCTCTGCAAGGTAAACAAGACCAAACCTATTTACAAAGTAAGGAAACTCGTAATGGTAAGAAACAAAGTATTTGTTTTTTAGTTTTGAAAATTTATCTTTTCCATAGTTTATTATATCGTTACACTGCTTTATAAAATCTTGAAGATTTTTTTCATAGTATGGTTTATTCTTCGGGTCCTTTTTGATAAGGAAGTTAGCTATTTCGTTTGCTATAACCTTTGCGTTTTCTGGGTCAAGCCAAACTGCAGGGTGGACTTCGTCATGGTCTTCCTCTTTTAAAAGATACATTCCTTTTATATCTATTACTTTTAGCCTCTGCTCCGGTTTTAGTGATTTGGCAATGTTGTCTATACTTGGTTCTCCACTTCCTACAAAGACAAAAAGGTCTGCTTTGTAAATCTTTTTTAAATCTTGTGGTTTGTATTCGTAAAGGTGGTAGTTAATGTTTGGTGGAATGATGTAATCAGTTTTAACTTTATCTTTACCTATTTCTTTTGCTATATCTGATAAAGGTTTTATACTCGTAACTATCATTACATCTGCAAAGACTAACTTTACAGTTAAAAGCGTTAGCAAAATAATTATTTTCATAATTTAAAAACCTCTTATAGCTTTTTTTAACTCTTCAGTAGACTTTAAAAGTCTCTGGGATACTTCAGGAGATAAGGTCATATGTTGTGTTATAGATTTGAATGTGTCTGGTAAGGTTTTAAAGTTTATTAAGGTTTTTTCTCGTATTTCCTGTAAAGGTGGGCTTCTTCTCACAACTTCTCCATCTTTTATGTAAAGTTTTAGCATTTTTACTCCATTTTCTACGATTTCGTCAAAATGGGATACTACATCTTTTAGTATTTTCCCATTTCTAAAGATTCTGTAAAACTGTTTCTTATAAGGGACTGTAACTTTTTTACTACTTAGTTTCATTTTAGGTTTTCCATCGTACTCTACAAGTTTGTAAGCACAATCTAAGTATGGTGTATCTGCACTGGTAACAAGTTCAGTTCCAACACCAAAAGCATCTATCGGAGCTTTTTTATCTACAAGTTCTTTTATTTTATACTCGTTTATTCCACCACTTGCCAGTATTATAGAGTCTCTAAATCCGTTAATGTCAAGTAATCTTCTTACTTCTCTTGATAAAGTTAAAAGGTCTCCACTATCTATCCTTACACCTTTTATTCTTATTCCTTTTTTCTTTGCAACTTTTATAGCGTTTTTTACACCTTCTAAAGTGTCGTATGTGTCTATTAAAAAAATAGTGTTCTCTGGATAAACAGACGCAAAGTTTTCAAAAGCTTTTTCTTCTGTGTCGTGTGCCATAACAAAAGAGTGTGCCATAGTTCCGTAAATCGGAATGCCGAATTCTTTACCTGCAAGGACGTTGGACGTTCCAACAAAACCACCTATATAACTACTTCTTGCGGCAATCATTCCTGCGTCTGTTCCGTGGGCTCTTCTCATACCAAAGTCTATCAGCATCTTATCAGGAGCTACACTGTAGCATCTTAGTGCTTTTGTAGCAACTAAAATTGATATCTGAATCGTGTTTATAAGGAAAGTTTCTATTATCTGAGCTTGAATGATAGGGGCTTCTACCTGTATTATTGGTTCGTTTGCAAAAACTATCTCTCCTTCGTCTACAGAGTAAAGATTTCCAGTGAATTTAAAATTTCTTAGATAGTTTAAAAATTCTTCTTTAAACTTTCTTGTAGACCTTAAAAACTCTATATCATCTTCTGTAAATTTTAAATTTAGAAGGTAGTCTATCAAAAGGTCTAAACCAGCAAACAAAAAGTAGTTTCTTTTGTTGTTTGGTCTGATAAAAAAGTTAAACACGGCTGTTTTGTCCATCTTTTTTTCAAAGTAAACCTGAGCCATAGTCAGCTCGTACAAATCTGTAAACAGAGGTAGGTTTCTACAGTCTGTAAACCTCATTAACTTTTCCTTTCTTTTAGATATTTTGACAGGTTATCGCTTAAGACTGTAATATTTCCAGCTCCCAGTGTAAGCACTACATCTCCAGATTTTAGAATGCTTTTAACTAAACTTTCAGCCTCTTCTATATCTTTAACAAAAAAGACGTTATCCCTTTTTTCCCTGATTTTTTCTGTTAGAGTCTCTCCAGAAATACCATCTATAGGATTTTCTCCAGCAGAGTATATGTCTGTTATTATCACTATATCCGGAATATCAAATGAATTTACAAACTCGTTAAAAAGAGAGTGAACTCTACTGTATCTATGGGGTTGAAAAACTGTTACTATTCTTCTGTCTGGATACATATCCCTTGCTGCCGATAAGGTTGCCTTTATTTCCGTCGGATGGTGAGCATAATCGTCTATAACCAATACATCATCTTTGTATTTTATCTCAAATCTTCTTTTTGCGTTTTGGAATGTTTCTAAAGACTCTTTTATGACGCAGAAAGGAACTCCAAGTTCTTGACATATAGCAATAGTAGCAAGAGCGTTGTAAACGTTATGGATACCGGGAACTGAAAGGTGTATATCTCCAAAACCTTCTACGGTAAATTTGTATCTTCCATCAATTACTTGAAGATTTTTTCCTCTTATCTCAGCTTCTTCTGATAGTCCAAACTTTATTACTTTTCTTTCTATTTTTGGGACTATACTTCTTACGTTTTCATCGTCTATATTAACGGCAACGGCACCGTAAAAAGGGACTTTGTTGGCAAACTCGGTAAATGCTCTTTTTATATCTTCCAAATCTTTGTAAAATCCAAGATGTTCAAGGTCTATGTTGTTTATGGAAACAATCGTTGGAGTAAGTTTTAGAAATGAGCCATCGCTTTCGTCAGACTCTGCAACCAAAAACTCACCTCTTCCAAGTTTTGCATTACTTCCGTAAGCCTCAAGCTTTCCCCCGACTACTACCGTTGGGTCAAAACCAGTTTTACCTAAAACGGTGCCTACCATAGAAGTTGTTGTTGTTTTACCATGGGAGCCTGCTATCGCTATTCCATACTTAAACCTCATCAACTCTGCAAGCATCTCTCCCCTTGGTATTGTTGGTATCCCAAGCTCTTTTGCTTTTTTTAACTCAGGGTTGTCTGGTTTTACCGCCGAAGAGTAAACCACAACGTCTACATCTTTTACGTTATCTTCACTATGTCCTATGTAGATTTTTGCACCAAGTTTCCTTAACCTTTGAGTTGTGTAAGATTCTTTTAAGTCGCTGCCTGATATGGTATAACCTTGGTTTAAAAGAAGTTCTGCTATACCGTTCATTCCAGAGCCGCCAATACCGATAAAATGAATCCTTCTGACTTTACCTCTAAACAAAACTGTGTCTCCTATTTGAGTTTGTTAGATTTTTAAAAAAATATTATAGCAGTAGAGTTTAAAGAAGATTAACTTTTTATAAGATATTTAAGAGTCCTTTTTTTCTTCTTTTTCTTTTAACTCTTCTACAACGTTTCTTTGACTGTATCTTTTAGCTCTTTCATCTTCTTTATGGTGTTTTTTGACAAATTTAAACACGTAAACTAAAATTAGTATAGCTATAGTCCAACCTATAAAATGAACTATTCCCTGCATAGCAGAGTAGTTATGTAAAAAGTTTAAAGACCCTGTATATGGTTCCATCTTTCTCCTTTAATTTAAGACAAAAATATCTTTTTTAATGACTGCTATCATAGTATAATTTTGTTAAATCTTTAATTATTATTATAACAAAAATATAGGAGGTCAGTATGGCTCTTCAAGGAGTAATCGACACACTAAAAAGGACAAATCTTCAGGAAATAGGAGTTAGCTTTTCGATTGCTGATTTAATGAAAGACTTAAAAATCGATGGAAACAACGTATACATCAAAGTTTTTTCTCCAAGTGAAAAGTATCATGAATACATGAGAGAAAAAATTGAAAAAGCTCTAAAATCAATCGGAGCTGAAAAGATAGAGATAGAGTTTTCAAACGAACCACCTTCTCAAAGACAAACACAACCACCACCCCCACCTCCTCAAGCAAACCCATTCGAAACAAGAAGAAGAATTCCAAACGTTAAGAAAGTTATAGCGGTAGCATCTGGAAAAGGTGGAGTAGGTAAATCTACAGTAGCGGTAAACCTTGCCTCTGCACTTAAAAAGTTAGGATACAACGTAGGCTACCTTGATGCAGATATGTATGGTCCAAGTGGTCCTACAATGTTTGGAGCTAAAGATAAAAAAGTTATGGCAAGACAGACACCTCAAGGAGATAAAATAATAGCTCCTGAAGCTCACGGTGTAAAGATTATGTCAATAGGATTTTTACTTCCTTCCGAAGATACACCGGTTATATGGAGAGGTCCAGTTTTGTTTAAAGCTCTTACCCAGTTTTTGTTTGATATCGATTGGGGAGAAGAAGAGCTTGACTTTTTGATAATAGATTTACCACCGGGAACCGGTGATGTTCAGATTACCTTAGGACAAACTGCAGAGATAGATGGAGCTATTATCGTTACAACACCTCAAGATGTAGCACTTATAGACGTTAAAAAAGGTATCCAAATGTTTAACGAAGTCCAGATACCTATACTTGGTGTTGTTGAAAACATGAGCTACTTTGTATGTCCTGACAACGGAAAAGTTTACGAGATTTTTGGTAAAAGTAAGACAGAAGAGATAGCAAAGGCTTACGGAACAGAAGTTTTAGGTAAAATTCCAATAGAGCCAAAAGTGGCAGAGTTTTCAGACCTTGGAATCCCAATAGTTTTTGCTAAAGAAGACTCACAGTCAGCGAAAGAGTTTATTAATATAGCAGAAAAAGTTATTAAAAAATTAAGTTTAATGTAGGAGGTAAATTATGAGAAGAATATACGTAGACCATTTGGCAACAACGCCAGTTTGTGATGAAGCTATAGAGGCTATGATGCCATTCTTTAAAGAAAAGTTTGGCAACCCAACATCACTTCACGAAATGGGTATAGAAGCGAAAAAAGCCATAAACAGAGCAAGAGAACAAGTTGCACAATTATTAAACGTAAGTAATCCAGAGGATATAGTTTTTACCTCTGGAGCGATAGAAGCAAATAACCTTGCTATAAAAGGTTTTGCAAAAGCTCCCGGAAGAAGAGGTAAACACATAGTAGTATCGGCTATAGAGCATCACTCAATACTTCACTCTTGTAAAACTCTTGAAAAAGAAGGTTTTGAGATAACAGAAGTCCAGCCTGATGAGTATGGAATAATCGACCCTGAAAAGTTGGCTGCAGCAGTAAGGGAAGATACTATATTAGTTTCTGTAGGATTTGCTAACAGAGAAATAGGAACCATTCAGGATATGCCTGCCTTAGTTGCTGCAGTAAAAGAGAAAAATCCAAGAGTAGTTTTCCATTCTGATATAGCTCCAGCAGTAGGACATATGCCGGTTGACGTTGAAGGATGGGGACTCGATATGGCATCTTTTACAGGTCATTACTTCTACGCTCCTAAGGGTGTAGGTGGCCTTTACGTTAGAAAAGGAATAAGGTTAAAACCTTTGATAGAAGGTGGAATACAGGAAGGTGGAAGAAGAGCAGGAACAGAAAACGTTCCCGGTATAGTTGGTATGGGTGCAGCGGCAGAACTTGCCATAAAGGAAATGGACGACAGAGTAAACAGACTAAGATACCTTAGAGATAAGCTTAAAAAAGGTATAGAAGAGAGAATACCTTATATAAAGTTTACAGGCCACCCAGAAAAAAGATTACCAAACCACCTTTCTTTAATTGTTATGTATATAGAAGGTGAAGCTATGCTACTTATGTTAAACATAAAGAAAACTTATGCAGCTTCTGGTTCTGCGTGTGTATCTTACGCATTAAAACAATCCCACGTTTTAGCAGCTATAGGTGTAGAAAAGGAAGCATCTAACGGTTCAATAGTATTTTCCCTTGGAAGAGATAACACAGAAGAAGACATAGATTACATCATAGAAGAGTATCCTAAGGTAATAGCAAGGTTAAGAGAGATATCTCCGTTTAACCCAGAAAACTGGGAAGACTTTACAAAGAAAGCTTCAAAATTCAAGTAAAAAGTGATTTTAATCATTGGAATAAGTTTAGAAAAGAAATATTATATCATTAAATTTAACAGGAGGTAAGAAAGATGTTCGAATATACAGAAAAAGTTATGGACCACTTTATGAACCCAAGAAACTTGGGAGAAATACCAAATCCAGATGGTTATGGACAGTGTGGTAACCCTTCTTGTGGTGACGCTATGTTGTTTACTATTAAAGTAGATAAAGACACAGACATCATTACAGACGTTAAGTTTAAGACTTTTGGTTGTGGTTCTGCAATAGCAGTATCTTCTGTGCTTACAGAGATGGTAAAAGGCAAACCTATAGACTACGCTTTAAACTTAACTTACAAAGATATATTTGAAGAGCTTGGTGGATTACCACCACAAAAGATACACTGCACAAACCTTGGACTTGAGACACTTCACGTTGCTATAAAAGACTATCTTCTAAAACAAGGTAGAGTAGAAGAAGCAAGTAAAATACCAGACTGTATAGAAGAAGACCACGAAGAAGGTTCAGAAGTTTCACTTGAACACATAGGATAATGAAAAGAAAAGCAGTAGCATTGTACTCAGGGGGGCTTGATAGTACTTTAGCTATCAAGCTCATTCAAAATCAAGGTATAGACGTTTTAGCCGTTCATTTTTACACCGGCTTCTGTATAACTGAAACTAAAAGAAGAAGGGGAGAGAAAAAAGAAGACGGCTCCCACTATATGAATCCAGCTTTAAAGTATGCAGCCAAGTATGGTTTTCCTCTTGAAATAGTCGATATATCAGATGGATATATGGATGTTATACTTAATCCTAAATACGGTTACGGTGCCAACATCAACCCTTGCATTGACTGTAGAATTTACATGTTTAAAAAAGCCAAAGAAATTATGGAAGAGATTGGGGCAGACTTTGTAATATCTGGAGAGGTTTTAGGACAAAGACCCAAAAGTCAAAAATCTATCCCACTTAAAATAATAGAAAGAGACTCTGGCTTGGAAGGGTTGATACTTAGACCTTTATCTGCAAAGAGACTTCCCCCAACAATACCAGAGATAAAAGGTTGGGTTGATAGAGAGAAACTCGAAGGGATAGTAGGAAGAAGTAGAAAAAGACAGCTACAGCTTGCAAAAGAACTTGGAATAGATGAGTTTGAATCTCCAGCGGGTGGATGTTGCTACCTTACAGATGAAAATTACGCTTATAAATACAAAGAAACTTTACAGGTTGAAGGAAAAATAACGCAAGAAGATTTGACTCTGTTTACTGTAGGAAGGCATTTTAGGTTAGACTCTGGAACAAAGGTAATCGTATCGAGAAACGAAGGCGAAAATAACTTTTTGTATGGTTTTGCAAAGAGGTATCACTTCTTTGAACCTTTAGGAAAAGGACCAGTAGCTATAGCAAAACCTTTACACAGTGATTACCTTGATGAAGATGAAAAACAGATTATAGCAAATATAATAGCAAGATACTCCAAAACTGTTGATGGAAAAATAGATGTTAAGTATAATAATGAAGAAATTATAACTGGAATACCTTTTGATGATGAAACTTTAAACCAGTGGAGGATAAGTTTATGGAAATCAAACCAGACATAGTGCACGATGCAACTGGAACCTACTGTCCTATTCCTATAACGGAACTTGCTAAAGTTATGAAAAAAGCAGAAAAAGGTCAGATTGTAGAGCTACTTGCAGATGATGAAGGAGCACTCCAAGACGTACCGGCTTGGTGTCAAACAACTGGTAATGAATACTTAGGATATAAGGAAGAAGACGGAGTTTACCATTTCTATGTTAGAAAGGTATAAAGATGAGGTTAAACATAGAAAGTAAACTTTCCGATATATTCAAAGAATACCCAGAACTTGAAGATAAATTTAGACCGTTTTTAAATTACTTTTACGAAGAAAGGTTAAACGATATTTTATTTAGAAAACTTAGTTTAATAGGTGCTTTAAAACTTTTGAACGTTAGCGAAGAAGACAGAGAAAAACTCATACAAGAGTTTTATAAAACGGTTAATAAAAGTTGAGGTTAGAGACATGGTTATAGAAGACAAAGAACAAGAAGTAAAAGAAGTGTTAGAAAGAATAAGACCTGCTTTGTTAGCAGATGCAGGCAACATTGATTTAGTTAAAGTAGAGGGTGACGAAGTTTTTTTAAAACTTTATGGAACCTGCCAAACCTGTCCTGTAGCAGATATGACAATGAAAGATTTAGTAGTTTATACTATCAAAGAATCCCTTCCTTGGGTTAAGGCAGTTAACATAGGAGAAGAAAAGTATCAGATTATATGATATTAGATGGTCAGACTAAAGTTTACGGTATATTTGGGTACCCAGTAAAACACTCTAAATCTCCTACATTTCAAACTGCCGCTTTTCAACATCTTGGTATAAACGCAGTCTACGTTCCATTTGAAGTTAATCCAGAAAGTATAAGCCAAGCAGTAGAATCTCTAAGAGTCTTAAAAATATCAGGAGTAAACGTTACAATACCTCACAAAGAAAGTGTTGTACCTTACGTAAATGAACTTTCAGACGAAGTAAAGGTCATAAAAGCAGCCAACACTATAAAAAATGTAGATGGATACCTGATTGCATACAATACAGATTGGTATGGATTTGTAGAAGGTTTAAAAGAGCTTGAACCTACAATAGAAGGTAAGAAAGTTCTGGTAATAGGAGCAGGAGGTTCTTCAAGAGCAATTATTTACGGTTTATTAAAAGAAGGCGTAGATAAAATCTACTTAGCTAACAGAACTGTAGAAAGAGCAAAAAAACTTTTGAATGAATACCTACAACACTTTAAAGTTGTAGACAAAATAATACATCCAATACCTTTAGCTGACATAAATGAAATAGTTAAAGAAGTTGATATAATCGTAAATACTACATCGGTAGGACTTAACGACGAAGATTTTCCACTGTTTAACTACGATTTTATAGAGCAAAGACATACAGTTGTAGATATAATTTATAAAGAAACAAAGCTACTTAAAGTAGCAAAAGAAAAAGGTTGTAAATATCAAAACGGTTATCCTATGCTTATTCATCAAGGGGCTAAATCCTTTGAAATCTGGACTGGACAGAAAGCTCCGATTGATGTTATGAAAAAATCTTTAAGCTTGCATTACTAAAAAATAGGTGTATAATATTTTCTAAGAAAAGAGGAAAATAATCCTCCATTAGATAAAAGCTCAGGGGAGCGTTCAAAAATAATCTAATGTAAGTCGGGAGATTCTTTTCCTCTTTAAAAAATCAATTTTTAAGGAGGCATTTTTATGTCAACAGATTCAAACAAAACATTTCAAAATCTTGGTATTTCACAGGAAACCCTAAAATCGTTAGACAGTTTAGGATACCAAAAACCAACTGAAATCCAAGAAAAAGCTATTCCTGTAGTATTAAGTGGAAAAGATTTAGTAGCACAAGCTCAAACTGGCACAGGAAAGACTGCCGCATTTGGTATTCCGATAGTTGAAAAAGTCAATACAAAACAGAAAAGAATTCAGGCTTTGGTGCTTGTTCCTACAAGAGAGCTTGCCATTCAGGTTGCAAAAGAAATTAAAGAGTTAGGGAAAAACAAAAAAGTTTTTGTTTTGTCAGTTTACGGTGGAAAATCTATGAAACATCAGATTGACTTTCTAAAGAAAGGTAACGATGTGGTCATAGTAGGAACACCCGGAAGAGTTAAAGACCTTTTAAACAGAGGATTTTTAAAGTTAGATAACGTTAAAATGTTCGTGTTGGACGAAGCAGATAGAATGTTAGAAATGGGATTTATAGAAGATATAGAAGAGATAATGTCTTACCTACCGGAAGAAAGACAAAACTTACTTTTTTCGGCTACAATGCCTAAGGAAATACTTGAACTTGCAGAAGAGTTTTTAAACGAAGATTATGAGACCATCAAAGTAAAACCAGACGAAATAACCGTAGAAAAAATAAAACAGATTATCTACAGAGTGGACCCTAAAAACAAGTTTTCTAAACTGATACAGATTTTATCAGAAAACGATGCTGAAAAAACCATAATTTTTACCCAAACAAAATTGGAAGCAGATGAACTTGCAGAAAAGCTAAAAGAAGAAGGTTTTAACGTTAGTGCTATACACGGAGATTTTTCTCAGAAGAAAAGAGAGACCGTCTTACACAATTTTAGAACTGGAAAGCTGAAAATATTGGTTGCTACAGATGTTGCGGCAAGAGGACTTGATATTAAAGGTGTAGAGTTAGTTATTAACTATGGCCTTCCAAGAGATGCAGAAAGCTACATACATAGGATAGGTAGAACAGGAAGGGCAGGAAAAGAAGGAACGGCAATCTCTATCGCAACTCCTTCTGAAGATAAGTTTTTAGAAAACATTCTAAAAAAGACAAAGGCAAATATAGAAGTTATAAACGAAGCTACAGAAA
>PNIU01000052.1 GCA_002878035.1 Sulfurihydrogenibium sp.
TCTTTTTTATCAAGGCTTTTTGTTGAAGAAGTTGATGAAGAGCTTTTAAACAAAAAAACTAAAGACTGGGAACTTTTCAATACAAAGCCATTAAAACAACTTATAGATGAAGAGTTAAACGTAGACTATACAACGATTTTTATACTTAACGTTTACCCTTACGAATCTGTTTTTATGAACGACGAAGGACATATAAACCCAACTCCAACAAACCCAACTTTACAGTTTTATTTAGAAAATGGTTACGAAGTAGATTTAAACAAAACCAGAGTTTTATCTCCAGACCATTTAGCCATAGAACTTGAATTTATGATAACTCTTATAAAAGAACAGCTTACTGCATACTCTATCAACAACCAAGAAGAAGAAAGAAAGTATTTAGACCTTCAAAAAAGATTTATGGAAAACCACATACTACAGTGGATGCCTATATACCTTTTAGCTGCAAGAGATATGGCAGAAACTCCTTTTTACCACGATTTATGCCAAACTGCGTTAGAGTTTATAATGACTGATTACGAGTATATCCTATCTCAGTTAGAGGAGTTTGAAAATGTCAGTTAGACTTTCTTTTGACGTATACTCCTGCGTTAGAGTTTACTACAGATACGCCGACTGTAAAAAGTGTGTGGAAGTTTGCCCAGTAGAAAATACTATAATCTTAGAAAACGATAAGATAAAGGTAAACTATGAAAGTTGTATAAACTGTGGTGCATGCGTTGGAAACTGTCCTACTGAAAGCTTTAAAATACAAGGTTTTGATTTAGTAGAATTCTACACAAAATTTATAGAAGAAGATGGTAATCTTATAAGTTGTAAATTAAACGTGCCTTGTCTCTCTGCCTTAGATGAAAGCTACCTATCGGCTATGTGTATAGAAAAGCAAAATGATTTAGTTTTAGACATAAAACACTGCTATAACTGTAGCATAGGTAAACAGTTAGACCTCATAAAAGCAAACGCTGAAAAAGCAAACTACATACTACAATCTGCTGGAGTTGATTACAGAGTAAAACTTGAAGAAATCGGATACGAAAGAGAAGAAAAACAGGAAAACAAAAGAAGAGCCTTTTTAAAAATGTTTGTAAAACAGACCGCTTCCTTAGCCTTTTGGGCTGTTGCAGAAAAGCTACCCATAGATGAAAAAGAAGTTGGAGATAAAGAATTTAAAAATATCGTAAGTGAGAAGGTTTATCCTACAAAAAGAGAGATTCTTATAAACGCTTTGTCTAAAACAGATTACGAAGATAAATACTTTTTAGTTGATAAAATAGACTTTTCTTCTGATAAATGGATAGACAACTACAAATGCACTAACTGTTCTGTTTGTTACAACGTCTGCCCAACAGGTGCTTTAACGCCAAGTGATAGCAAACTTAAAGTTCTGTTTAGTCCATCTCTCTGTATTAAGTGTAGAATATGTCATGATGTATGTCCAGAAAAATGTATTCATCTGGAAGAAAAACTTTATATATCCGATTTTGTTTCGAAGAAACATAAAGTTTTAGCCGAGCATGTTATGATACCGTGTAGTGAGTGCTTAGTGCCATTTTCTTACAAAGGAGATACTACAGTCTGTCCAAGGTGTAGGCAGTTAGAAGACGAGCTAAGGGACCTTCTTAAAATCGGTGATTGATTGCATAAACAAACATCACTTCAAAATTTAAAACTGCAGGTTTGTTGTAATTTTTAAATTTTTGAAAAATCTTTATCTTTTCTCCGATTGTGCTACCAGTTTTACCAACGGAAGAGCCTGTAGAGTGTAGATGTTTTAAAAGTTCTAATCCGTTTTGAAATTCTAAGTTGTAGCTTACCGTTTCGTGTTTTTTAATGGTAAAGTTTTTTGAAAGAATGTCTAAAACGTAGTCTTTATCTAAAAAATCAAAGTTTTTTTCTCCGAGAATATCTTGGACTATCTTAAAACTTCCTTCAACAGGCATACTGAAAGCAAACTTTCCTTCTTCTTTTAAGACTCTGCTTATCTCTTTAAATCCTTTTTCTACATCAACCCAGTGTAAAGCAAAGTTTGAAACGGCAAAATCAAAAGTCTTTGATTTAAACGGTATGTTTTCTATATCCCCTACAACTACTTTTTCGTTTTTTGTTTTGTAAATTTTTGCCATGTTAAAGGATATATCTAAACCGACTATGTTTTTATTCAGTAGACTGCTTAATATACCCGTTCCACAACCCAAGTCTAATCCAAAACCTTCAAAATCTCTGGAAAATTCAGAAAGTTTTAAGGCTGCCTTTTTTTGAACTAAAATCTCCTTCTCGTAAGAATGGATAGATTTTGAAAAAGACGTTTTTACTCTGTTTTTATTGACACGCAAATTCGGTTATATCCCTTTCTAAAAATGGTCCGTGGTGTGAGTCTAAAATGTAAAGTTGACTGTTTTTAACGGCTTTGTGTGTAAAAAATGCCGCTTCTTTATTTACGATTTTATCGTTTATACCGTGTATAATGTAAGTCTCACATTGGATTTTATGCAGTATATCTGTTAAATCAAGTTCTATAAAGTCTTTGAGAAGGAGATAACTACCTTCTTTTTGTGGTAAACCGCATGATGGGTCTTTTCCAATTGCAGTAATTCTAAAGTTTTTTACTGTGTTTTCAAAATCTTTTTTCAGGTTTAACATAAAGGCTTTTATCATTGATGGGCTACTACCTAACTTCTCATCGTTAAACTTTGGACTAAAACCTACAAGCACAAGTTTTTTAACGTTTGGGTTTATCATGGCTGTTAAAACGGCTACAGATGCACCTAAAGACCATCCTATCATAGTTGTAGGTTCTTTTATATGTTGAGATACTTTTTCTGCAAAGGATTGTAAGGTTGTAGCCTCTTGGTATTTAGATTCTCCGTGAAAGGGTAAATCTAAGAATTCTGCATCATCTAAGTAAAAATAATCTTTCCAGATGTTTTTAGAAAATCCCCAACCGTGTATAAAAACCCTTTTCATTCTAAATCCCCTAAACTTCTTATCAGAAATGCTTTTGTTTCTAAGTATTGGTATAGTTTGTCTATATCTGTATCTTCTTTTACGAAGTATATTCTACCACCTTTTGGGTTTCCGTAGTCTTTTAAATTAAGGATTCTATAGTAAGTTGTTTTTGTGGCTATGTAGCCAGTAGTGTAATCTGGCTGGTCTGATATACAGTATTCGGCTAAAATGTCTGGGTAATAGAGATTTTTTGTAGAGAGAGCAAGAGCGTCAACGGTTCTTTCTGTGTATCCTTTCTCTTTTAAAAGTTTTGTAACTTCTTCTCTGTTTTCAAAATCTACGTTTACAGTTCTAACGCCTCTGTCTTTGTCTTTTTCCAGTCTTTCCCCTTTGAGACTTACTATCATAGCTCCTCTCATGTTGCCTTTGTCTGTAGCTGCACCAGTGTGAAGCATCTTTATATAAATTTCTGCCAATTCTCTTTGTATTCCAACTGTCTGTAAAATCTCCAAGGCAACGTTGTTTGCCATCTCTACACTTTCAACCTTTATAGTTTTTACATTCAAAGATTTTTCAATGAAGTTTATCTGGTTTAGTTTTTCGATTTTAATGTTCATAAAGTCAAACTGGTTAGGTCTTAAAGGAAGCTGTGATACAACTTCCGGTATCTTTTCTTTTGTTACTATTCTTTCTACTCCAGATACGTGTTTTCCTTCTAAAGTAGCTCTCATTTTGATGCTGTAGTAATCTCTCATTCTAAAACGTGTTTATCTAATGTATAACACTTAAAGTTTCCTTCAAAAAACTTTTCTTGAGTGTCTTCAAAAAATCCTTCAACCTTTAACAAGGTTTTCCTTCCTTCTGTAGATAAAACTTCACTTTTGAAAATAGCCGTCTGTCCAAGTTTTAAAGGTTTTAGAAATCTAACATCTGCACTGCCTAAAACTACGTTTGGATGGTTTACCGTAACCATAGCACAGTAATCGGCGGCAGAAAATATAAATCCACCGTGTATTAAACCTTTTTCATCTGCAACCATTCTGTTATCTGTTTTTAGTCTTACTGTTGCACTTTTTCCTTCTTCAATTGATAAAACTTCTCCACTTAAGGAGTTATCTATCTTTTGATGGGTTTTTATCTGCATCTCACAACCTCTTTTTTCCTTCTCTAAGGATTTTTACTTTTCCGTTTTCTACTTTTACGATTGTAGACGGTATATTTTCTAAAACCTTTCCACCGTCTATGTAAAGGTCTATTTTGTCTTGAAAGTATTCTATGGCTTTGTTTATATCTTCTGCAGGTGTTAGTTCAGAAGGGTTTGCACTTGGAGCTACAACTGGTCTTGCTACTTCTCTTAGAAAAGCTAAAAATACAGAGTCATCTGGAATTCTGAACGCTAAAGAGTTTTTACCTCTATGAAGGTAGCTAAACTTTCCTTCTTTGTCGTTTAAATCAAAGACTACGGTTATCCCTTTTTTTAAAAGTATCTTTTCTGACTGTGGGTCTGGTTTTATTTCGAAAAGTTTTAAGTATTCTGTTGAAGGAATGAGTATTACAAAAGGTTTGTCTTCTGGTCTGCCTTTTACAAGGTAAATTCTTTCTACTGCATCTTTGTTTAAGGCATCTGCCAGAATACCGTATATTGTGTCGGTTTTTGCTACTATTAGCTTTCCTTCTTTTATTGGTTTTACTGCATCAAATAGATTGTTTGATATGTTAATAGGAGTGTTCTTCTGTTGGAAACTGTCCATTTTTTACCTCTTCTTTGAATTTCTCAAGAGATTGTTTTATAAGCTTTCCACCTTCAAGGTATCTTTTTACAAATTTAGGTGTTTTTTCGAATATACCGATTAGGTCGTGGAAAACTAAAATCTGACCATCTGTCTCTTTACCTGCTCCTATTCCTATGGTTGGAATTTTAAGATTTGTAGTAATCGTTTTTGCAAGGTCTGAAGGGACAGCTTCCAAAACTACAGAAAAAGCTCCTACAGTTTCAAGCTCTTTTGCCTGTTGGATTATCTTTTGTTGGCTTTCTTCCGTTTTGCCTTGGACTTTGTATCCTCCAAATATGTTTATAAACTGTGGTGTTAATCCAAGGTGTCCCATAACTGGAACTCCGATTGAGGTAAGTCTTCTGGTAGTTTCTAAAACGATTTCGGAAGCTCCTTCTATCTTTACTGCGTTGGCTCCAGTTTCTTTTATAACTTTTCCGGCGTTTTTTACGGCTTCTTCTACGGTTGTATGGTAAGTCATAAAAGGCATATCTACAATGATAAACGTGTTAGGTGCTCCTTTTCTTACGGCTTTTGTGTGGTATATCATCTCTTCCAAAGTTACCGGTAGTGTGGAGTCGTTTCCTTGGACTACCATTCCCAACGAATCTCCAACCAGTATAGCGTCTATGCCTGCCTCTTCACAAAGCTTAGCTGACCAGTAGTCGTATGTAGATATTAGAGTTAGTTTTTCTCC
Organism: Sulfurihydrogenibium sp.; assembly: GCA_002878035.1. Classification (GTDB taxonomy): domain Bacteria; phylum Aquificota; class Aquificia; order Aquificales; family Hydrogenothermaceae; genus Sulfurihydrogenibium. Next base: position 5,416 of record PNIU01000052.1, read on the forward strand.
ATTCTTTTTTGCTTTAAAAAATTGGGTAATGTCTTTCATAACACTTTCCTTAAAGGCTACATGCTTCTGTATCTATTTTAGGCTTTTCTTCGTCTTTTGGTATGCCTACGTTTTCTCTGAGTTGTCCATCTCCAAAGATTATGAATTTTGGAATAGTTAGCTCTTTTAGTGCCATTGGTCCTCTTGCGTGTATCTTGTCTGTAGATATTCCCATCTCGGCTCCCATTCCAAACTCGTTTCCATCGGTGAATCTTGTCGATGCGTTTATATAAACTGCGGCACTATCTACTTGTTGTATAAACTTCATGCCTTTTGTGTAGTTTTCTGTAACTATAGCATCTGAATGGTGGGAACCATACTTTTCTATAAAGTCTATAGCTTCGTCTATATCATCAACAACTTTAACTGCTATTATAAGGTCTAAAAACTCTTCGTAGTAATCTTCTTCTTTAGCTGGGACTATCTCTGTATCTTTTGCTTTTGGGTGGTTTATAAGAAGGTTATAACTGTATTCATCACATCTCATTTCTACACCGGCTTTTCCGTAGTAGTATGCTATTTCTGGTAGGAACTTATCGGCTATCTTTCTATGAACTACAAGGTTTTCTATGGCATTACAGACGGAAGGTCTTTGGACTTTAGCGTTGTAAGCTATGTTTAAGGCTTTTTCCATATCGGCTTCATCATCTATGTAAAGGTTGCATACACCTTTGTAATGTTTTATCACTGGTATTCTGGCGTTTTCTGCCACTGCCCTTATAAGGTTTTCTCCACCTCTTGGTATAGCAACGTCTATAAGTCCTTCTAATTTTAGTAATTCATTAACTACAGCTCTATCGGTTGTGTCTACAAACATTACTGCATCTTCTGGAAAACAGGTCTCTCTGCAAGCTTCTTTTATTATATCTACAAGTATTCGGTTTGAGTTTATGGTTTCACTACCACCTTTTAGTATTACTGCGTTTGAAGATTTCATACATAAAGATGCAGCTTCTATCGTAACGTTTGGTCTTGCTTCGTATATAATCAGTATAACTCCTAAAGGCACTCTCATCTGTCCAATCCTAAGTCCGTTTGGTCTTGTCCACATACTGATTATCTCTCCAACAGGGTCAGACAGAGAAGCAACGTCTTTTAAAACCTGTATCATCTGGTCTATTCTTTTATCGTTTAGAGCTAATCTATCAAGTAGAGCTTTTGAATAACCTTTTTTCTCGGCTAACTCTAAATCTTTTTTATTTTCTTCCAGTATGATACTTCTTTTTTTGTCTAAAAGTTCTGCCGTTTTTAAAAGGGTTTTATTTTTTATATCTGTTGTTAGAGACATTAATTGTTTTGTTGTTTTCTTTGCTTTTCTTGCAAGACTTTCTGCATACTGTCTTGGGTCCATCTTAGCCTCCAAAGTTTTAAATAATATTGTATCTTACTTATTAAATATCTACAAAAAATATTCAAAAATTTTTACAAAAGCATAGTAATTGTTGCGGCGATTTTGTTTATTTTTGTGAAGAATGATTTTTACATTCAGCCTCAAATTTATATTTGCTACTAAAATTTGATTTTACACTCCTCCGGGCTTAGTTGCCCGGGGATTTTTTTGTCAAACTACATTTAGCAAATCTAAAAAATTACTTGCAACTTTAAAACCACTTAAAATCCAAGCACTTATTTTATGATAAAATGTTTTAATACAACAACCTTGAGGTTTATTGATGGAGTTTATGACTGCCGATGAAATAAGACAGAGTTTCTTAAAATACTTTGAAAGTAAAGGGCATACAATAGTAAAATCGGCATCAATCATTCCTGAAAACGACCCAACCCTTTTATTTGTAAACGCAGGAATGGTCCCTTTTAAAAACGTTTTTCTCGGTTTAGAAGAAAGACCATACAAAAGAGCAGCTTCCTGTCAAAAAGTTTTTAGAGTATCTGGAAAACATAACGACCTTGAAAACGTTGGATACACACCAAGACATCATACATTTTTCGAAATGCTTGGTAACTTTTCCTTTGGAGATTACTTTAAGAAAGAAGCTATAGAGTTTGCTTGGGAGTATTTAACGAAACATTTAAAAATACCAGAAGAAAGACTTTTAGTATCTGTTTTTATAGAAGATGATGAAGCCTTTGAGATATGGAACAAAGTTATCGGACTTCCAGAAAATAAAATAAAGAGAATGGGATACAAAGATAACTTCTGGTCTATGGGAGATACAGGACCTTGTGGGCCATCTTCCGAGATTTACTACGATAGAGGAGAAAAATACGGAAATCCAGAGTTTGGTTCAGATGAAGATTTTAGATATTTAGAAATATGGAACCTTGTATTTATGCAGTATAACAGAGATGAAAACGGCGTATTACATCCACTTCCAAACCCAAGCATCGATACAGGAATGGGATTAGAAAGAATAGCTTCCGTAATACAGCAAGTAGATAGCAACTACGATACAGACCTTTTTAAACCCATAATAAAGTTTGCAGAAGAAATTTCTGGAAAAACTTACGGCCAAAACGAGAAAGATGACGTTGCAATGAGAGTTATAGCAGACCACCTAAGAGCCATAACATTCTTAATTTCAGATGGAGTTTTACCAGCAAACGAAGGAAGAGGCTACGTTTTAAGAAGAATACTAAGAAGAGCTTTAAGATACGGAAGAAACCTTGGAATAGATAGACCGTTTTTATACGAAGGCGTAGATGTTGTAATAGAAAAGATGAAAAACGCTTACCCAGAGCTTGTGCCAAACAGAAACTACATCAAAAAGATAACAAAATCAGAAGAAGAGAAATTCATAAAAACCCTTAGAAGGTCTATGGACATACTTTACCAGATAATAGAAAACGCAAAAAAAGAAAATAGAAAAACCCTTACAGGAGAAGAAGCCTTTAAACTTTACGACACTTACGGATTTCCTATAGACCTACTTCAAGACGTTCTTAGAGATGAAGGTATGAACTTTGATATAAAAGGCTTTGAAGAACTTTTAAACCAGCAGAAAGAAAGAGCAAGAAAAGCTTTCAAAACACAAACAAAAGAAATAAAACCAATATACTTACAGTTAAAAAACAAACTACCAGAAAACGAGTTTGTAGGTTATTACACCCTTACAACGGAAAGTTCAAAAATCCTTGCCATAATAAAAGAAAACCAGACAGTGCCAGAAGCCAAAGAGTTAGAAGAAGTGGAGTTAGTGCTTGATATTACACCGTTTTATCCAGAAAAAGGTGGTCAGGTTGGAGATAGAGGTATCATAGAAGGAGAAAACTTCCTGTTTGAAGTAATAGACACACAAACACCAACAGAAGGACTAATAGTCCATAAAGGAAAAGTATTATTTGGAACAGTAAAAGAAGGTGATTTTGTCAGAGCAAAAGTAGACAAAGAAAGAAGAGAAAACATAATGAGACACCACACAGCCACCCACCTTCTCCATGCAGCGTTGAGAAACGTCCTTGGAGACCACGTAAAACAGGCAGGTTCCTTAGTATCCGATGAGTATTTAAGGTTTGATTTTACACACTTTGAAAGCCTCTCAGATGAAGAGATAAAAATGGTTGAAGAGCTTGTTAACAGAGAGATAATGAAAAATGAAGAAGTAATCTGTCAAGAGATGGAATATGAGCAAGCTATCAAAACTGGAGCTATGGCAATATTCGAAGAAAAATACTCAGACATAGTAAGAGTTATTACAGCAGGCATATCAAAAGAACTTTGCGGTGGAACACACGTAAAAAGAACTGGAGACATCGGATACTTTAAAATACTTTCCGAATACGCAGTATCTTCAGGAACAAGAAGAATAGAAGCCGTAGCAGGAATAAAAGCCGTAGAAGAAGGACTAAAAGAACACTTCCTACTTAAAGACCTATCAAGAGTCCTAACCGTAAAAGAAGATGAAATATTAGACAGAGTTGTAAAACTCCAAAACCAACTTAAAGAAAAAGAAAAAGAGATAGAACTACTAAAGAAAAAGATAGCTTTAGAAAAATTAAACCAAAACCTAAACGTAATAGAAAAAGAAGATTACAAAGTAGCCTTTGCAGAAGTAGAAAACCTATCGGCAAACGAACTTAGAGAAGTTGCCGACAACATAAAACAAAAACTTGGAAAGTCTATAGTCCTTTTAGTTTCAAAAGACAAAGAAAAAGCAAAAGTAAACCTTGTAGTTATGGTTTCAAAAGAGTTAACAGACAGGTTTAAAGCAGGTGATATAGTTAAAAAACTTGCACCTATAATAGATGGAAGTGGTGGCGGAAAACCAGACTTTGCTCAAGGTGGTGGAACAAACTTACAAAAAGTAAGTCAACTTTTAGAAGAATTTAAAAAACTATTTTAGGAGGATTTCAGTATGCAAGGCGACCCAATGGGCGGTCTTATAAGTGCCATAATTTGGATGGTAATGTTAATTGGTATTTTTTACTTCTTACTTTACAGACCACAGCAACAACAAAGAAAGAAGCACGAAGAATTTCTTAAAAACCTAAAAAAAGGTGAGAAAGTAATAACAACCGGTGGCATAATCGGAGAAGTCAAACAGATAGACGAAAAAACCATAACGTTGAAAGTTTGCGAAACTTGTAGCATCAAAGTATTAAAACCTTCAGTTGCAGCTTACTACACAGAGGAGGAAAACTCCGACAAACAGTCATAAAGAGGTTTAAAAAATGTTTAAGTCTTTTATAGAAAAAATAAAATCCGGTTTAGAAAAAACCAAAAAGCAACTTGTAGAAGGTTTTAGTAAAATATCTTTCGGTAGGAAGATAGACGAATCACTATTTGAAGAGATAGAAATCGTTTTATTAAAGGCAGATGTAGGAGTAAGTGCAACAACGGAAATAATAAACTTCCTAAGGTCAGAAAGTAAAAAAAGAGGAATAACAGAAGGAGAAGGCTTAAAAGAACTTCTTAAAGAGAAACTTTACGACATACTAAAAGACTGCCAAGGACAGCTAAAACTAACCGGTGGAAAACCCGATGTTATACTATTCCTTGGAATAAATGGAAGTGGTAAGACAACAACCGTTGGTAAACTGGCTTGGATGCTTAAAAACGAAGGAAAGTCCGTTGTTTTAGCGGCAGCGGATACATTCAGAGCAGCGGCTATAGACCAGCTTGAAGTCTGGGCTAACAGAGTAGGCGTTAGAATTGTAAAACACCAACCCGGAGCAGACCCTTCTGCCGTTGTTTTCGATGCTATAAACAGTGCAAAAAGCAAACAAGATGACATAGTTATAGTAGATACTGCAGGTAGATTACACACAAAAGACCATCTTATGAAAGAACTTCAAAAAATAAAAAGAACGATACAAAAATTCTCACAGAACCAACCAGTGGAAACATTACTGGTCTTAGACGGAACCATAGGCCAAAACTCCATAAACCAAGCAAAAGTATTTAAAGAAGCTACAGACGTAACCGGTATAATCATAACAAAACTGGACGGAACTGCAAAAGGTGGAGCCATAATACCTATCTGTAAAGAGTTAAAGATACCAGTTAAGTTTATAGGTGTTGGAGAAGGGATAGAAGACCTTCAACCTTTCGATGCAAAGATGTTTGTTGATGCGTTGTTTGAATAAAATTTTGGTATAATATATACTCTGATTTTTGCGGGTGTGGCGGAATTGGCAGACGCGCGGGACTTAGGATCCCGTGGCCGCAAGGCCGTGTGGGTTCAACTCCCACCACCCGCACTAACCTACTTGAAAATTTTAAACAAATGATTTATAATATATAACCTGAATACGCGAGAGTAGCTCAGTTGGTAGAGCGATTCCTTGCCAAGGAATAGGTCGCGGGTTCGAGTCCCGTCTCTCGCTCTTTTCAACTAAAAGATAACAAAGAGATAACTAAGAGAAAAGTTTGAGATACTTGACAGGTTAGTTATTTTTTGTTATAGTTTATAGTGTAAGTTTTAGATGATGAACTTTGGCAACTGAATAAGGTAAAATTGG
>PNIU01000102.1 GCA_002878035.1 Sulfurihydrogenibium sp.
TCTTCTTTGTCTACTTTATCAAAGCTTAAGTATCTGTAAATTTCGTCTTCTTTACCAGCTAATTTTTTAGGAACTATGTTCATATACTCTTCTACAGTAGGAAGTCTTCCAAGGATTGCACAGACTGCTGCAAGTTCTGCACTTCCAAGGTAAACCTTTGCATCTTTACCCATTCTGTTATCAAAGTTTCTTGTGCTTGTAGAGAATACAACTGCTCCATCTTTAACTCTTGCTTGGTTACCCATACATAAGCTACAACCGGGAACTTCCACTCTGGCTCCAGCTTTAGCGTATATAGCATAGTAACCTTCTTCTCTAAGTTGTCTTTCGTCCATTTTTGTAGGTGGAACTATCCAAAGTCTAACAGGTACTTGGCCTTCTCCCCTTAAAATCTCACCTAAAGCTCTGTAATGTCCTATGTTAGTCATACAGCTTCCGACAAAAACTTCGTCTATATGTTTAGGTCTTCTTTCATCTGCCAATACTTCAGATAGGGTTGCAACGTCATCTGGGTCGTTAGGGCAAGCTACTATAGGCTCTTTGATTTCGTTTAAATCTATTTCTATTACTGCTGCATATTCTGCATTTTCGTCAGGTTCTAACAGCGTTGGATTTTCAAGCCATGCTCTCATTTTGTCAGCTCTTCTTCTTAGAGTTCTTGCGTCTTGGTATCCTGCTTCTATCATAGCTTCTATAAGTTTTATGTTTGATTCGATATACTCTATAACTGGTTTTTTATCGAGTCTGACTGTACAAGCCGCAGCACTCCTTTCAGCTGAAGCATCAGCAAATTCAAAAGCTTGTTCCACTTTTAAGTAAGGTAGTCCTTCTATCTCTAATATTCTTCCTGCGAAGATATTTTTCTTACCTTTTTTCTCTACAGTTAGTAAACCTTGTTTTATAGCATAGTAAGGTATAGCGTTAACTAAGTCTCTTATTGTTATCCCCGGTTGTATCTCACCTTTAAATCTAACTAAAACAGATTCTGGCATAACTAACGGCATAGTGCCTGTTACCGCTGCAAAAGCTACTAAACCTGAACCTGCTGGGAAGGATATACCTATAGGAAATCTTGTATGGCTATCTCCACCTGTTCCTACTGTATCCGGTAAAACCATTCTGTTTAACCAAGAGTGTATAATACCATCTCCAGGTCTTAGAGATACTCCACCCCTGCTTATTATAAACTGAGGAAGTGTTCTATGAAGTTTTACGTCTTCCGGTTTTGGATATGCTACAGTATGGCAAAAGCTTTGTAAAACAAAATCACAACCAAAGCTTAAGGCTGCAAGTTCTTTTATTTCGTCCCTTGTCATTGGTCCAGTTGTATCTTGACTACCGACAGTTAAAACCTGTGGCTCTACATACATGCCAGGTCTTACTCCCGGCATTCCGCAAGCTTTACCAACAATTTTCTGTGCTAATGTGTATCCAACGCCTTCTTTTTCTGGTGGTTGCTGTGGTCTAATGAATATGTTTTCTTCTGGTAATCCTAAGACTTCTCTTGCTTTTCTTGTTAATCCTCTTCCTATTATTAAAGGAATTCTACCACCTGCTCTTACTTCATCAGGTAGTGTGTTTGGTTTTAAAGTAAATTCAGATACTACTTTTCCGTTTTTAACAATCTTTCCTTCGTAAGGATAAATTTCTATAATATCCCCTGTCTCTAACTGAGTTACATCTGCTTGTATAGGTAAGGCTCCCGAGTCTTCCAACGTGTTAAAGAATATAGGTGCTATTATACCCCCTATTACAATACCACCTGTCCTTTTGTTAGGAACGTAAGGTATGTCTTTACCTATATGCCATATCAAAGAGTTTGCTGCAGATTTTCTACTTGAACCAGTTCCTACTACATCTCCTACAAAGGCAACTGGATAACCAGATTTTTTAAGTTCGTTTATAGTTTCTATAGCGTTTGGCATTTTAGCTTTTAGCATACTTAAAGCGTGGAGTGGTATATCACTTCTTGTAGAAGCTTCCGTTGCAGGTGAAAGGTCGTCTGTGTTTGTTTCTCCCGGAACTTTAAAAACGATAGCAGTTATTTTTTCTGGTAGTGGTTCTTTGTTTAAAAACCACTCTGCATTAGCCCAAGACTCTAAAACTTCTTTAGCGTATTTATTTGTTTTAGACAACTCTACTATATCGTTAAATGCATCGTAGACTAAAAGAATGTTTTTTAATGCGTTTGCTGCTTCTTGGGCAACTTCAGGGTCTTTGTGAGATAAAGCATCAACAAGAGGTTTTACGTTGTATCCACCTAACATAGTTCCAAGTATTTGAACTGCTCTCTTAGGAGAAATAGCTGGTGAATGTGCTTTTCCTTGAACTATGTCATTTAAAAATGCTGCTTTTACGTAAGCCCCTTCATCAACACCAGGACTAACTCTGTTTAAAAGTAAGTCCATCAAAAAATCTTCTTCTATTATAGGAACTTCTTGAAGAAGTTCGACTAAAGCTTTTACTTGCTCTGCATTTAAAGGCTTTGGTGGTATACCAAGTTTAGCCCTTTCTTCTATATGCTTTTTATACTCTGCTATAAATCCCATTTTCATCACCTTTAAAGAATTTTTAGTTAAGTATTATATATGAAATTTTCTTAAAAAATCAAACGTTGTTATAATAGAATTTGAAAGCTTTGTTATTTGGGATAGAAAAACGTTTAAAGATTAAAGTTTTAAGTAATTTATGAAAAATGTAGCTACCACTAAGTATATTGATATTCCACCTATGTCGGTAAGAGTCAAGGCTATCGGACCTGTTGCTAAGGTTGGGTCTTTTTCGAGTTTATACATTATAAAAGGAACTAAACATCCTATTAGACCTGCAAAGATTATACTGAAAAATAAGGCTATAGCTACGATTATACCTAAAATGTGGTTGCTTATCCAAAGAGATGCTAATACACCGACCAGTACTCCGATTATTGTTCCTATAAGCACAGATACTTTCAACTCTTTGAAAACTGTGTAAAAGTAGTCAAGAGGGTTTTCTGTTAGTCTTCCTTCTTTTAGACCTCTTGCTGTTATTATAGCTGCCTGAGAACTTATATTCCCACTTAATGCTGCAACCATAGGCAGAAAGAAAACCACCTGTATAAAATGGGATATGGTATAGTCAAAAAGGCTAATTATTATAGCCGTTATAAACTCTCCTATGGTAGCAATCAAAAGCCAAGGAAGTCTTAACTTTGCAATTTTAAACGTTTTATCTGCATAAAATAGCTCTTCTTCCTTGGCTCCCGCCATTTTAAAAAACTCTTCCGTAGTTTTTTCAGAGATTAAGTCGAGTATATCATCTATATAGATAACTCCTTTCAAGACACCTTCCTCATCTATAACCGGTAGCATGTACAAATCGTATCTTCTAAAAATATCTATAGCTTCTTCTTTACTGTCGTTTATGTTTAATGCTACAACATCTCTCCTCATAATATCTTTTAACATTATGTTAGGATTACTAAGTATTAACTCTTTGAGAGATATTACTCCAACAAGTCTGTTTTTTTCGTCTAAAACGTAAATATAAACATACTCGTTATCGTTCTGTTTTTCTTTTAGAATGTTTATAACATCTTCTACCAAAGCTGTATCCTGCACTGCTATATAATCTTCGCTTATTAAAGATGCTACCGTTCTTTCTCCTTCTGAAAGAAGATGTTTTAGTTCTTCCCTCTCTTCTCCTTTTAAACCTTCTATAACACCTTTTTTAATGTCTTCCGGTATGTTTTCGATTATTGAGGCTATTTCTGAAGTTGGTAATTTGAGGATAAAATCTATAGCGTCTTTTATATGCATAGAGCGTATTATTTCGATTTTTACTAAGTCTTCAAGGTCTATAAAAACGTTAACGGCTTTATCAGGATTTACTTTAAGTAGTATCTGGAATATCTTTTCCCTTTCTTCTTTTGATAGATGCTTAAATACTTCTGCTATATCTCCTTTGTGGGATTTAGATAAAACTTTTTCTACAGTTTTTAAATCGTGTCTTTGTAAAGACCTTCTTAAAGTCTCTTTTAAAACTTCTATTATAGGGCTCATAACTTTTCCTTAGGATATTTGATTGTAGCCTAACGCTCTTAAGAGTGGAAGGTCTTCTTTCCATCTTTCTTTTACTTTAACAAAAAGGTTAAGGTGGACTTTTTTACCAAGTAGAAATTCAAGCTCTTCCCTTGCTTGTGTGCCTATCTTTTTAAGCATCTGGCCTTTTTTACCTATTATTATTCCTTTGTGGTTATCTTTTTCGACGTATATTATCGCGTCTATTATAAGAAGGTTCTTGTTTTTCTCTCCCTCTTTTATCGACTCTACTTCAACTGCTACTGAGTAAGGTATTTCCTGTTTTGTATTGAAAAATACTTTTTCTCTTATGATTTCTGCAATCCAAAGTTTTAGTGGAAGGTCTGTTATCATATCTTCTGGGTAAAGTGGTGGAGATTCTGGAAGGTATTTTTTTATTGTTTCGATAAGTTCATCTACATTAATGTTTTTTATAGCTGAAATTGGAACATACTCTTTAAAGTCATATATTTTTTGAGACTCTTCTATAAGTGGTAAAACCAAGTCTCTTTGAATTTTGTCTATTTTGTTTATAGCCAAAATCGTTGGTTTATTATACTTTTTAAGGTAATTTTCTACTATTTCTTTGTCTTCTTTAGTCCAACCTTTATCGGCTTCTATTATCATAACTATCACATCTGCAGATTCCATGCTGGCAACTGCAGATTCCATAACGGACTTTGTAAGTAAATCTCCGCCTTTTTGAACTCCCGGTGTATCTAAAAATATTATCTGTGCATCTGGAAGATGTTTAACTCCAAGTATTCTCATACGTGTAGTTTGTGGCCTTGGACTAACTATACTTAGCTTCGTTCCTAAAATGTTGTTTAGTAAAGTTGATTTTCCTACGTTTGGTCTTCCTATCAATGCAACAAAACCTGCTTTAAAACTCATAGCTTCTCCTTTTTAATATTAATAATAAACTTCTTTTAAGTAAAGTCCTTCCGGTGGTGCTAAAAATTTTCCTTTGGAAGGGTTTTTAGACTGTATTATACTTTCAAATTCTTCAATAGTTAAACTTCCTCTACCGATTGCTACCAAATGTCCAACTATTCTTCTAACTAAGTTTCTTAAAAAGTGGGACGCTGTTATCTCTATATCTAATATTTTACCATCATAGTAAAGTTTTATTTCTCGTAAATCAACTTCTTTTTTCTGGTAGTTCTCATCTTTAGCTAATGCTGACAAATCTTTGTATTTTTTTAAAACTTCTATGCCTTCAAGCATTTTTACTATATCAAGCTTTTTGTCGAAAAACCAACCTCTACCATACAAAAACGGGTCTGGTTTTGTGTATATTCTGTAAAGGTAGGTTTTACCTTTGGCTGAGAATCTTGCGTTAAATGATAAATCTACTTCTTCAACGCTTTTTACAGAAATATCCCGTGGAAGTTCTGCATTCAGGTAAGAGTATATTGTAGATGGCTCTCTGTATGAAAATGTTTTAAAGTTGGCAACCTGATTTAGTGCATGGACTCCTGCATCAGTCCTGCCAGAGCCTATAAGAGTTATCTTTTCTTGGAAAAGTTTTTGTAGAAGGTCTTCTATAATTTGCTGTATTCCAACTGCGTTTTTTTGTCTCTGCCAACCGCTATAACGGGTCCCTATGTATGCAACAACCAACTTGTAGTTATGTTTTTTTTCCATAAAGAATATTATAATTTAAGTAAAACAGATTTTGTGGTGGATAAATGGACCTTTTCGAGCTTTTTATAAAATACACTTTATCTATTTTTGCCGTTGTTGACCCTTTTGGTGCAGTTCCCATAATACTGGCAATACTAAAGGATTTTTCTGAAAAAGAGCAGGAAGTTATCATTAAAAAGGCTGTTTTCTACGGTTCTTTTATACTGATTTTTTTCGTTTTTTTAGGAAATGTTTTTATAAAGATTTTCGGTATCAGTATAGCTGACTTTCAGATTGCTGGTGGTATAATTCTTTTACTGATTTCTATAAACATCATTTTTGGACAACCTTTGAAAGAGAAAATAACTCCAGATGAAGTGCCTTCTGTCAAAAGACATGAGAATATAGCCTTAATTCCGATTGCCACTCCGATTTTGGCAGGTCCGGGTGCTATGGTCACTTCTATGACTATCGCATCTTCCCAAAAGAGTTTTTTAAATCTATTTGTAGTATCTCTTTCTATCTTTACAACCTTTCTTGTTGTTTACATTATTTTGAAAAGTTCAAAGATTATTAGAAAAGCTCTTGGTGATATATTCTTAGATGTAATTTCAAGAATGATGGGAATAATAATCATGGCTTTGGCAGTTCAGTTAATTTTAACCGGTATAAAAAGCAACTTCCCGTTTTTATCCCATTAGAGATTTTATGTAATCACTATCTTTAAACTTAGACTGTAGAAGGTTTATAAATTCTGCTCCTTCTCTACCGTTTAGTATTCTGTGGTCGAAAGAAAAGGTTAGTTTTGCTACGTTGTTTACAATTTTTCCCACTGCAACGATACCTGCACAGTTAGGTGGTATTATGGCATCAAACATCGTAACGTTATACATTCCAAGGTTAGATACAGAAAAGGTTGCTCCTTCTAAATCTTCTCTGGAAAATCTACCTTCTTTAGCTTTCTGTTTGATATTTTCAAGTTCTTGAGATATTTCTGTTAAGGATTTTTTCTCGATGCTTTTTATAACGGGTGCGAAAAGTTCTCCAGATACATCAACGGCTACAGATATATTTGCAGTTGGATAAACGTAGTAAAACTCCTCATCGGTTCTTGTTCTGAGTTTTTCATACTGGTATATACAGTCTCCAAGTATTTTTATAAACCAAGTGGTAATAGTAAAACCACTCTCTTTTGGAATGTTTGAAAAGTCTAACTCTGTAAATATATGAAAAACTGGAATTTCTAAAGATGTTTTAAGGTTTTTTATAAGGCTTTTTCTGATAGATGTTATACTTTTTTTAAGGGGAATGTTGTTTATCGTTACGAAGTTTTTGACGTCTTCGATGGTTATTTTTTCTTTTTCTGAGAATGTTTTTGCAACATCTTCAGGGTTAAGTTGGTAATCTTTTAGAAAGTTTATAGCGTCTTCTTGGAATTTTTCGTTTATTAGATAAGATTTTACGTCTTTTTCGTGGGCTGGTATTGGTAGTTTTCCTTCTTCTTGTAGTGTTTTTATATCGATACCGTTTTCTTTAGCTAACACTTTTGCAACAGGTGAAGCTGTAGCCGGTGGGAGTTGTTTGACTTCCACTTTTATCTCTTCTTGTGGTAAAACCAATTCTTTTTGTGTTTCTTCCTTTTCCTGAGGTTTTTGTTTTTCTTCTGATTTTTCATCTAACTTTTCTTCTTTACTTTCTGATATGATTGCTATCACTGAACCTACTGGTATTTCTTCTCCTTCCTCTGCAAGAATCTTTGTAAGATAACCTGCTCTTAACGATGGCACTTCCATTATGGCTTTATCTGACTCTATCTCTACTATCGGCTCGTTTACTTCAACGTAATCCCCTTCTTTTTTTAACCATCTGACTATTTTACCTACTTCCATAGTGTCGGTTAATTGAGGCATAACTATTTCATAAGCCATTTTCTTTTCCCCACTTTACTATTTTTGAATATATTTTTTCTGGTGTTGGTATAGCTAAAAGCTCTAACTTTCTGTTGTAAGGTATGGGTGTATCTTCTCCTGCTATTCTAAGTGGTGGAGCGTCAAGGTTGTAAAAAGTTTCTTCAAGGACTGCACTTAGTATAGTTGCTCCAAAACCTCCATGTTTTGGGTTTTCTTCTACAATTACAAACCTTTTTGTTTTTTTAACGGAGTTTGTTAGTGTTTCTAAATCCAAAGGATTTAAAGGTCCAACGTCTATAACTTCTACTGATATGTTAAGTGTATTTTCTATCTGTGTTACTACCTTCATAACATCGTGAACCATCTTTAAGTAAGAGAAAATGGTTAAGTCTTTACCTTCTTTTAGCACTCTTGCTTTGAATGGGTTATAAAAGCTGTCTTTTGAAAATTCAAACTTTTCAAAGTATAAAAGTGTATGCTCTAAAAATATTACAGGGTCATCTAACATAATGGCAGTTTTTAAGCCGTGGTATGCGGTTATACAGTCAGAAGCAGTAAAAACTCTTATACCGGGCACGCAGGCAAACATAGACTCAAGGCTTTGGGAATGTTGAGAGGCAAGCTGTTTTACAACTCCTTGAGGCATTCTGACTACCATTGGTAAAAGTAATTTGCCACCACTCATATACCTTAACTTTGACATACTATTTACGATTTGGTCCATCGCAAGCATGGCAAAGTTAGCCGTCATTATTTCCGCTACAGGTCTAAGACCTCCTAAAGCCATACCTATTGCCGTTCCAACTATAGAGTTTTCGGCTATCGGAGTATCGATTACTCTCCTTTCTCCATACTTTGCATAAAGACCTTCCGTAACTCTGTAGTTTCCACCATAAAAGCCAACGTCCTCTCCAAGCACAACAACCGTTTCATCTTTTTCCATCATTTCATCTAAAGCTAAGTTAAGGGCTTCACGGTATAACATTTTTACAAACCTCACAGTAGATATCAGTGTAAAGTTCTGTTTCTTCTGGTTCTGGAGAGTTTTTAGCAAATTCGACCGCTTCTTCTATTTCCTTTTCTACAAGGTCATCTATATACTTTATATAACTTTCTGAAAGTAAACCGGATTTTTTCAATCTCTCAATCGGGTCTTTACTTTTTGCAATCTCCAACTCTCTGGCAGACCTGTAGTTTCCAGTATCACTCATAGAGTGTGGCTCGTATCTGTACGTTAAAGCTTCTATAAAGTAAGGCTTTGACTCTTCTTGAATGTATTCTTTTGCTTCCATAACTGCTTTATAAACCTCAAAAACGTCCATACCATCTATCTGTTTTGCCATCATGTAAGGTTTTGCTTTTAGATAAATATCAGTGATTGCAGAGGCTCTATCTATTCTCGTTCCTATAGCGTAAAGGTTATTTTCACACAGAAATACGATTGGAAGTTTCCAAAGAGATGCTAAATTTAAAGATTCGTAAAAGTTTCCTGAGTTTGTAGCTCCATCTCCAAAAGCTACCAAAACACCTGTATTTTCACCTCTATACTTTCTTGCGTAAGCCATTCCAACGGCGTGAGGAATATGGGCTCCTACTATTGCATTACCACCGTAAAAATTCAAAGATGGTTCGAAAAAGTGCATAGAACCACCTTTTCCTTTTGCCACTCCAGTTTTCTTACCAAAAAGTTCTGCCATAAGATACTTAGGTTCTATACCTTTTGCGATTGCATACACATGGTCTCTGTAATGTGTAAATATATCTCCTTTCTCAAAAGCAACGGTTGCTCCTACGTGTACCGCTTCCTCTCCAATAGCAAGGTGCAAAAATCCGCCAATGTTTCCTTTCATATACTCTTCTTTTGCTCTTAACTCAAAAACTCTTCCTAACTTCATAAGGTAATAAAACTTTTCAGCCAAAGACTGTTGCATAATACACCTCTGATTTTCTTTCTATCATATAAATTTAACTGTTTAAAATCATAAAAGCAATCTTCTTTTACAGAATTTTAGACTGAAAAATCCTATGGTATATTATTCATTCTATATGATTTATTAAAGGAGGTTTTTTATGAAAGCGTTCGTTTTTCCCGGACAGGGTTCCCAATACCTTGGAATGGGTAAGGACTTTTACGAAAACTTTGAAGAAGTAAGAGATATACACAGTAAAGTAAATGAAAAACTCGGATTTAACTTAACAGATATAATTTTTAACGATGAAGAAAAACTAAATCTTACAGAATACACTCAACCAGCTTTGGTAATAACTTCTTACATAATTTATAAGATTTTTAAAGACAAAAGAAACATTAATCCAGATTTTGTGGCAGGGCATTCGTTGGGAGAGTTTACAGCCCTTGCAGTTGCAGGTAGTATGTCTATAGAAGATGCAGTTTATATAACACATATTAGAGGAAAGCTTATGCAGTCGGCAGTTCCGGAAGGAAAAGGTTTAATGGCTGCTATAATAGGATTAGATGCTAACCAGATTGAAGAAACACTAAAAAGTATAGATGGAGTAGTAGAAATTGCAAACTACAACTCTTACGAGCAGACTGTAATATCTGGAGAAAGGTCGGCAGTAGAAAAAGCTATGGAAGTTTTAAAAACCAAAGGAGCTAAAAAGGTTGTGCCACTTGCAGTGTCTGTTCCAGCCCACTCTTCACTTTTAAAAGAAAAAGCCCAAGAGTTTGCAGAGTATCTGGAAAAAATAGAGATAAAAGATGCAAACATTCCAGTTATATCAAACGTGACAGCAAAGCCTATAACAAAATCTGAAGAGATAAAAGCAGAGTTAAAGGTGCATTTTTACTCTCCTGTAAGATGGGTTCAAACTGTAGAATACTTAGCATCTGAAGGTGTAAAAGAGATTTACGAGATAGGACCTAAAAAAGTCCTAACAGGTTTAATCAAAAGAATAAACAAAGACATAAATCTTAAAAACATAGAAACTTTAGGTGACGTTGAAAATGCATAAGAGTATCTTTATTACGGCAACTGATACTGGTGTAGGTAAAACAACCGTATCTGCCGCTATCTGCAAAATCCTTAAAGATAAAGGTATAAACGTAGCTTACTTCAAACCAGCAGAAACAGGATGCAATCCTACTCCACAGGACGCTTACCTTCTTTCTCAAATAACAGGACAGCCCATAGAAGAAGTTGTCCTTTACACATTCAAAAACCCAGTTGCACCTTATACAGCAACACTTTTAGAAGGAAAAGATATAGACATAGAAAAAATCAAATCCCACTATAGATACCTTACAGAAAAATACGATTTTGTAATAGTAGAAGGAGCCGGGGGATTGTTAGTCCCCATTAAGAAAAACTACACTTACTTAGATTTGATAAAAGATTTAAACATTCCAGTTTTGATAGTAGCCAGAGCTTCACTTGGAACGATAAACCACACAGTTTTAACCGTTAGAGCATTAGAAGGTAATGAAGTAGTAGGAATAGTTATGAACGGTTTTAGTGGAGAAGATATATCCGAAGACACTAACCCATCTATCATAGAAGAGATGACAGGTATACCTGTCATAGCCAAATGCCAAAAAACCCAAGACCCTATAAGTGAGTGTTATAA
>PNIU01000066.1 GCA_002878035.1 Sulfurihydrogenibium sp.
ATTTATAAACTAAAAAATAAACCCTACCTCTACACCTAATCTATTCTGGTTTTTCTTTCCGTTATTTGTAAAAGGTTTGTCGGCACTTACATAAGAGATATCACTTCTGATAAACAAAGGACCTTTAGCGTAAGCTGGTGTTAAAGTGAAAGTCCAAGCTTTGTTTGAATTTCCAAGACCTACAAGGTCTATATTACCAGCATCGGTATTGTCTTTAACATACTCTACTCTACCAGAGACCTTAAAAGGTTTAAGGTCGTAATAAGCATGAAAACCTACACCGCTTGCTTTTGCTTTTTCTAAAACTTGTGCTGTATCGTCTTTTGGAGCTTCTACATACGTTAAGTCAGCTCCTAAGGTAATTTTGTCCAATGTGTAAGAGGCAACCAGATTAAATACTCTTTTGTTTGCCGGTGAAGATGTATCGTTAGGCCTTGAACTTTTGTCAGGTAAGAGAACGTTGAAGGATATGGAACCATCTTTTACAGGTGTTAAAGCTAAGCTTAATTCAAAGGCAGGTTTGGGGTGATTAGTGCTAAGGGTGTAAAAACCGTCATTTACTCCAAACTTTACAGAAAATAAATCTGCGCTGTAAGTTAGTCTTACACCGTTGTGTATAACAGGTTGCATATTCCATACCAGACCTCTTTGAATGTAGTTGTTAAGGTAAGTAAAGGCAGATTCGTAACCTATCAATGTAGGTAGCTTACCAACTTGTATAGAAAATCCTTTGAGAGGAGCTAATTCTATGTAAGCTATAGGTAAAGCACTGTAAAGTTTTGTATAGTCTGATGTATTTGACAAACCAGCACCAACAACTGGTAAAGAGTAAGCTCCACCTATAACTGTAAAGCCTACTGGCTCTGCAGATTTTGAGATGCTTATAAGAGCAGAACCAACATCGTAGCGTGTCTTTCTATCGTTTCCCACTTTGTTATCAGTGTAGATACTATAACCTGTCAACGCTCCGTTTAAGTTAATAGTGCCTATGGATTCTGTTTTCAGTTCAAAAGCTTGAGCTATGCTTACACTCACAGAAAGACTTAGAAAGATTAACTTTTTCATAATAGACCCTATAAAACAAAAAAATTTTAAAATTATCATATATTAGAATTAGGCAAAATAAAAGACCTGCTATGGGTTAAACAGTTTTCTTTGAATTATATATCACCACTTGCATTACAGAAAAATTTGTATTATAATATCTAACTGTTTGATGGGAAAGTGGCGGAACTGGCAGACGCGAGGGACTTAAAATCCCTTGGCCGAAAGGCCGTGAGGGTTCGATTCCCTCCTTTCCCACCATCTACTTAACTATCTTCAAATCTTCTATTACAAAACTAACTTCTTCTATTCCTTTGTAATTGTCTATTTCTGGAATGTAAACAATATCAACCAAACAACCAACACTTATACTATGAATCAAATCTGACCCTTTCCACCATTTACAAACGAAAAACCTTTTATTTTGGTCTTTAAGGTTTAGAATAACAAGATTTTTTGTAGCTACGAAAAAATGGTCCACTCTAAGGGTTCTATCTAAAAATTTTGGGTATGGATTTTTTTCTCCGAACGGAGCAAGTGTGTAAATCTGTTTTACCTTTGATATATTCCAGTAAGACATTGGGACTTCCATATCAACTTCTTTAACTGCCCATGGTTTTTCTTCGGCAACTTCTTCTACAGATTTGTTTAATCTGTATCTAAACTCTTCTATTTTTTCTGATTTAATAGTTAAACCGGCTGCAGCTGCATGACCGCCAAATTTTTCAAATATATCTTTGCATCTGTTTAAAGCTTTGTATATGTTTACCTTCGCTACACTTCTTGCTGAGCCAACGGCTTTACCGTTATTTATTGAAAGAACAACAGTTGGTATTTTGTATTTCTCAGTTAATTTTCCTGCAACTATACCTACCACTCCACCGTGCCAGTTTTCCTTGGCTAAAACTATAGCGTTGTCGTATGGATAGTTTTGTATTTGAGATTCAGCTTCTCTTACTACTGTATCTGTTATTTTCTGTCTTTTTCTGTTTAAACTTTCAAGTTCGTTTGCTAAAATAGTGGCTTTGGTTTCATCGTTTGTAATCAGAATTTTAACTGATTTTTTTGCATCGGCTAACCTACCGGCTGCGTTTATTCTTGGACCAATCATAAAAGCTATATCCTGTGTGTTTATGTCTTTGTTAAGGCTTGATACTTCTCTTAACTTCGATATGCCTATTCTTTTGTTTTTGTTAATCTCTTCTATTCCTGTTTTTACCATAACTCTGTTTATGAATGACATAGGAACTAAATCTGACACTGTGCCTATAGCCACTATATCCAGATAGTTTCTTAACTTTATATCTATCTCAAGCAGTCTCCTTATTACAGATATTAAGTAAAACGCTATTCCTACAGTTGCTAAATGTTTAAACATAGGATTTATAACTTCATCTGGATAAAATTTAGGGTTAATAATGTTTATCTTTTCTTCAAATTTTAATGGGTCTTTATCTTTCCAAAAATCAGACGGTTCGTGATGATCTAAAACAAAAACCTCAAGTCCAAGAGCTTTAGCGTAAAATAACTCTTCTATGGCGTTAGTTCCACTGTCTACAACTATCAGAACGTCTGCTTCTTGAGATATTGTTCGTATTGCATCTTTGTTTAAGCCGTATCCTTCTGTAAATCTGCTTGGTATGTAATACTTAACAGGATACTTTATATCCCTGAAAAAGTTATACAGTAATGCAGTGCTTGTAATACCATCAGCATCGTAATCTCCGTATATAACTATCCTTTTTTTCTTTTTTATTGAGTCAACAAGCTTTATGGCGATTTCTTCTAAAGAGTAAAAGTAAGATGGTCTTATAAGGTTTTTTAGTTCTGGAATTATGTAGTTTTCGGAAAAATCTTTATCAAAGATTATTTTTCTGTTATACAAAACCTGAGCGAATACTTCTCCAAACCTTTCTTTTAACTCTTGCGGTGCAGGGTTTAACTTTTCCAGTAAGACCCACTGGTATCCAGATATACCTACGTCCAACTACTTATCCCTCTTTTTTGTGAATTTTAGAAGTTCTCCAGATTGGGCATCTATTGTTACATAACCTGTATCACCGTAAACTCTGTAATAACATTCACCGTTTTTATTTTTAGAAAGTTTAACGGAATTTATCTTTCCAACGTAAGATGAAGCTACTTTTTCAACTTCAGACATAGGTAACGTTTTTTGACACTCAGTAGCCATAGAAGGTAGATTTAGGAATAAAAGTGCTACTAAAAACCTCTTCATGACCTTCCTCTTGAAAATTTTTGATTAAAAATTTTATCATAAGATTTTTTGGTATAATTTTACTTTAAAAAAAATCGTTGGAGGAGTTTATGGGAATAAAAATCGATATCAACAGAATAGCCAGAGACCAGTTTATTTTGGTTGATAACCAACCTTACAAGGTTGTAAGCTACGAGCACGTAAAACCCGGAAAAGGACAGGCATTTGTAAGAGTAAAGGCTAAAAATATGAGAACTGGAAACGTTACTGAGTTTACGTTTAAATCTTCAGATTCTATAGAGCTTGCGGATTTTGAGCAAAGATTTATGAACTACTCTTACACTGATGGTTCTTACTACTACTTCTTGGATACAAACACTTACGAAACATTTGCAGTCCCTGCTGAAAATATGGAGTATGAAGCGCAGTTTTTAAAAGAAGGTATGCAGGTTGTAGTATTTTTAGACAGAGGTAACCCTATCGGAATAGAACTTCCAAAACACGAAGTTTACGAAGTTATAGAAACGGAGCCGGGCTTTAAAGGAGACACAGCAACCAACACATTAAAACCAGCTAAAATAGAAACAGGAGCTATAATCCAAGTTCCACTATTCATAAACGTTGGAGACAAAATAAAGGTTGATACAGAAAAAGGAACTTACATAGAGAGAGTCAACAAGTAATTTTAAAATCTTCTCTCCGTAAGGAGAAAGACGGAGGAATTTATGGACAAAAAGTTTATCTTTGAGATTATAGAAAAGATAAAAGACACAAACATAGAAGAAATCGAGCTTGAGATAGAAGGAGATAAAGTCCGTATAAAACAGTATCTTGGTCCAAAGGAAGTAAATACCTTTCAAATGCCGAATTACGCTTTTCAACCTGTAGCTGAAAAAAAGGAAGAAGTAAAAACTTCAGAATGTAATACAAAGGAAGAAAACAAAAAATATCACGTTATAAAGTCGCCGTTGGTTGGAACATTCTACAGAGCACCTTCACCGGGAGCTCCACCGTTTGTAGAAGAAGGGGATATGGTCTCTAAAGGTCAAGTTTTGTGTATCATCGAAGCTTTAAAGGTTATGAACGAGATAGAGTCTGATGTGAATGGTAGAGTTGCAAAAATCCTTGTTGAAAACGGCCAACCTGTCGAATACGGTCAAGAACTTTTTTATATAGAGGTGCAGTAGATGTTTCATAACATTTTGATTACTGGAGGAGCTGGCTTTATCGGTTCTAACTTAGCTTTAAAACTTCAGAGAGATTACCCAGACAGTAAAATAGTTATAGTTGATGATTTTTCCAGTGCAAACTTTAAAAATCTAAAAGGTTTTAAAGGTATAGTTTACGCATGCGACGTTTCTACAGATGAAATATTTTTTAAATTAGACGATTTTAAGCCAGATGTGATTTTTCACCTTGCATCAATAACGGACACAACCGTTACAGACCAAGAGTATATGATTAGAAGGAACGTAGATGGTTTTAAGCATATTTTGGAGCTTGCCTATGATAACGAAAGCATTGTAGTTTACGCATCTTCAGCTTCAGTTTACGGAAACGTAAAAGAACACGTGCCACTTAAAGAAGATAGGGAAAAATCTCCTGAGAACGTTTACGCTTTTTCAAAATACATAATGGATAACCTTGCCCAAGAATTTACAGAAAAAACCAGTTTAAAGGTTGTTGGTGTAAGGTATTTTAACGTTTACGGTCCAAGGGAAGCCCACAAAGGTAAGTTTGCCAGTATGATTTATCAGCTTTACCTACAGATGAAATCTGGTCAAAGACCAAGAATATTTAAGTGGGGAGAACAGAAAAGAGACTTTGTTTATGTAAAGGACGCCGTAGACGCTACAATACTCGCCACAAAAGCACCAAAATCAACAGTTTACAATGTTGGTAGTGGAGAGGCAACTTCTTTTAACGATGTGATTAAATACTTAAACTTAGCCCTTGGAACAAACTTTGAGCCAGAATACTTTGACTGTCCTTACGACTTTTATCAAGAATACACTCAAGCAGATATGACAAAGATAAAAGAAGAGCTTGGTTTTGTGCCAAGGTATTCAATCCAAAGAGGTATAAAAGAATACGTCGATATTTTAGAAGGTAGAATAAATGAGTAAAAAGGTTGTAAAAGTAAGAGTTCCTGCAACTACTGCTAACCTTGGAGCCGGATTTGACACATTTGGATTAGCTCTAACCCTTTACAACGAGTTTGAAGTAGAAGAGATAGAAGGAATCTACATAGAGTCCTACCCTGATAACGAATACCTAAAAAACCCAGAAAACAACCTTTTTATAAAAGTAGTTAAATACCTTTGCGAAGCTGAAGGTAAAAGGTTTAAAGGAGCAAAACTAAAACAGACTATAAACGTTCCCGTAGCAAGAGGTCTTGGTAGTAGTGCAACTGCTATCGTTGCAGGAATCCTTACCGGATTTGCCGTTCATAAAAAAACTCTTACAGATGAAGAGTTTTTTAAAGTAGCTTACATGTTTGAACCCCATCCAGACAACCTTCTTCCAGCTTGGAAAGGAGGATTTATAACAGCCTTAAAAACTGAAGGAAAAACCTACTACACAAAGGTAGATTTTCCAAAAGAGATAAAAGCCGTAGTTGTAATACCTGATTTTGAACTTTCCACCGAGCTTGCAAGGTCAGTTTTACCAGATAACGTTCCTTTGAAAGATGCAATCTTTAACCTTCAAAGAGCCACACTCTTCATAAGAGCCTTAGAAGAAAAAAGGTTTGACCTGTTAAAGGTAGCTATGGAAGATAGGCTACATCAACCTTACAGAAAAAAACTTATACCAAACTTTGATAAAGTAATCGAAAGTGCCTACGACAACGGAGCCATCGGAGCATCTTTAAGTGGAGCTGGAAGCACCATGTTGGCTTTGGCTACGGAAAACTTTGACAAAATAGGACAAGCCATGGTAGATGCTTTCAAAGAAGTTTCAATAAAAGCCCAATACAAAGTCTTAGACGTAGATACGGAAGGAGCAAAAATAGAAATTTTCGAAAGGTAAAATAAAAGAGGAGAAACCATGGAAGAAGTAAAAATTACAAAACCAAGAGTCGTATTTTTAAAGACTCCAGACCCAAGACAGATGTCTGAATTAATACTGGAAGGTCTTGCAAAATCCTTATCTGCAAGAAACTTTGAAGTTAAGATAATCGAGCTAACGGCTGAAAACGTCCAAGATGTTATAAACCAGATAATTGAGTATAAGCCACTTTTCACATTTGACCTAAACCTTGATGGTATGATATACGCCGAGAGGGAAGGTCAACAGCAACCTTTCTGCGACATACTCGGAAACATTCACATCAGTTGGTTTATCGACGACCCTATGATTCACTTTACAAAACTAAAACCTATATTACAATCAAACCAGATACTATACGCTACTATAGATATAGAGCATACCCAGTGGTTAAGGTCTGCAGGAAAAAACGTTGCTTTTATACCACCCGGAGTTAACCCATCAAAGATTCCACCTTTAAAAGAAAAAGAGTTTGAGATAGCCTTCGTAGGACCAGTTACAGACCCAAACATAATAGAAAGTCAGTGGCAAGAAAGGTTTGACCCAAACCTGTTAGGATTTGCAGTAGAACTTGGAAGAATGATATACAGAAACCCTGATATGCCTATAAGGTTTGCGGTAGGATACCTTATCTCCCAGCTTAACCCAGATTTTCAAGCTGCTTTGATACAGTTCCAACAAGAAAACGAAACTGACTTTATGGCTTTACTTACAGAGATAGGTCTTTACGCTATGTATCTTAGAAGATGGTCTATAATCGATTCAATAGAAAACTACGAAGTAAACGTTTTAGGACCGGTAATAGGAGAACCAAAAGAAAACGTAGTAGTCTACG
Organism: Sulfurihydrogenibium sp.; assembly: GCA_002878035.1. Classification (GTDB taxonomy): domain Bacteria; phylum Aquificota; class Aquificia; order Aquificales; family Hydrogenothermaceae; genus Sulfurihydrogenibium. The sequence continues at coordinate 7,143 of PNIU01000066.1, forward strand.
AAGATATAGTATCTCAGAAAGATATAATAGATTTTCTGTCAAGGTCTAAAATAGCCCTACTAAGCCAACCACCTTTTATACCTTCCGGACTTGGTTTTACTGTTTTTGACAGTGTAGCATCTGGAAGTTTAACGTTTGTTGAAGATAGACTTTCTTCAAAATCCTTCTTTACACCAGAAAAAGAAATAATTACCTACCACCCAATAGACTTTATCGAGATAGAAGGAAAGGTTGCTTACTACCTTGAAGAAGCCCAAGAAGAGATGAAAGAGATAGCAAAAGCAGGTAGAGAAAGAGCCTTAAAAGAGCACACAATCTACCAAAGAGGAGAGATTTTAGCAAATATAATGGAAGATATAATAAAACAATCACTTCAAGAAGAACAAAAAACCGATAAACAGGAGGAGTAATTGAAGAGAGCTTTAATATCTGTATCCGATAAAACAGGCATCGTAGAATTTGCAAAAGAACTTGTAAACCTTGGTTATCAAATAGTTTCTTCTTCTGGCACGGCAAAACATTTAAAAGAAAACGGTATAGAAGTGTTGGAAGTATCACAGATTACAGGTTTTCCAGAAATTTTAGATGGTAGAGTAAAAACATTACATCCTAAAATACACGGTGGCATCTTAGCCATACGCGATAACCCACAACACCTAAAACAACTTAACGAAAATGATATTACACCCATAGACATAGTTGCCATAAACCTTTATCCTTTTGAAGAAACCGTAAAAAAAGGTGCAGATTTAGATGAAATTATAGAAAACATAGACATTGGCGGACCTGCGATGGTTCGTGCAGCTGCAAAAAACTACAAGTTTGTTACAATCATAACGGACCCTAACGATTACGAGACCGTAATCAAAGAACTAAAAGAAAACGGAGATGTTAGCATAGATACAAGAAAACTCCTCTCTTTAAAAGCTTTCAGACATACTGCTTTATACGACAGTATAATAGCAACCGTTTTAAATGAAAAATTCGGAATAAACGAAGACTTTCCAAAAGAGTTAACCATACCTATGAGAAAGAAAACTAATCTCAGATACGGAGAGAACCCTCACCAAAAGGCATCTTTATATGTTAATCCTATTGAAGAAGGACTTTCTGTTGCCGATTCTGAAATTTTACAAGGTAAAGAGATGTCTTACAACAACTACCTTGACGTTGAAGCCTCTTTACTTTTAGTTAAAGAGTTTGAAAATCCTGCTTGCGTTATAGTAAAGCATAACAACCCTTGCGGTGTTGCAGAAAGGGATAACCTATACGAAGCTTATCAGTTAGCTTTACAAACAGACCCTAAATCAGCGTTTGGTGGAATAGTTGCCTTTAACAGACAGCTTGATGGAAAAACAGCAAAGGCTCTAACGGAGTTATTCTTAGAGGTTGTAGTTGCACCATCTTTTTCTGAAGAAGCTTTGGATATATTAAAAACAAAGAAAAATTTAAGAGTTGTTAAAATAAAAAACTTTGACAAAGAGATTGTAGGAAAAGACTTAAAAAGACTGACAGGTGGCTACTTGGTCCAAGATAGAGACAAAGGTCTTTACGAAACTCTCGAAGTTGTGACGGAAAGAAAACCTACAGAAAAAGAGTTAGAAGACTTAATATTTGCGTTAAAAGTAGTAAAACATGTTAAATCAAACGCAGTTGTCATAGCTAAAGACAGAAGGTCTGTTGGTATTGGAGTAGGACAAACGTCAAGAGTAGATAGCCTCGAAACAGCCGTTAAAAAAGCCCAAGAGTTTTCTCTTCCGTTGGAAGGAAGCGTTTTAGCTTCTGAAGCGTTTTTCCCGTTTAGAGACAGTATAGATTTTGCAGCAAAGTATGGAATAAAAGCAGTCATACAACCGGGAGGTTCAATAAGGGACAATGAAGTTATACAAGCTTGCAACGAACACGGAATAGCTATGATTTTTACCAAAATGAGACATTTCAAACATTAGGGAGTGTAAATGATACTTTTAGATGGAAAGACATTAGCCGAAAAAGTAAAAGAAGAGATAAAACAGGAAGTAGATTACTACGTTCAAAAAGGTTATAGAAGACCTACTTTATCCGTTATCTTGGTAGGAAATAACCCAGCCAGTCAGATTTATGTAAACAAAAAAATAAAAGACTGTCAAAGTGTTGGTATAAACTCAAAACCTTTCTTCTTACCAGAAAACATAACCCAGATAGAGCTTTTAGACCTTATCGGTCAGTTAAACGCCGATGAAGAGGTAGATGGCATACTCGTTCAGCTTCCACTTCCTTCCCACATCAACACCCTTGAGATTATAGAAGCCATAAACCCCAAAAAAGACGTAGATGGATTTCATCCTTTAAACGTTGGTAAACTTGCAACAGGAAGAAGTGATGGTATAGTCCCCTGCACACCTTTTGGAATTATAAAACTTTTAGAGCATTACAACATAGATACCTTCGGTAAAGACGTTGTAGTCGTAGGAGCAAGTAATATAGTTGGTAAACCTATGTCTTTACTTTTCTTAAAAGATGAAAAATCTACAGTTACCGTTTGCCATAAAAACACAAAAGACCTTAAATCCCATACATTAAAAGCCGATATCCTCGTTGTAGCCGTAGGAAAGCCAAAACTTATAACAGCCGATATGGTAAAGGAAGGAGTGGTTGTTATAGATGTCGGAATAAACAGAGTAGATGGCAAGATAGTGGGAGATGTTGATTTTGAAAACGTAAAAGAAAAAGCTTACGCTATAACCCCAGTTCCCGGTGGTGTTGGACCTATGACCGTTGCCATGCTACTTTACAACACCTTAAACATTTACAAAAAAAATTTATAAAACTTCCAACCTTGCATTTATCATAAACTTTTAAAACGAAAAATGTTATAAATAGTTTTAAACAAAAACTGTGGAGATTAACATGGCAGACTTTACTAAAGCAGGAAGCGATAGAGGTGATTTAGAACAACAACTTAAACACCATCTAATATCGGCCAATATAACCTATCAATCCTACATATGTAATATAGAAAGTTTAACTGAAGAAGAATTAAAAGCAGACCTTGAAGAGTATATAACTAAGATACAGATTGAAATATTACCACTTATAGAACAAGCAGAAAGCCTAAAAGAAGAAAACCTTATAAGTAAAGCCTACCAAGTAAAATCAATATACAACGACCTTATAGAATCTATAAAAGCACAGCTTGAAAAAGTTAAAAAGTAAAAACTACTTTTTAGGTCTAAAAGCCTTTACTTTTGACGGGTCCGTATCTATAAACGGTCCATCTATAAGCTCTATACAGTAAGGTATAGCAGGAAAAACTGCATCAAGGCAGAGTTTTATAGATTGAGGTTTTCCCGGTAGATTAACAATCAGACAACTTCCTCTTATTCCGGCAGTCTGCCTTGACAGTATAGCCGTTGGAACCTGTTGTAGTGAAACCTGTCTCATAAGCTCACCAAATCCGGGCATCATCTTTTCACAGACAGCCTCGGTAGCTTCTGGAGTTACATCTCTCTTTGCAGGTCCAGTTCCACCTGTTGTAAGTATCAGACAACACTTTTTATTATCTGCCATATCTATCATAGTTTCTTTTATTAGTTCAAGCTCGTCAGGAATAAC
>PNIU01000021.1 GCA_002878035.1 Sulfurihydrogenibium sp.
TTGCAGACTTACATACTGATTTAAAGTATGTTTTTAAAGTATTGACTTTTTAAAAAATTTCGTTTAACATTATATTGTAAATTTTTACGGGTTTAACCCGTTCTATAGGGTATTACGACTCGTTATAACAACAATCACAATTACCAAAAAATTCTTGTTTAACCCGTTCTATAGGGTATTGCGACACTACGATAGTTCTTTTAGCTGAGTTTCTGATGAAAGTTTGACCCGCTCTATAGGGTATTGCGACTCCTAAATGTAAAACATACGGATAATTGCAATCTTAGAGTTTAACCCGCTTTATAGGGTATTGCGACTGGATATTTGAATTAGTTTTTGTCTGAACTATGTGGGATATAAAGTTATAACTATCAGTAAAACGGCTTTGACTATCAAAGTTTTTTGTTTAAATTCTGTAGAATATAGGCTTACACTACTTAGATAACTTTCTCTTTACCATATTAAACAGTAAAACCGTAGACTCTTCCTTTAGCAAAAAATTTACCGCTATGTATAAAACTCCACCCAAAACAACCCCGGCAAAAACCTTAACTGCAAGACTAACATTTAAAACCTTGATAAACTCTATAAAAACTACCATCAAAACCGTAGAAATTAAAACCTTTAAAAAAGATACAAAAATACTTTTTAAATCCACACTGTATTTATAGTGAAAGTATAGGTAAATGAAATTTACGTAAGCACCTAAAGAAGATGCTAAAGCCAAACCAAAGACTCCCCATTTAAAAACAAACGTAAATAAAACTGCAAAAAGCATACTTGATAGCAAACCAACAACCGTAGAAATCAACGGCGTTTTTGTATCACCTGTAGCAAAGTATGCACTTTTAAAAGGCCTTGTAAAAGCATACCCAAGAAGACCTGCAGCATAACCAACAAGGGCGTAGTAAGTCAGCAAAGCATCTTGATAAGTAAAAGCTCCTCTAACAAGTAAAAGCTCCACTATCTCCTTTCCAAGGAAAACCATACCTGCCATGGCAGGAATAGACACAAACAAAGACATTTTAAAACTCAAAGTCAAATCTCTGTTAAAAGATTGAAAGTTTTTTTCTGCAAAATGTTTTGATAAGGAAACCAGTAAAGCATTCCCAAGTCCTATGATAAAAAGTCCAAGAGGTAGTTGAAAAATCCTGTTGCCATAGTATAGATAAGTTACAGCTCCAGTGTATAAAAACGAAGCAAGGACAGTATCAATAACAAAAGAAAACTGGCTTACTCCAAAAGATGCAAAAGCTGGAAGCATCTTTTTTAATGTTGTGTTGATGGCTGGATGTTTTTTCAAAGTAGGTTTAAAAAGAAGACCTTCTTTATAGCTTTGTGGAAGTTGAATTAAAAACTGTAAAAGCCCACCAACCAAAGCCCCAACTGCCAGAGCGTATATTCCTAAGTATGCAGACAAAAACACTGAACTAAATATAAAAGACAAGTTCAGTAAAGCCGGAGCTATACCTGTTATAAAAAATCTGTCTTTTGTGTTTAGTAAAGCCATAAAAAAAGAAGTCCAGCCTATCAAAATTAAGTAAGGAAAAACTATCCTTACAAGTTCGGCTGTAAGTTGAAGGTTTCCTTTATCTGCAAAACCGGGAGCAATTACTTTAACAAAACCTTCTGCAAAGATAACTATAAAAACCGTTATAACAGACAAAACCAACGTGTAATAACTAAAAAGAGAAGCTGCATATTGTTTTGCACTTTCTGGAGACTTTTGATACTCTTGAGTGTAGATAGGAATAAAAGCAGCGTTAAAACTACCTTCGGCTACAAGCTGTCTTAATGTATTTGGAAGACGCCAAGCTACGTAAAAAGCATCAGTTATCTGGTTAGAACCAAAGTAGTAAGCTACAACGGCATCTCTTATATAACCAAGTATACGGCTAATAAACGTTGCAAAAGAAAATATTATCGTATTTTTGATAAAATTCATTTAATCTTTAAACTAAACTCCGATTTTAAAAAGTATTTGTTGCCAGATTTATCAAAAAACGTTATCCTTGCAAAGTAATCACCGGAAGACACCTCTTTACCTTCTTGGTCTTTTTGATTCCAGCACCACTGCTTTTTTTCGTTAGGTTTAACATTAGTTATTACCTGAGCCGATGTAGGAGAGTATATAGCAACTTCTGGCTTAGTTTTTTCAAAAATTGCAAAAGGAGCCGCCGAAGGAAGAAGTATATCTGTTTTTGAACTATTTTCAAATATAAAACAAACTTCCTCACCTTTAAGGTAAGAGTTTTTTTGAGTGTAAAACTTGATACCTTCTATCTTAGCCGTATCTTGAACTGTCACTTTTTTAATATCTTCAGCTTTTGCTACCAGCTTTTCTTTGTCGGACATGGCAAAAGATATGGATACCAAACTAATTAAAAACAAAAAGGACAAACTTCTCATCTTAAAACACCTCTTCGTTGTAGTCTTCTTATTATAAAGTTTTTTAATCTTAAGGTTATTATACTCACAATAAAACTAAGAATCAAAGCAGAGACAACTACAAAAGAAGAATATAAGACAGGATGCTCTAAAAGGAGTTTTGCAAAAAAGTTTGTAGGTTGAACAACAAAGATTTCTTTTTTAGCACTACTTACAAGTTGATAGAAACTAAAGAATGCAACTAAAAGCATAATTATAGCAAGAAGGAATTTTATGTAAAACTTGTTTATCCTTTGAGCTATGATAGCACCAAACACAGCACCAAAAGAAGAACCAAGTATAAGAATTAAAACAAGAACTATATCTACACCGTGGTTTATATAAGAGTGGAAAAATGCAAGGAAAGATGCCACAAAAACCATTTGAAACATGCTTATAGCTACTGCACTTACAACTTCGTAGCCACCAAGATACATTAATACAGGAGTTATAAGGTTTCCACCACCTATACCCATAACAGACGCAAGAAATCCAGAAAGAAAACCTGCAAAAGCAGGTAGCAGCATAGATATCTCTCCTGTTTTAAACTGAGTTTTAAAAGGTAGTTTTTGTATAAACATTGGTATCTTAGGCGGTTCAGATTTATTTTTGTTTTTTATGCTTTCTACAAGTATAAACGTTCCAAGAAGAAGTAAATAAACAACGTAAATTGCTAAAACAAACGTTTTTACATAACCTAAACTCTTTAGAAAATTTATAAGTAATACACCTGTAAAACCCCCTACAAACCCAAAAACAACTATGTAAAGTCCCATCTTTGTATCTACAACTTTAGACTTTAAGTAAGTTAAAAAACCAGATAAAGAAGCTCCGGCTATCTGACTAATAGAAGAACCAACAACAACAACAGAAGGAATATTAAGATTTATCAAAACAGGGTTTAAAATGATGCCACCACCTATACCAAGCATACCAGATAAAACACCTACCACAACTCCTAAAATTACAAGGTAGATTACATTAACCTGAACGTGGGCAATTGGAAGTATTATTTCCATCAGACTCCGTATTTCTCCTTCAATTTTTTTATTAATCTTTCGTAAAGGTCTTTATCTGTATCTAAAAGATTTTTGACAGATTGAACGTCTTTATCACCCCTACCAGACAAGTTTACAACTACACACTGATTTTTATCCATACTTTTTGCTATCTCTACAGCTTTTATTACTGCGTGGGCACTTTCCAAAGCAGGTATTATACCTTCAGTTCTTGATAGAAGTAAAAAGCCTTCTAAAGCTTCTTCATCGGTTGCAGTTATATACTTAGCTCTTCCGATTTCTTTAAGAAATGCATGCTCCGGACCAACTCCGGGATAATCTAATCCAGCAGATATAGAATGTGTCGTTTCTATCTGACCCCATTCATCTTGTAAAAAGTATGACTTCATACCGTGCAACACTCCAACGTTTCCACCTGATATGCTTGCAGCATGCATACCAGTCTCTAAACCATAACCTCCAGCTTCAACACCTACAAGCTCAACTTCTTCATTTTCTATAAAAGGATAAAAAATACCTATAGCGTTGCTACCACCACCTACACACGCTACTATAACATCTGGATACCTTCCTTCTATTTCAAGTATCTGATTTTTAACTTCTTCTCCTATTACGGACTGAAAGTCTCTAACAATCATAGGGAAAGGGTGAGGTCCCAAAGCAGAACCTATTATGTAATGGGTTGTCCTTACGTTGGTTACCCAGTCTCTCAAAGCTTCGTTAACGGCATCTTTTAGAGTTCTGCTACCAGACTTTACTATCTCTACGTTTGCTCCAAGTAGTTTCATACGAAAAACATTCAAAGCTTGCCTTTCTGCGTCTTCCTCTCCCATGTAGATTGTGCACTCAAGACCAAAAAGGGCAGCAGCCGTTGCCGTAGATACTCCGTGCTGTCCAGCTCCCGTTTCGGCTATTATTCTTTTCTTACCTATCCTTTTTGTTAGAAGAACTTGACCAAGTGTGTTGTTTATCTTATGGGCTCCAGTGTGTAAAAGGTCTTCTCTCTTTAAGTATATCTTAGCTCCACCAACAAGTTGTGTTAACCTTGATGCGAAAAACAACGGTGTGGGTCTTCCTGCATACTCCGTTAGGTAATATAAAAGCTCCCTTTTAAAATCTCCATCGTTTTTTATCTTTAAATACTGCTCTTCTAACTCTTCTAAAGCTGGTATCAACGTTTCTGGTAGATATTTTCCACCAAACTGTCCGTAGTAGCCTCTTTCATCTGGAAAAGTATATTTTTTCATTGTGTCTCCTTACCTACTCTTTAGTATATCTATTATATTATCTTTCGTTGTATCATCTGTTGATGGGGTATTTTCTTGTGGTTGTGGATTTGTTTCTACGTTTGGTTGATTTTCTTGAGGTTCTTGAGGTTGTTGTTGTTCTTCTGGTTTTGCAAAAAGTTGAGAAAAGTCTACTTGATTTCCATCACAGTCTACGGTAGGGTAAGTTCCTTCAACAAAAAGTATATACTTACCCGGACAGTTATTGTTAGCAACTTTGTTTGTTATTGGGTCTATCGGAATGTAAACCGTTCCTTCAACCTTTGGAAATTCTTTATAAACACCTCTTCTATTAGCGTATTTCATTATATCCATCCATAAAGGTAAAGCGGCTTCGGCTCCAGCCATTCCTTTTCCTATAGGTTTCCTTTTATCATAGCCTACCCAAACGACAGTTGTAAGGTCTGGGTCAAAACCTGCAAACCAAGCATCAGCATAGTCGTTTGTTGTCCCTGTTTTACCTGCTACAGGCACAGGCATAGATGATGCTTTTACAGCAGTCCCTTCAAGGACCACTGCTCTAAGTAAATCTACCATAACTGCAGATTCAGGCTTTGGAAGCACTTCTTCACATCTTGGCTCTTGCTGGTAAAGTATATTTCCTTCTTTATCTACAACTTTTCTTATAAAGAAAGGTTCGCATCTGGTTCCATAGTTTCCAAAGGTAGCAAATGCATTTGCAAGTTCTATAGGTGTAATTTCAACTGACCCAAGAGCAAGAGAGTAATACCTTGGAAGTTTCTGTTTTATTCCCACTTTGGAAGCAACGGAAAAAACAGGGTCAAAGTCTATTTGAGTAAGTAGGTAAACCGTTGCTGCGTTTAAACTTTTAGCCAAAGCTTTTCTAAGTGTAACTGTTCCGTAGTAGTTACCATCGTAATTTTTAGGAACCCACTCTTTATTCCGACTGTAATCCCAAAAACCTATAGGTTTATCTTCCAAGTAAGAGATTTGGGTATAACCGTTTAGAAGTGCAGCCATGTATATGATAGGTTTTATAGCAGAACCGGGCTGTCTTTTGCTTTGTAAAACTCTGTTAAACTGTGATTTTCTAAACTCGTATCCACCTATTAAAACCCTTATTCCACCAGTCTTAGAATCTATAGAAACCACTGCAGACTCTAAAAATGGTAAAACTTTAAAAGAGCCATTTTCCATATACTTAACGTATACGTAATCTCCCGGTTTAAGGTTAAACGCAGATTTTACAAAAGCTTCTCCATTTACCTGGTCTATGGAAAATTTTATCTTTCCTTTTGAAACTTCGTTTATCTTGGCTACGTATATGTAATTTTTAATCAAGGTTTCCGGAGAAACCTTTTGATTCTCATACTTATCTTTTAGATAGTCTATATCTTCTTTAGATAACTTTGGAAATCCTACTCTGTTTTGTAAATCTTCGAGCCACTGCTGGACTCTCTTTTGAGCATACATCTGCAAAGCCGTATCTATCGTAGTGTATATCTTAAGACCACCTTGACTTACGGCTTCTTCTCCGTATTTTTCAACAATCCACTGTCTTATAACTTCAGTAAAATAGTCGTTAAAGTTATCTGACCTGATTATTCCTGCAAGTTTAATAGGCCTTTCTACACATTTTTGATATTCTTCCTGAGTTATATAACCTTCTTCCAACATTCTTTGAAGAACAACTTGTTTTCTCTTTTCAGCTAAATCTGGATTTGCATATGGATTATACTTTGAAGGTGCCTTTGGAAGACCTGCCAAAACTGCAGCCTCACATAAGTTTATATTAGATACACTTTTTCCAAAGTAAGTCCTTGCAGCAGCTTCAACTCCATAACTACCTTGACCAAGGTAAATCTGGTTTAGATACATCTCAAGAATTTTATCTTTACTGTATACTTTGTTTAACCTTATGGCTAAAACCATCTCTTTTATCTTTCTGGAAATGCTTTTTTCTGGGGTTAGAAACAGGTTTTTTACAAGTTGCTGTGATATTGTACTTCCACCTTCGGCAGCTACACCTTTGATAATATTTTTGATAGCAGCTCTCAAAATTCCAAATATATCTATACCCGGGTTTGAATAAAAACTTTTATCTTCCGTAGCTATAAATGCTTTTTTAACGTAATCTGGTATCTTCTCTATCGGAACGTAATACCTTTTTTGAACGTAAAGTTCATTGTAGACTTTATCTTGATAATCAAGTATAACAGAAGCTTCCGGTGGCTTCCAGTTTTCAAGTTGTCTTACATCGGGAAGGTCTCTTGTGATAAGAAAAGCGTATATAGAAAATCCAAAGATAAAAACGGCAAAAAACGCCAAAATTACAGCTAAAACTCTATACAAAAAAATTTACCTCAAAGTTAAGAATTAAAAGAATATTTTACCATTTTTAATCAAAAACTTGCGATTGAAACGATTAAGATTTTTAAACCATTAAATCAACTTTTCCGCTTTAACTCAAAAATACAGTTTTCTTTTTTCTGAGCTTGACACTCGACTTCCTTACATTCCCATTCTTGGTCTAAAACTTCTTCAAAAACTCCAGATAAAGCACCTGCTAAAGGCATGCATATAGGCTTTTTATTCTCTACACCTTGAGCAAATATAGAATTTTTGGCTTTGATTACTATTTTATCATTCTGAACATCATAACTTTCAATTTTTGCTATTCCTGAACCTTCAAGAAAATTAAATACATAGTCTAATAACTCTTTTGGAGATAAATTATCGTTTTGAGCCATCTTTTTTATATAACCACCTGCCAACTTTCCAGCCTTTTTACCTGAGAATGTGAGCAAACCCCCTATACCAAAGCCAGAAAGCTTGACAAACTGTGAATAAAACTCGTTTATAGGACCTTTTGGAAAGATAACACCCTCTTCCTCTAAAAACTCTTCCACTTTTCTTTTTACTTCTAAATTTTCCATTTAAGTTCTCCTTATAGAAAATATATTTATCTACTATAATATATCTTTTCGTAATAATATATTTGAAATACTTTACCTGTTTTTAAGATTCTCAACAGACACACTTACTAAAATGATAAAATATAAATTCCAGAAAAATATACTTTCTTAAAGAGGTGTTCAGACTTGAGTGAAAGAATGGAAAAAATCAGAAACTTTTCTATAATAGCCCACGTAGACCATGGAAAATCTACGTTAGCAGATAGACTTATAGAGTTTACAGGTGCACTTGAAAAAAGAGAAATGAAAGAACAGCTTCTGGACACACTGGACATAGAAAGAGAAAGAGGAATTACGATTAAACTTCAGGCAGTTAGGTTAAAGTATAAAGATTACACCTTACACCTTATAGACACACCCGGACACGTAGATTTTGGATACGAGGTATCAAGGTCTTTAGCAGCATGTGAAGGAGCCTTACTTTTGATAGATGCAACTCAAGGAATAGAAGCTCAAACGATAGCAACTTTTTGGCAAGCATTAAATCTAAACCTTGAGATAATACCAGTTATAAACAAAATAGACCTTCCTTCTGCAGACGTAGACAGGATAAAAAGACAGATTGAAGAAGTTTTAGGACTTGACCCTGAAGGAGCTATTTTAGCATCAGGTAAAGCAGGAATAGGGATAGAAGATATTTTAGAAGCAATAGTAAAAAGAATACCACCACCAAAAGGAGATGAAAACAAACCTCTAAAGGCACTAATTTTTGACTCTTACTACGACCCTTACAGGGGAGCTGTGGCTTTCGTAAGAGTGATAGATGGTTCTGTAAAACCGGGAATGAAAATAAAACTTATGTCTACAGGAAAAGAGTTTGAAGTAACGGAAGTTGGAGCTCAAACTCCAAAAATGACCAAGTTAGACTTACTACAAGCCGGAGACGTAGGATACGTTGCAGCAGCTATAAAAGACGTAAGAGACATTAGAGTAGGAGACACTATAACAGATGCAAAAAAACCTACAGACGCGCCGGTAGAAGGTTTTAGACCTGCAAAACCGATGGTTTATGCCGGCTTATACCCAACTGGCTCAACAACCTTTGAAGATATGAGAGATGCATTAGAAAGATACTCTATAAACGACGCAGCTTTAACTTACGAAGTAGAATCTTCACCAGCTTTAGGAATGGGTTTTAGATGTGGATTTTTGGGACTTTTACATCTTGAGATAGTTCAAGAAAGATTAGAAAGAGAATACGATATAGAGCTTATCACGACGGCACCAAACGTTATATACAAAGTAATAACTACAAAAGGAGAAGAGATAGAAGTAAGAAACCCATCTCAACTACCACCACCAAACTACATAGACAAAATTTTAGAACCTTACATAGAAGCCAGCATAATCACACCTTCCGAATACGTGGGAGCCATAATGCAACTTGTCCAAGAAAAAAGAGGAATACAAAAAAGTTTTGAGTATATAGACCCAAAAACCGTCCTGTTAAGGTATGAGCTACCACTTGCAGAGGTTCTGTTTGACTTTCACGATAAACTGAAAACAGCCACAAAAGGTTATGCATCTTTCGATTACGAATTTATAGGATACAGAGAAGGAGACCTTGTTAAGATGGATATACTTATTAACGACGAACCTGTTGATGCCCTATCTTTTATCGTCCATAGAGATAAAGCTTACAGAGTAGGTAGAAACTTAGTAGATAAAATGAAAGAAGTAATACCAAGACAGTTGTTTGAAGTTAAAATACAGGCAGCCATAGGCTCTAAAGTTATAGCCGCAACAAGGATAGCACCTTTAAGAAGAGACGTTTTAGCAAAATGTTACGGAGGAGACATAACAAGAAAGAAAAAATTACTGGAAAAACAAAAAGAAGGTAAAAAAAGAATGAAACAGTTTGGAAAAGTAGAACTTCCTCAGGAAGCTTTCCTAAGCATACTAAAGGCAGACTAATGATAGACGAAATTAAGTTAATAACACTTCTAAAAGAAAAAAAACTGTCGGGAGAAGAGCTGGCAAAAATATTTGGCACATCAAGGGTAGCAGTATGGAAAAAAATCACCAAACTTAAAACTCTGGGTTATGAGATACACTCAGACAAAGAAGGTTACAAAATAATAAAAAGCCCAGATAAACCATTACCAACAGAAATACTACCGGCTTTAGAAACTAACTTTATAGGAAAAAACTACCATTACTTTGAAGAGATAGACTCTACCAACAACTACGCCAAATCAAAAGACCTTCCAAACGGTAGCGTAATACTGGCAGAAAATCAAACTGCCGGTAAAGGAAGGAAAGGAAGAAAATGGATTAGCTCCAAGTATAAAGGTCTTTACTTTTCAATAGTTCTAAAACCAAACTTGGAAGTGACCCATCTATCAAAGTTTTCCCTACTTTTTCCATACAGCACATTCAAAACATTGAAAGAGTTTACAAACCAAGATTTAAAGATAAAATGGCCTAACGACATATACCTTAACGGTAAAAAACTGGCAGGCTTTTTAATAGAAAGCTCAATAGAAAACAACCTAATAACAAAACTTATCGTAGGAATAGGTATAAACGTTAACCAAAACACCTTTGATTTTCCAGAGGATTTAAACTATATAGTTACCTCACTAAAGTTAGAAGAAGGTAAAGAATTTAGCCGAAGCGAAATACTACTAAAACTACTTTACAACATAGAAAAAGATTACACAGACTTTATAAAAACCTGTTACATTAATATGAAAGACATAGAAGAAAATTTACTCTGGCTTGGAGAAAAAGTATCCGTTTACGAAGATGGCAGAATGGTTTTATCTGGAATTGTTAAAGGTTTAAATAGTGATGGGTCTTTAATTTTACAAGTAGATAAAGAAACTGAAGAAATCATTTATGTAGGAGACTTGAGTATAAGATACTAAAATATATTGACAAAACTAATATAAAGTGTTATAATTTATAAAAAAAATTTAAAACAGAAGGAGGAAACGTATGATTATCAGAAAAGAACACGCTTTAGCACTACTAAATGCAAAAGCACAGGAACAGAAAGGCTTAGCATGTCAAATCAGTGTAAGGTCGGAAGAAGAACCTTACATCGAACTTGAATTACAAAATCTTTTAGAGCAAGGTAAAAGTCCTATCGAGTACACCCTTACCTATTGGGGAAGAAACATAGTATACCTTTTAGAAGAGATGATAAACAAAAACCTTATAAACCACCCATCACAGTGGGATGAAAGGTTTAGATGGATAGGTTCAGAAGTTATAGCAATGATAGAATCAGCTATAAAAAACGGAGACCTTACCGGAGATGAAACTTTCGATGCGTTAAAAGAAAGAGGATTTGCAACAGAAGTTCACGAAGAGAAAAAAGGATGGCAGAAGAAAATAAATGAATATGCAAAAGCAGTTTATGAAATCTACTCTAACGCAAAACCAAGGTTAGAAATATCAAAAGAACTTGCTAACTACTTAATATCTCTACCACCTGGACCTGCTGAAACCAAAAACTTACCACAACATGGCAGATTTCCACTTTTACTTGAATCTATGAGATTAATATCTTTCTCCGTTCCAAAATCTGACGTTTACACACTATCTGGTTTAGGTCAGGCAGTCCAAAAAACAGTCCAAACTATGGCACCATCTTTAGAAACCGTTATAAACGAAGACTATATGTATTCTCTATTAAAGTTGTTAGACGTTGGCTTAGAAGGTCTTACTCAAGAACAGATAGAAGTTCTTGCAGAACTTGCATTCATAGATGCTGAAGGTAACATCTTACCAGCTGGAGAACATCTGTTGGAAGTTTATAAACTTTGGAGTGAAAAAGAATACAGACCTGTAAAAACCTTCGATATAGAAACGTTAGACCAAGAGATTCTAAAAGGTATAGAAGCCATCTGGGAAAATAACAAGAGTAATCCAGATATTATTCCTACAGCGGAAGAGATAATTCACTTCCTAATGGAAAAACCTTTAAAAGATTACAAACATCTTCTCGCTTTCTATGGTAGAAAAATAAACCAAGCTATGGGTTATCAGAAAAAAGAAGAGTTAAAGAAAAAATGGTCAGAATTACATACTATAGAACATCTATTTAAACACTTCTACGAAAAAGGAAACCAATGGTATGAAAAACTTTATGATACAGTAAAAGAATCCCTCTACACATTAGAGGCTTTTAACCTCATATCCTTGGAAGTAGATGAAAGAACAGGAAAACCAGTTTACGTTTTAACTGATTACGGTAAGAAAGTTTTAGAAGATATAAAAGAAAAAGGTGTAAGAGATATTACATCTACTGCGGTAAAAGCTATTACTATTACAAAAACACAATTCGGTTCTCCAAACTACCATTGGTATGAAGAAGCTTTAAATCTACACTTAGTAGGTGGTGGATATCCAACAAAAACAGGTCTTCTATACGAAGAGCTTGCTTACAACATAAAAAGATTACCTCACCTAACAAGGTTTGAGCTTATGATTCTCCACAAACTACCAGAGTATGGCATATTCTTAAACGAAATATACAATCAGTTTGATGAAACCCTAAAAGAAGAAGTTCAGTATGGATTAAATAAACTTGAAGCAAGAGGATTATTAGATATCCTTCCAAATAACGCTATAGTCTTAACAGAAGCCGGAAAACTTATAAAAAGAGCTGTTGCTGGAGTTCCCGAAGGTTTCGCACATCCAATAAACCCTATAATCGTCAGAATACTTATGGCTATAAAACAAGTTGGAAACTTATATGAAAAAGAGCAAAAAGTCAGAATACTTCCTAAAAACTGGGCAGAAGCAATAAAAGTTTCAGGTTTAGACTCTGAAACCTTCGAAAAAGAAGTACATTTAGCAAGACTTGCAGGATACATAGGAAAAACCTCAATAACAGAAGCAGGTTTAGATATATTAAAAGCTGTAGAGCTTTTAAACCAGTAAGATGTTTTTTTAGGTTGACAAATTAGAAATAGCACCCTATGATTAGTAATAGTTCCTAATAAGGAACTAAAAAACTTTTTCAGGGAGGTAGAAAGATGGAAGGAAGAATTCCAGTGTTAGGAGAAAAGCTTGAAAACAGACAGGTAAAAACAACCCACGGTGTAATCAATTTTCCAGATGATTACAAAGGAAAATGGGTTGTACTTTTCAGCCACCCAGCCGACTTTACACCTGTTTGTACTACAGAGTTTGTAGCGTTCCAAAAGAGAATAGACCAGTTTAAAGAGTTAAACTGTGAACTTATTGGCCTCTCTATAGACCAAGTTTTCTCCCATATTAAGTGGGTAGAGTGGATTAAAGAAAAACTTGGCGTAGAGATTACGTTCCCTATCATAGCAGACGATATGGGAGAAATTGCTAAATCTCTTGGAATGATAAGCCCTTACAAGGGAACAAACACTGTAAGAGCAGTGTTTGTATTAGACCCAGAAGGAACAATCAGACTTATACTCTACTATCCACAAGAGATAGGAAGAAACATAGACGAGATAATAAGAGCAGTCAAAGCTCTTCAAGTATCAGACGCTAACAAAGTAGCAATACCTGCTAACTGGCCTAACAACGAACTTATAAAGGACGAAGTAATCATTCCACCAGCATCAGACGTAAAAACAGCTGCAGAAAGACCTAAACAGTATGACTGCTTTGACTGGTGGTTCTGCCACAAAAAAATCTAATATAAACAAAGCCCCATTTCCCAAGGGGGTTTTTTAAAAAAATGTTGCAAAATTTTAAGAGTATGTTATAATATTTATCACTAATTCCCGAGTAGCTCAGCTGGCAGAGCGGTCGGCTGTTAACCGACTGGTCGGGGGTTCGAATCCCTCCTCGGGAGCTTCTTATCTATAACCTTTTCTTAAAATCAAGGGGGCAAGAATGGATTTAAAGAAAATTCCAGCAGGTAAAAATCCACCTGAAGATATTTATGTGGTAATAGAAATACCTCAAGGAAGTGGTATAAAGTATGAAGTTGATAAAGAGAGTGGAGCAGTTTTTGTAGATAGGTTTTTGTTTACGGCTATGTATTATCCATTTAACTACGGTTTTATACCAAATACCTTAGCCGATGATGGAGACCCTACAGACGTTTTAGTCATATCAAGAGAGCCTGTGTTTCCGGGAAGTGTTATAAGAGCAAGACCTATAGGAATGCTTGAGATGGAAGATGAAGAAGGTATTGATACAAAAATTATAGCTGTTCCAGTATCAAAATTAGATAAAACTTTTGAAAATATAAAGGAAGTAAGCGATTTACCACAAGCTACTTTAGACAAAATAAAGCACTTTTTTGAACATTACAAAGAGCTTGAATCTGGTAAGTGGGTTAAGGTAAAATCTTTTAAAGACTCTAATGCAGCGAAAGAAGATATTACAAAAGCCATTCAAAACTTTAAAAACACTTGACTAAAAACCGAAAAATGTATATAATATATATCTCTTTTGAATACGGAGTGTAGCTCAGGTGGGAGAGCACGTGCCTTGGGAGCACGGGGTCGCAGGTTCAAGTCCTGCCACTCCGACTATTAACTAAGGCGCGCCCGTAGCTCAGCTGGATAGAGCAACGGACTTCTAATCCGTAGGTCGCACGTTCGAATCGTGCCGGGCGCACTAACATCGCGGGGTGGAGCAGCCTGGTAGCTCGCCGGGCTCATAACCCGGAGGTCGCAGGTTCAAATCCTGCCCCCGCAACCAAAATATTCATCAGATAATCCTTAAGTCTTAAAAAGTTATCTTCAGATTGGTTTAGTTTATACTCTTTTAAGAGTTTTAATAAATCTTCTGTTCTTTCCTTTCCTCTAAGGATAAACTGTGTAACGTTTAAAACATTTTGAGGTTTTAAACTTTTAGTAGCTCTTTCAAAATCAATAAGGTAAAGTTTTAAATCTTTATCAACAAGGACGTTTGTATAAGGTCTATGCATCTCACCCTTGTCTATCTTAAGCTTATCCAGTATAAAACTTTGTTCTAAAAGTTGATTTATTAAATTTAGATAGTTTGATTGATTGATTACTTCGATTAAAGGTTTTCCGTCAATGTAATCGTATGCTATAAAGTCTTCTCCAGAAAATCTAAGAGGGCTTCCTATACCGTGTTTGTTTACTTGTTGTAGAATAATTCCTTCTTTTTGGATTGGATGCTTATGTAAGTCAGATAAAGCAACCTTAAAGGAAAGTACTTTATCTTCAAAAATACCTTTGTAGACTGATGCTCTCCAGCCTTCTCCGATTTTTTCTATGTTTTTGATTTTTTCTTTTATATCTTGAAACTTTAACTTTTTTTGCAAGCTATTTACCTATATGACTCCATATCTCATTATCTATGTTATGAAGAACATACTCCGGTGCTTTTATCTTTACTACGTATCTTCCCCCGACGTTAAGTATGTTGCCATTTTCATCTTTTTCAAAAACAGCGTCTATAACAAGTTCTTTTCCTTTATAAACTCTAAATCCATCTGGTAACTCTTCTATCCTATCAAAACGTAACATGTTTGACTGTTTTTGAAGTATATCTTTTATCATCTCTTTGTTAGGAAAAGATACGATTCTCTCCGACATCTGCTCGTTATAATACTTATCGTTAAACCAAACAAGTATTGCAAAAACGATAATAGTTAAATCAAGAAATCCAAACGTTAAAGAATACTTAACGTTGTTTTGTATGAGAAAAAATACCGTTAAAAAAGTCAAAATAGTTATTGTAGAAAGAGTTACTTTTTTTACCATGTTAAACCTACTGTTTTATTATTTCTGTATTTTTCGGTAGTTTAAAATCTATGTTTAAGGCGGTGTTGTAATACTTAAAGTTCTCAAAAGTAATCTCTATTTTGTTTCCATCGTTATCTAAAGCAGTTATAGATTTTGGTATGTAAGTTACTTTTTCTAATGTAATTTGAATGGATTTTACATCATCTTGAGTTTTTGGTTTTAGGTCTAATACAACGTATTTATCACTTTCTTTTAGGGTTGATACTGAGAATATTCTATCAATTGGTTTATTTTCTACAAAGATACTTATAACGTCCGTAATGAGTAAACTGTTTTGAGGAGAAGTTATAACTGCCTGATTTTCTTCTTTGTTGTATAAAACGATTTTTTCTTTGTTCATAAAAATGGTCTGTTGGTAAGGTTTTTGGTAATCTATCTTTACAGTTAAGGGTTTTGTTGCCTTAACTTCTGCTACAAACACATCTGGATTCTTAAAACCGGCTTGGTAAGTCTTTTGTGTTATTCTGGCTTCAAAGCCTTTTGAGTTGGAAACAATTTTTTGAAAGTTATAAAGAAAATCACTTGCAAAAGAAAAGTTAAAAACGATAAAAAGGAAAAGAAGAAAAGCTTTCATCAGTATAACCACATAGCTAATTTTTTTCTGTATTCTTTTGTTAGAGGATGGGATTCTCCTAAGAGAGTGAAAATTGATACCATAGCTTTTCTTGCTCCATCATCTTTAAACTTTCTATCCTGCTTTACTATCTCTAAAAATAGTTTTAAAGCCTCTTCGTAGTTTTCTTCAACTGCATAGCAGGACGCTTTTGCAAACATTTTTTCAAGTTCTGTATTTGTATTTGTGTTTTCACACTCTTTCTTTAACTCTATAAACTCTTTTAGTGCCTGTGCTTGAGAGAAATATTCTTTATCGTACTCTTTTATCCTGTTTAAGAGTTTTTCTGCTTCTTCAAGATGGTTAGTTTTTATCATAAATCTTGCAGCTTCAAGGATTAGTTTTTTGTTTTCAGGATACTTTTCTACGGCTTCTTTGTAAAGTTGGTAAGCTCCTTCTCTGTTACCAGTAAGTATCATCATATTTGCGTCTTCTATAATTTTATCAGCTTGGGATTTTACATATTTACTGATTATGTTTCTTACCTGACTTTCAGGTAGTGCTCCAACAAACTTATCTACAACTTTTCCATCTTTTACTATCCTTACGTCCGGTATACCATGGACTCCAAACTCTTGGGCTATATCTGGGTTTTCGTCTGTATTAACTTTTGCAAGTATAAATCCAAACTCGTTAGATAGTTTTTCAAGGATTGGTTTTAAAGCTCTACAAGGACCACACCACGGTGCCCAAAAATCGATAACAACTACGTTTTCATAAGATTTTTCAATAACTTCAGAAAAGTTTTCAGAGTTTACATCTATTATCATCTTTACGTCCTCCTAACTTTTATAAAAAGTTACTCATATTATTTATTATAACCATTTTTAATCTTACTTCAACTATTCAAAAAGTCTTTGATAATCTTAGCATGGTCAAAAACGAGTTTCTCAAATGGTATCTCTTCAAGTTTATACACAAAAGCTTTTTTTGCATCATCTTTACCAACAGGTTCTCCGTAGGCTTTACAGATAAAAACAACCGACACAGTATGAAACCTTGGGTCTCTGTCTGGTTTTGAGTAAACGTTAAAGAGTCTTACTATCTCTACATCTAAATTTATCTCTTCTTTCATCTCTCTTTTTAGTGCATCTTCTACGCTTTCTCCTATATCTACAAATCCTCCGGGGAGTGCAAGACCGTAAGGTGGATTTTTCCTTTCTATAAGAACTATCCCTTTAAACCTGTCTTCGTTATCAAAGATTTTAACTATTCCATCTACAGCTACAAAAGGTGTTTTTATAGGCATTTTAAAGCTCCTTGAGAATTTCTTCTATAACTTCTCTGTCGTCAAAGTGTAAAACTTTATCTTTTACTATCTGGTAAGTTTCATGTCCTTTCCCTGCAACCAGTACAATATCGTTATCTTTTGCTATTTTTACTGCTTTTTCTATAGCTTTTCTTCTATCTTCTTCGATTATTACCTTTGATTTGTCTGTTATACCTTCCAGAATGTCGTTTATTATATCCATAGGTTCTTCATCTCTTGGGTTGTCCGATGTTAAAATGACTATATCAGACAGTCTTTCTGCAACGTTTCCCATCAACGGTCTTTTAGTTTTATCTCTGTTTCCTCCTGCTCCAAAGACCGTAATTATTCTGTTTTGTTTTATAGCGTTTAGAGATTTTAGTATGTTTTCCAATGCGTCGGGAGTATGGGCGTAATCTACCACACATATAAAGTTCTTACCTTCTACTACTTCAAACCTTCCTTTTATCGGTTTAAGTTTTTGGGTGGCTTCTACCAGAAAGTCTAACTCAAAGTTATCTTTTATCAGTAAAGATACTGCACTTGCTATGTTTAGTATGTTAAAAAATCCTCTTAAATTTGTTTTAAAGGTTAAATCTTTACCTTGGTAATAAGCTGTAAACTCTGTTTGAAACAGGGAAAGTTTGTAATCTTTTATTCTGAAATCTCCATTTTCTAAGCCGTAAGTTATCGTATCTATTTTATCTTTAAAGTCTTGGTAAATTCTTTTACCGTAAGGGTCGTCTAAGTTAATGCTTGCGATAGCGTTAGGGTTAAAAAGTTGTATCTGGTTAAAAAACTCTCTTTTTGCTAAGAAGTAGTTTTCCATGGTTTTGTGATAGTCAAGGTGGTCTTGTGTTAGGTTTGTAAACACTCCTCCACGGAAGATTGTAGAGTAAACTCTAAGTTGGTCTGCTGCGTGAGATGAAACTTCGGCAACTACTACGTTAGCTCCTTTGTCTTTCATTGTTTTTAATGTTTTAAACCATTCTATAGGGTCTGGTGTTGTATGACCTGAAGATATAACTTCGTCAGCAACTCTGTAGTTTATGGTTCCTATAACACCTACTTTGTAGCCTGCCATCTCGTAGTATTGTGCTAAAAGGTTAGAAACTGTTGTCTTTCCGTTGGTTCCTGTTATTCCTAAAATTTTTATACTTTTTGATGGTTCGTCGTAAAATTTGTTGGCTGCTATAGCAAGGCTTTTTCTTGTATTTTCTGAAAATACGATGTTTACGTCAGGAAAGCTTTTTTTTATTTTTTCTGCCAATTCTGGCTGTTGTATAAAAACGGTTGTAGCTCCTTTTTTTATGGCTTCTTCTACAAAGTTATGACCGTCAAACTTTGTCCCTTTTATAGCAAAAAAGGCGTAATCTTTATCTACTTTTTCTGTGTTGTTGCTTATACCTTTAACAATCTGGCTTTTTCCTTGGTGGATTATCTTTTCATCGGTTATTAAGTCTTGAAGTTTTTTCATTGTTTAAATCTCTAACATTTTTTCGATGGTTAGTTTAACGCATTCTCCAAGGGCTTTTAGGTTGTAGCCTCCTTCCAACATAAAAAGGAAGGGTACATTTTTTGTTTTGAGTATAGCCTCTACTATACTACCTACACCTTCTGTTGTTACTTCAAGGTATGTTAACGGGTCGTCTTCGTGAAGGTCGTAGCCTGCAGATACGAGTATTATGTCTGGATTAAACTTTTGGATTAAAGGTGGTAAAACTTCCTGATAAACATGTAGGTAAACATCATCTCCTGTTCCTGCTGGTAGGGGAACGTTGTAAGTATAACCGTAACCTTTACCTGCTCCTTTCTCATCTTTTGAACCGGTTCCCGGATAAAAAGGATACTCATGGGTTGAAAAGTAAAACACAGTATCATCTTCATAGAACGCTTTTTGGGTGCCGTTTCCGTGGTGGGCGTCAAAATCTATGATAAAAACCTTTTCAAAACCTTGTAGCTGTGCGTATCTTGCAGCTATGGCAATGTTGTTGAATAAACAGAATCCCATGGCTTTATCTTTCTCGGCGTGATGTCCCGGTGGTCTAACTGCACAGAAGACTCTCTCAACTTCTCCAGATTTTATTTTGTCTATAGCTTCTAATCCTGCTCCAACTGCCATAACTGCTGCATTGTAAGATTGTGGACCAACTCCGGTATCAGGGTCTAAATAACCACCACCAGCATAACAAAAATCCATTATCTCCTGTGGATAATAAGTATCGTGTATAAGCGTAATCTCTTTAACCGTTGCCCTTCTTGGTTGAATGTAGATAAGTTTATCTTTTATAGGCTCTAAATGTTTGTTTATCGATATAAGCCTATCCGGTGATTCAGGGTGTTCTTTGCCAGTATCATGTTCCAAATACACATCATCGTAAACATAGCCTACTTTTTTCATCTATTACAACCTCCGTCAGAATTAGATAAATTTTACCATAACGTTAAAAAATTAAATCAGTGTTAAAATATTTAAAAAAATAAAAACCCTTTTATCAAGGAGAAAAAATGTTTAGAGTTGCGATAGTTGGAAGACCTAACGTTGGGAAATCTTCACTTTTTAACAGACTTGTTGGAAAGAGAAAAGCTATAGTAGAAGACATTCCCGGTGTTACGAGAGACAGAATCGTATCTACAACTGACTGGAGAGGTGTAAAGTTTGAGGTTGTAGATACAGGTGGTTACATTACGTCCGACGAAGATAAGTTTGCTCCTTACATAAGAAAGCAAGTAGAGAAAGAGTTAGAAGAAGCAGACCTTTTAGTTCTCGTCGTAGATGGAAAACAAGGTATAACACCCCTTGATAAAGAGATTGCAACTATGCTACACAAAACAGAAAAACCTGTTATAGTTGCCGTAAACAAAATAGACGACCCAGAAAAAGAAAAACTTGCCTACGAGTTTTACGAGCTTGGATTCGATGAAGTAGTACCTATATCTACCATTCAAAAATTTGGAGTAGCCGAACTTCTTGACAAGATATACCAGCATATACCAGACTACGAAAAAGAGTTAGAGTATGAAGAAGAGGAAGAAGAGCAGGACTACATAAAAGTTGCTATCGTAGGAAAGCCAAACGCAGGTAAATCTTCCCTTTTAAACGCTATTCTTGGAGAAGAGAGAGTTTTGGTCTCCGAAATTCCCGGAACAACAAGGGACACAGTTGATACCCTATTTGAAAAAGACGGACAGAAATTTTTATTTTTGGATACGGCAGGTATAAGAAAAAAATCAAAGGTAGAGTATGGAGTTGAGTTTTTCTCCGTAGGAAGGTCCATAGAAGCTATAGAAAAAGCCGACGTTGTAGCACTTGTAATAGATGCAACACAAGGAGCTACCGAACAGGACCAAAAGATAGCCGGTTTAATCCAAAGAAGGTACAAACCTGCAGTGATAGTCATAAACAAGATAGACATGTTAAAAGAAAAAGAAATTGAAAAAGTGGTAAATCAGGTTAAAGAAAAGCTTTACTTTTTAAGCTACGCTCCGATAATTTTAACTTCTGCAGCCAAGAAAATTGGAATAGATGAACTTTTAAATAAGATAGTCTACGTATACCAGCAAGCTTGGAAGAGAGTGGGAACTGGACAGTTAAACAGAGCTATAAGACAAGTTTTAGCCTTAAGACAACCACCTTCTTACCAAGGAAAGCCGTTAAAGATATACTACGCTACACAACTTGAAGGAAAACCACCAGCCTTTTTACTCTTTGTAAATAAAGCCGAAGGATTTAAAGAAAACTACGTTAAATTTTTAGAAGCAAACCTACGAAAATTACTTGGATTAGAAAACGCACCTATAAAACTAATCTTCAGAGATAAAGAGGAAGAAAGGGATTAAAAATGATAAAATATAAAGCCAAAAACTTTTATGAGGTTTTAAATTGATTGCATACGCATTACAGCTTAACTTAGAACTTGGAAACGTCAATAAAAACACACAGAAAGTTTACGATATTCTAAATTCTAAAAAGATTAAGTCAGATTCTTTAGTTTTACTTCCAGAAATGTTTAGTTGTGGCTTTGATAACGAAAACTTACTTGAACACTCCAAAAAAACACCAAAAATATACAAAGAACTTCAAAGAATATCAAAAGAGAAAAATCTCGTAATAGCCGGAACACTACCAGAAAAAAAGAAGAACAGTATATTCAACATGGGTTTTATAATAGATAACGGAGAGATTACGGCAAAAAGACCAAAGATAAAACTGTTTACTCCGATAGACGAACACAAATACTTTAAAGCAGGGAAAAATAGTCATATAGACATAACGGAAAGCTCAGCAGGAAACCTTGGATTTATGATATGTTTTGAGCTAAGATTTCCAAACATATCCTACCATCTAAGGAAAAAAGACGTTGAAATAATACTCGTGCCAGCCCAATGGGGAAAGGAAAGAGTAGAGCATCTAAAAATCTTATCAAGAGCAAGAGCCATCGAAACCCAGTCTTACGTAATAGTAAGTGATACGGTAGGAAAGATTGGTGAAAAAGAACTTGCCGGACACTCTGCAATATACTCTCCATGGGGAGATATACTTGATATAGAAAAAAACGATGAAGGTATAGTCTCGGCAGAAATAGATTTAAACGAAGTTTACAAAATAAGAAATAAAATAAAGATGGAGCTGTAAATGATGGACTTTAAAAAACGTTTGGAAGAACTCATTAGAGAAAGAGCGTTAAAAGTAGCAGATGAGCCGATATTTAAGCTATCTTCCGGTAAAATGAGCAACTACTACCTTGATTTAAGAACTATAACCCTTGACCCAGAGGGAGGATACATAATAGGAAACTTAATATATCAGATGGTAAAAGATAGAAAGCCTGATGCGGTAGGTGGTCTTACACTTGGAGCAGACCCGATAGCCTACGCAACATCTTTAATTTCTTACATAAACAACGACCCTATAAAACCTTTTGTTGTGAGAAAAGAGCCAAAAGGACACGGAACAGGAAAACAGATAGAAGGCAACGTAAAACCCGGCGACAACGTTTTTATTTTGGAAGATGTTGTAACAACGGCTGGTTCTTCGTTAAAAGCTTGCAAAGTTGCTAAAGACTTTGGCTTAAACGTTTTAGGTGTTATAGCCATAGTAGACAGAGAAGAAGGTGGAGAGGAGAATCTAAAGAAAGAAGGATTTGAACTTATACCAATATTTAAAGTTTCCTATTTTCTTAAAAAGTAGGATGGCCTACAAGCCAAAAAACTATAAAAGCGAAAAGGCTACCAACAAGGGTCAGATAAGACCCTTTCCTTCCCTTTACATGTTTTATAATCCTTGCATGAATCACAAACCCATAAAAAATCCATAAAACAAAAAGTAAAACCTGTTTAGCGTCCCAAATCCAATGTTTTCCAACGTAAACAGCAGTCCAGATAGATGAGGCTATTAGTCCCAAACTTAAGAAGATAAAAGCTAAAATTGTGGCTTTGTATTCAAGGTTTTGAATCAAAGATAAAGAGGAAGAAAACTTTACCACAAAAAAAGAGTTTATTCTCTTCCTTTTTAAATCTCTGTCTGTAAGTATATAAATCAAAGCCGCTATAGAAGAGAATACAATTAAACCGTAAGAAAGAATCAAAGACCCAACGTGAAGATAAAACCAAGGGTTGTTATACAAATTTTGGTTGTTCTGAGAAAGTGGAATAGAAAAAGCCAGTAAAAACATAATAAGAGGCGATACAAGAGAACCAAACTCTATAAGCTGCCTTCTGTATACAAAAGAGAACCCATAGAATATGGCAGCTAAAACCATGGCTAAAAACGTCACTAAATCTTCCAATGAGTATAAAGGAATTGTTTTTTTATCAATAGCTTTGAGAGTAAATATAAAAAGCTGGGCTAAGAAGCCAACACCAAAGAATGAATGTCCTAATTTCTGGATTTTACTATTTCTGGTAAAAAGGTATATCCAAAAACTGATAGATGAAGCAAAGTAAAGTAGTATAGGTAGTATCAGCAGTATTTTACTCATCTTCGCCGTACTTCCACTCTTTTGTCATAAGGTATTCATGGATACTTTCTGCAGCATCTCTACCGTGTCTTATAGCAACAACCACTGTATCTCCACCGTTTACAACGTCTCCACCTGCAAATATTCCTTCAACGTTAGTTCTAAACTTTTTATCTACGGTAGAGAGGTTATTCCACTTATCTATTTTAAGGTTTTCTAAATCTTTGTATGCAAGAGGGTTATCTGCCTGACCTACAGCCATTATAACTGCATCACACTCTATTATATGTTCTGAACCGGGTATTTCTACAGGTTTTGGTCTTCCCCCTTTTTCATCTGGAACAAGCTCCATCTTTACACACTTTAACCCTATTACTTCACCTTTTTCGTTGCCAACCACTTCAACAGGTTGAGTTAACCAGTGAAGAAAAGCCCCTTCTTCCATAAGATGGTCCCACTCTTCCTGTCTTGCGGAAGATGTCTCTCTTGTTCTTCTGTATATAAGATGTGTTTCATTTCCAAGTCTTATAGATGTATACATACAGTCTGCGGCAGTAAAGCCCCCACCGATTACAGCAACTCTTTTATTTCTTGGAACTTCTATATCCACATCTGGAGCCAGCATATCATCTACATAATCAACATTTACCTTCATAAGGAAAGAAATTGCAGTGTAAACACCTTTTAAATCTTCTCCGGGTATACCCATCTTTTTTCCTCTACCGGAGCCAACACCTAAGAATACGGCATCGAACTGTTTTCTTAACTCGTTTAAAGAAATATCTTTACCAACTTTTATCCCTGTTTTTATCTCAACACCAAGCTTTTCTATAAGAGATATTTCCCAATCTAAAACTTCTCTGTCTAACCTTGCTTTTGGAATACCGTATCTCATAACACCACCTACAAAAGGTAGTGCCTCAAAAACTACAACAGAGTGTCCTTTTTTAGCTAAAAAGTATGCTGCAGAAAGTCCAGCAGGTCCAGCTCCAACCACGGCAACTTTCTTACCTGTAGGTGGTTCCTGTGGGTCTTTCCAGTCTATACCAGACATTCTGATAGAATCTCCTACAAATCTTTCCAAACCACCAATGTTAACTGCCTGTCCGTTGTCCTTAAACGTCAAAACACATGTGCTTTCACAAAGTCTATCTTGAGGACAAACTCTACCACAAACTGACGGAAAGGGATTTTTAGCTCTTAAAATTCTAAGAGCTTCTACGAGGTTGTTGTTTTGAATCTGCTCTATCCACAGGTTTATATCTCCGTAAACAGGGCAGCCATATTTACCCTGATGCTCTTGGCAAGGTGGTTTTTTACAGAGAATACATCTAAAAGATTCATCTTTTGCAGCCGTATGTCCTAAACCAAGAGCGTATTCTTTAAAAGTGTTTTTTCTTATCTCCGGTGGTAGTAAAGGAATCTGGTTTCTATCGTGTCTTCTATATACTACTTTTTTCTTCTCCATACATTACTCCAACATTACTGATTTTTAAATAAGAAGCTCATTAAAGCTTTTTGGACATGTAGTCTGTTTTCAGCTTGGTTAAATATAACATCAGAATACTGTTCAAAAACGTCTTCCGATATCTCCTCTCCTTTATGGGCTGGTAAACAGTGCATAACTACTGCCTCAGGTTTCGCAAGTAAGACTAAATCTTTATTTATTGTAAAACCTTCAAACAACTTCTTTTTATCTTTGTCTCCTTCCTGTCCCATACTTACCCACACGTCAGTGTATAAAACATCTGCTTCTAAAACAGCTTTTTTAGGGTCGTTTGTAATTTCTATTTTGGAGCCTGTCTGCTTTGCTATCTCAACAGCTTGTAGAACAGCTTTTCCGTTAGGTTCGTAGTTTGGTGGTGTTGCAACAGAAATATCCATACCCATAAGAGCAGCAGCAAGTAGTAAGGTATTTGCCATGTTATTACCATCGCCAACGTAAGCAATTTTTTTGTTTTCCAGCGTTCCAAAAACTTCAGTTATCGTCATTAAATCGGCTAAGACTTGGCAGGGATGCTGGTAATCTGTTAAAGCGTTGATAACCGGGATACCACTGTAATTTGCCAAATCTTCAACTTCTTTATGAGAAAAAGTCCTTATTACTATTCCATCTAAGTATCTTCCCATTACTCTGGCTGTATCCTTTATGTCTTCACCTCTGCTTATCTGTGTAGAAGAAGCCGATATGTATATAGGTTGGCCACCCATTTGATACACGCCAACTTCAAAGGAAAGTCTTGTTCTTGTAGACTGTTTCATAAAAATAAGTCCTATCGATTTACCTTTTAAAGATTGGTCTAAAAATTTATCTTTCTTTAACTTCTTTCCATACTCTATAATCTGTAAAACTTCTTCTTTAGTTAAATCTGTAAAAGAAACAAAACTCCTTGGCATTTTAAACCTCCTAATAAAAATATATCATTACGTAATCTTTAAAATCAACTTAAAAGGTATTTATAAACTGCCATTCTTATAAAAAGACCATTTTCCACTTGATTAAGTATCAGACTTCTACTTCCATAAACAAGCTCACTTTGAAGTTCCACTCCTCTGTTTACAGGTCCCGGATGCATTATAACGGCATCTTCTTTTAGAAGGTTTATCTTTTCTTGACTTAAACCATACTTTATAGAATACTCCCTTAAAGAGGAGAAAAACGGTTTATCCTGCCTTTCAAGTTGTATCCTCAGAAATATAACTACGTCTTTATCTTTTAAAGCTTCTTCAAGGTTTGTTGTTACAAAGTCTGCTCCAAGTGCTTCAAAATGCCTTGGTAACATGGTTATTGGTCCGCATAAAGTTACTTCAGCTCCAAGCTTTTTAAAAAGTTTAACGTCAGAACGGGCAACTCTACTGTGAAGTATATCACCTACGATGGCTATCTTAAGACCTTCTATTTTTCCTTTTTTCTCTAAGATAGTAAAAGCATCTAAAAGAGCCTGTGTAGGGTGTTCGTTTGTTCCGTCCCCTGCATTTATAACATGACTTTCTACACTATCAGCAACAACCTTTGCAGCACCAGACATAGAATGTCTTATTACTATAAAATCAGACCTTAGAGCTTCCAGTGTTTTAACTGTATCGTAAAGGGTCTCACCTTTCTTAACTGAGCTTGAAGATGCAGTTATGTTTATCGTATCCGCTCCAAGAATCTTTCCTGCCAATTCAAAAGAAGTCCTTGTTCTTGTAGAATTTTCGAAAAATACAAGTAAAACACTGTAACCTCTTAAATCGTTAAACTTTTTCTCACCGGCGTTAAACTTTTCTTTGTAAATTTTTGCGATTTCAAATATTTTCCCTACATCGTCTTTTGTTAACTGATTTACGGAAAAAAGGTCTTTCATCTTGAAGCCTCTCTTCTTTTTGATTTTAGAGTTAAAAAAGTGTAAATAAGGAGTCCTAAAATAACTACAGCCAGACCAAATAAAAAGTAGTAATGTTTTAGATTACCAAATAGATTTATAGCTATATGTCCTAAAAAGTATCCAACTGAAAGAAATATACTTGCCCATATTACTAACGATAAAACGTTAAAAAACAAAAATTTATAAAAGTTAAAACCTGTGGCTCCCATAAGCATCATTGGTACAACTCTCATACCATATAAAAACCTGATGATAAAAAGGGAGTATATTCCATACTTTTCTACTAACTTCTTTGCTTTTATGTAACGTCTCTTGGTATACTTGTTTCCCAGTAGTATAGACCTTCCCTTC
This sequence comes from Sulfurihydrogenibium sp., assembly GCA_002878035.1. Lineage (GTDB taxonomy): Bacteria > Aquificota > Aquificia > Aquificales > Hydrogenothermaceae > Sulfurihydrogenibium. Next base: position 26,931 of record PNIU01000021.1, read on the forward strand.
CATCTACCAAGAAAAAAGTATATAAGTTCATGGGTTAAGGCTCCCAGTATGGAAAATATGAATGTAGGTATTGGCTGTAAAAAATCATGCCTTACAAAAAAGCCGGCTACCATTAAAAAAAGTTCACCTTCTATAAATGTACCTATAAAAACAGCAACGTAACCGTAAGAAGAAAGAAAATCTTCCAAATTTTCTATCATAGAATTCTCCATTGAAGTGTCCCTGGCCGGACTTGAACCGGCGACCTCCGGATTAGGAATCCAGTGCTCTGTCCTACTGAGCTACAGGGACACTATTTTTTCTCCGGAAGTAGCCTTACTTCCGTGTAGTTGTTATCTTTTAATGTTTTTAAATAGTTTTCAATATCCTCTTTTTTAACTTTCTTTATTCTTTCGATAAAGTTTAAATCATACTTTATATCACCTGTTACTGTAACTGCGTATCCGGCAGATTCTGCGTCGTTATCAACTTCTTCCCTTGCAAAAACTTCTCTGTTTATTATCCTTTTTTTAGCATTCTCAACAACTTCCTTAGGTATGCCGTTTTCCTGATACTGTTTTATAATTTCGAATATTCTTTTTTTAGCATCTTCAACTTTTTCTGGCTCTGTGACAAAGTATATTAAAAACTGACTTGTTCCAACGTGAGCCATGTATCCACCGTATATAGACTGAACGTATCCTTTTTCTTTTAACTCTTGATACATAACGGAGCTTTTTCCGTTAAAGAGTATCTCTTCTAAAACGTTTAAGGCTGTAGCTTTTTTATCTCTTATTGACGGTGCCTGCCAGCCTATAGCTACGTAAGCTCTTGTTATCTGCGGTTTGTATATATCCTCTCTTCTGACTTCGGTTTGAGGGTCTTCAAGTTCTACTTTAGGGGGTTTGTAGTACTTACCTTTTACAGTTCCAAACGTGTTTTCTATCTCTTTTAAAACTTCATCTGTTTTTACGTTTCCTACAACTACAACGGTTGTGTTGGAAGGTGTATAATGGGAATAAAAGTAGTCTCTAACAAGCTCCGGTGTGTAGTTTTCTATCGTTTCTCTGTATCCGATAACTGGATGTTTGTAGTTAGTTTTTTTGTAAGCTAACTTGTAGTAAGTATCCCAGAGATAGTTTTTAGGGTTATCTAAATGTCTGTTTAACTCTTCAAGGACGATGGGTTTTTCTTTTGCTACCATTTCATCTGACAAAGATGGCTGAGTGGTCATATAATACAGATACTTTAACGCATCTTTCCAGAACATATCGCCAATTTCTATATGGTAGTATGTAAAGTCAAAGCTTGTGGCAGCGTTGATGCTACCACCTTTCTTTTCCACTTCAAACTCTATTTCTCCGGGCTTTGTATACTTTGTACCATTAAACAACATATGCTCTAAAAAGTGGGATAGTCCTCGCTCTTTGTCGTTTTCATAGATTGAACCTACACCAAACCAAACTTGCACGGCTACGGCTTGGGTATCTTTCCTTTCTTTGATTATTACAGATACACCGTTTTTGAGTTTTTTTAACGTAATGTTTTCTTTACTTTCTGCCGTAGATAACATTCCCAGCATAACAACTCCTATTATCAGTAATTTTTTAAACATCTTCTACCTGCCTGATATCGTCTAACTTCCAGTTTAAAGCCTTACCTACAAAAGCCCAGTACTCTTTAAATCTAACTGGGTTGTTTTTATCACCTTCTACAACGTTACCGTATCTATCTACAGTGTAATCTTTAGCTTCGGCTTCTATCTCCACTATAACAACCTTGTTATCACCTTCCTCTTCAACGTGGACTACTTGGGCGTCCAATATCTTAACATCTTCGACTATGTTTCTTAGACCTTTTGCTTTTAAATCTTGAAGTTGAGAGTTTAGATAAACGTACATTCTATCTGTTAAGAAGTTTTTAACGGAGTCTAAATTTCCTTCACTCCAAGCTCTTTGTATATCAACAAAAGCATTTTTAGCTAAGTTTAAAATCAACTCTTCGTTTATGTATGGTCCTACCGACATTGTATCTGCTGCATACATCGGTTCTGATACAGTGTTGGCATTAGTTGCGTAAGCTGGCTGTTCTTCTTTCTTCTTTGCAAGCATTCTAAGTATAAAGTAGATAATACCTATAATAAGAAGTATTTCCAACAAACCCGGCATTCCAAAATGTAATCCATGACCTAAAAGTAAAGATATCAATGCTCCAAATATTAAACCTCCAACAAGCCATTTGAATATTGGACTTGAAAAGAAAGATGGTTTCGCCTGAGGTTGGTATCCCGGTTGATTTTGAACTTGTTTTTGCTGTTGGTAAGGAGAAGGCTGAGATGGGTTTTTGTTAACTCTATTAAAGTCTTGACTTTTGTAAGACCTAAAGCCAGATGAAGAACCTTTACCAGCTCTTGCAAAAGAGTCGTTTACTAAAAATATAACTGCCAACGTAATCAACATAACGATAAACTTCTTCATTTTTCCACCTCAAAATCTAAGATTTAAAGATATTATATAGACAACTTTGATTTATATCAACTGTGCTAAAAAAAAGAAAACCTGCCTTAACGGCAGGTAGGAGATTTAGGAGGTAAGCTAAGAAACTATTAATGGATATTTTTCCAGATTTTCTTCTTCCAAGCAAAAGTTAGACCAACCATAACCACAAGGTAACCAATAACCCACATTCCAAGTTTGTTCCTTTGTTCTCTGTGAGGGTCTGCTATCTGGTCTAAGTAAGCTACTACTTTCTCGGTAGACTCTTTAGTTAAACCAAGCCTTGGCATAGAAGTGCCCGGTAATCCATTCTGAGGGTTGTTTATGAAAGTTTCTAAGTATTCAAGTTCTTTAGCCTTTCCCATAACTGAAAGGTCTGGAGGAACTTTACCAAGGTAGGCTTTTAGATTTTCAGCAGGTGTTTCTGCGTATATTTTTTGATACTTTATACTGTGACATCTTCCACAAGCTTCGATTGTAATCTCTTTACCATCTAAGTTTTTCTTAGCAACGGAAGATAGGTAAGCGATTATGTGTCCAACATCTTCATCGGAAAGCTGAGCCATAGGTGGCATAGCAAACTTTGGATTTTCAGTAGCCTGCTGAGGGTTTTTTATAAATGCAGCCAAAAACTTATGGTCTAAGATTGCTGCTATGTTAGACAAATCTGGAGGAACAACGTTAAAAGAAGCGATAGCTGCATTTTTATCCATTCCGGGATTTATTCCATCATTTTTTAAGCCGTGGCAGGAAGCACAGTTTGCAACGAAAAGCTCCTTACCTTTCGCAGGGTCACCTGTAGTAGCAGCCGTTGTCTTTAAATCAGAGTAGTTATAATCAGGTTTTTTCACTTCCCCATGCATAACAGAGTGAGCGTAAGGTTCTATTCCCCAGTAACCTACCAAAACTACAACCACTAAAATAAGCAGTATTTTTAATTCTTTCATGTTTACCTACCTCCTTCAAGCTTCTTCTTTTCTATTCTGGAAATGATAGGAAGTGCAAAGAAGAAGGCAAAGTAGACCAAGCTTCCTGCAAATCCAAGCCATGCGTAAAGTCCAGTAGGAGGTAGTTTACCAAGGATTGTCAAGAAAACAAAGTCAGCAACAAATATGAAGAATAAAATTTTGTATAAAGGTCTGTGGTTTCCACTTTTTATAGGTGAAGTGTCAAGCCAAGGTAAGAATGCCGCTATAAACATGCTAAGAACAAATGCAATCAATCCAAGGTTTTGGCTGAAGAAGAATCCCCTTAAAACTTCATAGAAAGCAAGGAAGTACCACTCAGGATATATGTGTGTAGGTGTTTGTAAGTAGTCAGCAGGTGTAAAGTTTATTGGGTCCATCGCAAACTTGTATTGATAAAACACTAAATAGAAGAAAAAGATTAAGAATACAGATATTACGAAAAACTCCTTTGCCATAAACACTGGCCAGAAAGGTATTCCTTTACCGTGTTTTTTCTCTTCTTTGGTAAGTTCTATACCGTCTTCGTTGTTAGAACCAACTATTCTTACAGCGTAAAGGTGTATAGCTGTAAACACAATAAGAAGGAGAGGTAAGAATACTACGTGTAAAGCAAAGAATCTTGTCAAGGTTGCATCTTCTACGATGTAGTTACCCCTTATCCAGACTACCAAATCAGGCCCTATGAAAGGTATTTTTTCAAACAATGTTGTTATAGTTTGAGCAGCCCAGTAAGACATCTGACCCCAAGGTAAAAGGTATCCTGTGAAAGCAGTAGCAGCCATTAAAACAAAAAGTATATAACCAGTTATCCAAACGATTTCCCTTGGAGCTTTGAAAGAGCCGTAGTATATTCCCCTTGCCATATGAACGTAAAGAACTAAGAACATTATAGACGCAGCTACTGCATGAGTATGTCTAAACAGCCATCCGTATTCTACATCCATCATTATTGTTTTGTTAACACTATCAAACGCAAGGTGAGAATCAGGTTTGTAATACATTAGAAGAAAAATTCCACTAACCACGAGAATAGCAAAAACTACCATTATAAGGACGCCAAAACTCCAGAGGAAGTTGATGTTTTTAGGAACGTAATACTCTGTAAGCATAACTTTAATAAGTTGCCTTACGGCAAGTCTTTCATCAAGCCAGTCCATAAACTTCATACCAAACCTCCTTTATACTGTTAGTCCTTTTTCTTTCATTTGTTTATACTCAGGTCCTTCCTCTCCCAAGACTATTGTGTTTCCTTCCAACTTAAACGGTGGAACATCTAAAGGTCTTGGTGGTGGTCCAAATATGTTTTTACCGCATGCATCGTACTCTCCACCGTGGCAAGGGCAATGCCATATTTTCTTATCAGGTTCCCAGTTTGGAATGCAACCAAGATGTGTGCATATTCCAAGGACTACAGTATAATCCCCCTTTACAGACCTACCATCACATTTTGCCATATCTGGAGTCCTTCTTAGAACGAAAACTGGTTTTCCCCTCCAAGATACTACCTTTATTTGACCTGGCTCTACTGAAGACAGGTCAAAAGTTACAGTAGCTTGTGCCTTTACTTCTGGTAGTGGCTCCCAAGTTTTGTACATTGCATACAGCACACTACCAACTCCTACTGCAGCCCAAGCTCCCATGGCATACAGAAGGAAATCTCTACGGGACACTTTTTCATCAGCCATAACTTTACCTCCACTAATAAAGTATTGATGATAAATATCATAATCCTTTTTGCTTGGTTTGTAAATATTAACTAAACTGAAAAACTTAAAATCAAACACTAAAAATTTAAAATCATAAGTAAAAATTTTGCAACTAAATGGATGTGACAAAAATATCATATCTGCAATATGATATCATATTACACATAGTAAAATCTACATCTTAGAGTGTAAATTTGATAAAAGGTCTGTACGTTCATATACCTTTTTGTAATATTAAATGTCCTTACTGTGATTTTACATCATTTGTTTGGCAGGAAAACAGTTTAAAAGAAAGGTATATAGAAAATCTAAAGAAAGAACTTAAATTTTACAGCGATTTAGACTTTAACTTAGAAACGATATACTTTGGCGGTGGAACGCCATCAGTATTAGAGCCAAAACTTTTAACAAACTTCATAGAATACATAAAAAGAAACATAAAAACCAGTAGCACCCTTGAGATTACAGTTGAAGTAAATCCAAAAACTTATAGATACGAAGACTTTAAATTGCTAAAAGAGTCAGGAGTAAATAGAATAAGCTTAGGCAACCAGTCATTTTTAGAGAAAAATCTAATTTCGTTGGGAAGGGACCACAAACCACAGGATACGATAAAAAGTGTAGAAGACTGCCTAAAGGCAGGTATAGAAAACATAAACTTAGATTTAATATACGGTATTCAAGGACAGACTTTAGAGGATTTAGAAAAGGATTTAGAGATTTACACATCTTTACCAATTACACACGTATCGGCATACCTACTTACAGCTTACGAAGACACGCCCCTTGGAGTTCTTGTAAAAAACGGAAGTTATAACCTTCCAGATGAAGATACAACTTTGAAGATGTTTGAGCTTATAGATGAGTATTTAGAAAGTAAAGGTTTTTATAGGTATGAACTTTCAAACTGGTCTAAGAAAAACTACGAATGCAAACACAACATATTTTACTGGACTGATGTTGAATTTTTAGGTTTAGGAGTTTCTGCTTGGTCTTACGTAGAGAATTTACGGTTTGGCAACACAAAAAACATAAACGAATACATGGAATTAGTTGAGAAAGGTATAAAACCTGTAAAATTTACAGAAAAGTTAGATGAAAATAAAAAAAGGGAAGAAAAAATATTTCTATCTTTAAGGTTAAGGTCTGGACTTGATTTAGAATTTGTAAAGGAAAGAGACATATTAGAAGAACTGGTTAAGGAAGGTTATGGCTTTATTGAAAATGGAAAGTTTGTTTTACTTCCAAAAGGTTTAATGGTTATAAACGAGATTGCAGTTAGGTTATTTTGATAGTTCTCTGCTTCTTTCGGTGGCTTTTTCTACAGCAGATATAACAGCATCTCTAAACCCTTTCTTCTCAAGTTCGTGTAGTCCGTATATCGTCGTTCCAGAAGGAGATGTAACTTTATCTCTCATAACTGCTGGATGTTCTTGAGTTTCTTTAAGAAGCTTTGCAGAGCCTAAAACTGTTTGTATTGCTATCTTCAACGCATCTTTGTAGCTAAGTCCCATCTTTACACCACCTTGAGCCAACGCATCAATAAAAGTAAAAACGTAAGCAGGACCACTACCAGACAATCCTGTAATAACATCTAACAACTCTTCTTTTACCTCTAAAACTTCTCCCAAACTTTTAAGTAAATCTAAAATCTCTTGTTTTTTTTCTGTATCTTTCTCAAAAGAAACACCGATAACACCTTCACCAATTAAAGCTGGCGTATTTGGCATAATTCTTACTAATAAAGGTTTATTAACTATACTTTTTATCTTTTCAATCTTTACACCTGCCAAAACAGAAACTAAAACCTGATTTTCCTTAAAACTATCCTTTACTGGTTTTAAAGTCTCTTCTAAATCTTTTGGCTTTACTACAAGAAAAACTATCTCAGAAAGGTTTACTAACTTTTTTATATCGGTTGCGGCGGTGTTGTAAGTTTCCATTATGTAATTTTGTCTCTCTTTGTTTATATCTGTAACTACTATATCTGTAGATTTTACACCGGCTTTTTCTATTAAACCTTTTACTATGGCTTCTCCCATGTTGCCACAACCAATAATTCCAACTTTAAACATACCTTCTCCTTTTTGATGTCTGATTTAAATCTTTACCGTTAGACAGTCTTACCAAATCCATAACCTTGTTTATGTTAAACCTGTAGAGATACTCTATCATCTTTTTAAACAACTCAAAGGTTACCTCTGCGTCAGAAAGTGCCCTATGTTTCTTGTGGTAAGGAATGTTAAAGTGGTAAGCCAGATTTACCAGAGATTTACTTGGTATATCAGGGAAAAGCCTTTTAGCTAAAGTTTGAGTACATAAAACTGGATTCTGTATCGTTTTACCAGTTAGTTGGTAAGATACGGCGTTTAAAAAAGATAAATCAAACTGAGCGTTATGGGCAACTATGATTGAATTTTCAGAAAACTCCAAAAACTGTGGAAAAACTTCCTTTATTGTGGGTTTATCAACTACAAGAGCGTTTGTTATACCTGTAAGTTTTGTTATGTTTGGCGGTATAAATCCGATGGAAGGTTTTACAAGTGTATGGAATTTATCAACTACAACACCCCCTTCTACCTTTAAGGCTGCTATTTCGATAATTTCACTGTTAACAGGATTTAAACCAGTAGTTTCTAAGTCCAAAATCAAAAAGGTAGCCTCTTCAATAGTAAGGTTATACATTTTTTATCCTTTAAATTTTGTCTTATTCTATTTTATCTTTTTTCAAAGTTTTTTCAAATACTGTAGAAAGTTGTTCTATATTGCTTACATTAAACTGTATAGACCAAGAGTCCACTTTGTAAGGTTTAAGATTTTTTATAAGGCTGATTATAACATCTGGGGGAGTTTCCTTTGAAAATTCCAAGTAACCAACATTTTTCTTTAATGAAAACTTTTTGATTTTCAAATTACTTAAAATCTTTTTTATTTTTTCAACTGAAAGATAAAGGTTAAATATGGTCGGAAGTTCATTGTAAAACTCTTTTAAGTAATGTCTTATTCTGTCTATATCTTCATAACTTTCTGACTTTGCCACTGCAAGGTATACGTTCATTCTTTCTAACGGGTCCTTTATAAAGTTTTCTGGTATGTAGTAGTCAAAATCAACATCTATTTGAGTTTCAAACTCTTTTTCTCCCTTTTCTTCTTGAATGGCTTCTTTTAATAGTTTTACATACATATCAAATCCTACTGATTTTACAAATCCACTTTGTTCTACTCCGAGTATGTTGCCGGGTCCTCTTATCTGAAGGTCTTCTATTGAGACTTTTAAACCTGAGCCGGGTCTTGTTAACCTTAAGATAGCATCTATCCTTTTTTGGGCATCTTTCGTAATCTGTTTTGGAACGAAAAGATAACAGTAAGCTTGAACGTTTCCTCTACCTACTCTTCCCCTTAGATGGTAAAGCTGAGCCAGTCCAAAAAGGTCTGCACGGTCTACTATGAGCGTGTTAGCCGTAGGTATATCTATACCAGTTTCGATTATAGAAGTGGCAACGAGAATATCTATTTTCCTTTCCATAAAGGAAATTATCTTTCTCTCTATTTCTGATGGCTTCATCTGGCCATGGACAAAGTCTATTTTAGCGTTTTTAAAGAGGGATTTTAGATAATTCGTCGTTTCCTCTATCGTTTCTACTCTGTTATGAATGAAAAAAACTTGACCTTTTCTGTTTAACTCAAACTCTACGGCTTTTTTTAGTATTTCTTCATCAAAAGATGAGACAAAGGTTTTAACTTCGTATCTACCTTCCGGCGGTGTGTTTATTATAGAAATATCCTTTAAACCGGAAAGAGCCATGTTAAGAGTCCTTGGGATAGGTGTTGCAGTAAGGTATAGTATGTCAATATCTTTTTTAACCTGTTTAATCTTCTCTTTTGCCCTAACTCCAAACCTGTGTTCCTCATCTATTATCAACATTCCAAGGTTTTTAAATCTAACTTCATCACTTAAAGCTTTATGAGTTGCTACAAGCACGTCTATCTTGCCACTTTCCAAATCTTTCAAAACTTTTAACTGTTGGGTCTTTGTCTTTAACCTTGAAAGGTTTTCTACAACTAAACCGTATTTTTCCAACCTTTCTTTAAACTTTATATAGTGCTGGTAAGCTAAAACTGTTGTTGGGACTAAAACAAGGGTTTGGTATCCGTTAACGGCTTGGATAAAAGCAGCTCTTATAGCTACTTCTGTCTTACCAAATCCAACGTCCCCACATATTAACCTTTCCATAGGTTTGTCTTTCTGTAAATCTTTTTTCACTTCTTTTATGGCTTTAAGTTGGTCTGGCGTTTCAACATAAGGAAATTCCCGTTCGAATTTATCTATAAGTTCATTTTCTACTTCTAAAGGATTTCTTTTTATGGACTGTCTTTCTGCGTAAAGTTTAATAAGCTGTCTTGCTACACTCTTTAAAGATTCTTTTACTTTCTTTTTTAGGTTTCTCCACGATGGAGCACCTATTTTATCTAACTTTACTAAACCTTGAGTTTTATACTTATGTATTTTGTTAAAATGCAAATAAGATACGTAAATCTTCTCTCCTTCTGCATACTCTAAAATCATAAAGTCGTAAACTTTACCTCTAATTTCCCTTGTTTCTATACCTTTAAAGATACCTATACCGTAATCTTCGTGAATGATGTAATCACCTTCTTTTATTGGGTCTACGTCCAGCTGAAGCTTTTTATCTTCTATTTCTGGCAAAAATGCTAACTTTTCTTCCTTTAAAACAAGGTAGTTTTTTATTGGAATTTTATAAACTTTATAGCTACTATCAATATCTTTTAAATTTCCTATGTAGTTTTCAGCCAGATTGGTAAAAAAAGATACTTCCTGATTTAAATCTTCAAACACATCTAAAGTGTAAACTCTCTCAGAAATAAGGTATTCTTTGAGATAGACAAAAGGTTCGTCTTTTAATGTTAAAGGATTTTGAGATAAAACCTCAAAGTCGTAAAGAGGATAAAGTGTAATACTTTCTATCTCTTTTCTTGTTAAAAGTTTAGACTTTAAGTAAATACTTTCTATCTCATCTCCAAAAAAATCTATATCCAGTATTCCAACTTTCGGAACATTTATAGATACATAACCACCCTTTACGCTAAACTCTCCCTCGTTTTCTGGAAAGTCTTCTTTTATATAACCAAGCCTTAAAAGTTTTTCTATTAAACTGTCTCTTGGAAACTCAAACCCTTTCTTTAGATTTATCAAGTTAGATGAAAAAACTTCTTTAGGTCTTATCTTTACATTAAAAGCTTCTATAGACAATACAGCTACGGCATTTTCACTTTCCAACAATTTCGCAATGGCATAGTTTCTCTCTATCTGACTTTCAACATCAAGAATATCAGTTGAAGACGGAATAAAGAGAACTTCTTTTTCAGACTGGAAAAAATTTTTGTAAGCCTGTAAGTTTAAAAAGCTTTCCTTTGCTCTCTTTTCAGAGTTAACTATAAGAATAGACTTTTTGTTTCCATCTTTTAAGAGAAAATATTCAGGGTAGGAAGTATTTCCTACGAATAATCTCACGATTCTCCATTTAGAATAGCTTCCGCAAGTTTACCATAACCTTTAGGCACATACAAGTTATACTCCCTACCATCATCTGGAATTTCCTTTTTCAAAAAATGTGGGTTTAAAGCTATCAATCTCTCTTTTGATACGTAAATTAAAGGTGCTATTTTTTCTAATTTATAACCACCTTTAACTTTAACAACTTCAAAAGAAGGTTCTGAGTCAAGTATACTTTTCTTATCAAGAAGACTTTTTGCAACTTCAACGATTGCTAAAAACTTTATAACATAATTTTGTGTTTGTTTTGGTAAGTAGTTTTTTATTTCTGCAAAAGAACTTCCGTGATAACTTGTTTTAACGATAACTTTATTATGTCCAGCATTATAACTTGCCAGCACAAGTTTCCAATCTTCAAAAATACTATAAAGGTTTTTTAAATATTTAACGGCAGCTAACGTAGATTTAACTGGGTCCAACCTTTCGTCAACTTTCTTATTTACTACAAGCCCCAAACTTCTTGCAGTTTCTGGCATCAACTGCCATATTCCAGCAGCTCCTTTAGGTGATTTTAAACCATTTACGTAATGACTTTCAATTAACGGTATAAAAGCCAACTCTTTTGGTAAGTTATGTTGTAAAAGAATTTTTGTGATAATTGGAATAATATCCTTACCGTTTTCTAAATATCTTTGAATCTCTTCTTTTTTTGTTTTTAATAAAACTTCTTTTTGTTCTTTTACCTTGGTCTCTAAAACAATTTCACCTGTTTTAGACAGAGCTTCATCTAAGTCTTTAACGGTCTTACTGTTTTTAACATATATTTCTACGTTTTCTGAAACATCTTCCTGATTTAAATAATCTGCTTTAGTCGTGTAAATCAAACTTGTTACGAAAATAAACATCAATATCAATAACTTACCCATATCAACACCTCCTTAAGTTAAGGTTATTATAATACATTTTTTTATAATTGACAAGCTGTAAAAATTGTTGTATATTATTAATCTCAAATAAAGGGCCCGTAGCTCAGTTGGTTAGAGCAGACGGCTCATAACCGTCCGGTCGGGGGTTCGAGTCCCTCCGGGCCCATAGAAATTTAATCTAAACGGAGAATCAATGGATAGTATCACGGCACGAAACCTTCTAAAACTACAAGATATAGACCTGAAAATAGAAGAAGTAAAAGCAAAGATAGAAAAGATACCAGCAGAAATAAAAAAAATAGAAGAAGAAAAACAAAAGATTATAGACGAATTTGAAAACATACTTAGACAAAGAAAACAGTTAGAAATTACAAAGAAAGAAAAAGAGCTGGATATACAAACTTTTCAAGATAGAATTAAAAAAATTGAAGAAAGATTAAACACTGTAAGAAACAACGATGAGTATAAAGCTCTTCTTAGAGAGAAAGCTCAAGCTGAAGAGGCGATTATTCACATCGAAGATGAAATACTTAAAATAATGGAAGACCTTGAAAACCTACAGAGTAGAATAAAGGAACTTGAAAAAGAGAAAGATTTAAAGATACAAAACTTAGAAAACCAAATTCATGAAAAAAAACAAGAGATAGAAAAATTAAACTTAGAACTTAAAGAACTACAACAAAAACGTGAAGAACTCACAAAACAGATAAAACCTCAAGATTTAGCCCAGTATGAGAACATAAAGAAAAAAGTTAAAACAAAAGTTATAGCCGTAGTTGATGACCAAGTTTGCACCGGTTGTTATATGGTTATACCACCAAAAGTGTTTACAGAGCTTTTAAAATCGGAAAACCTCTTAAGATGTCCAAACTGTGGAAGATACCTCTTTTATGAAGCAAAGTAGGAGAAGTTTATGTTAGGAATAATCGGTGGAAGTGGATTATACGATATCCAAGGACTAAGAATAGTTGAAGAAGTGGAAGTATCTACTCCTTTTGGAGAGCCTTCTGACAAATATGTGATAGCAGAGTATAAAGGTAAAAAAGCCGTTTTTCTTCCAAGGCACGGCAAAGGACATAAATACCCACCACATCTTATAAATTACAGAGCAAACATCTGGGGTTTTAGAAAACTTGGAGTAAACAAAATACTATCGGTATCAGCAGTAGGTGGTATAAATCCTTTACTAAAACCGGGAGATTTTGTCCTTTCTGATAACTTTATAGATTTTACAAAATCAAGAGTATCCACTTTTTACGAAGGTTTAAACTCTAAAGAAGATGACACAGGGATAAATGACCAAGTAAAAGAGTATCTAAAAGATAAAAGAGTGGTTCATATCGATGTTACAAATCCTTTCTGTCCTTCTATGAGAAAACTACTTAAAGATATATGTGAAGAAAAAGGATACAGATACCATTTTAAAGGATGCTACGTAGCTACAGAAGGACCAAGGTTAGAAACCGCCGCAGAGATTAAGATGTTATCTTTGTTAGGTGGTGATGTGGTAGGAATGACTCTTGTTCCTGAAATTATTCTTGCAAGAGAGTTAAACATGCACTTTGCATCTGTAAACATAGTAACGAATCTTGCAGCCGGTATATCTGAAGAAAGGTTAACGTCAGACGAAGTTATTCAAACGATGAAACAGAAAACGGAAGACATAAAAAAAGTAATACTGGAATTTATAGAAAAAGTTCCAGAAAAACTTAACTGTTCCTGTGAAGAGGTCTTAAAAGGAGCGGCTATTTAGCTCCTTTCTTAAACAAACTTCCCACTGTAAAGACTGATATTATTTTACTGTAATCTTTTTCTGAAAGGTTATTTTTTAAGTCCGGAGAGTCTGCCTGTTTAGATAAAGATAAAAATCTTTCTTTACTTTTATTTCATATCCTTTTTCTGAAAGTTCTTCTGCAATCCAACCAAAATGTTTCATCTTATCTATAGCTTTTTGTTCTAACTCGTCGCTTAAATGTGGGTTCTTAAATCTTGTTATAAACGATTGGTAAAGCTCTTCGAGGATTTTTTTATACTGTTTCTATACAGATTATACATTAAAATATGATAGAGAATCCTTAAAAAGTCAAACTAAAATCGTGATAAAATTTATATTTATTTAAACTTAGGAGGCTTTTATGTCTGAAGAGATTTTAGAAAGTAGGTT
>PNIU01000048.1 GCA_002878035.1 Sulfurihydrogenibium sp.
AAAGACATAATGGCTATAAAAACCATAGAGAATGCTATAATACCTAAAAAAAACGTTTCCATAGCTTGACCTCTCTATAAAAGAATAACGTTTATTTCTGGAGCTTTCAACATTGAATTACTTACCGTACAACCTCTTTTACCAATTACGATAACTCTTTCTCGTTGTTCTGGTGTTAAATCTCCATCAAAAGATACTTCTATATCTATCTTTTCATACCTGTTCTCTGTTTCGTGTTTTTTACCTTTTACGTTTATCTTTAAGTTTGATATGTTTAGACCTTTGTGTTTTGCGTAAGCGTCTACTGTGATTCCAAAACAGTAGCCTATGGATATAAGCATTAAGTCAGTTGCATTAAATGTCGTGTTTGAAAGATTTAAAACAAAGTCTTTACCCGCCATTTTTCCTATAAATCCTTCGTCTGTTAGTTCTATCAAAGCCATTTTTTCCTCAGCCATCTTTAACCTCCTGTAAGATTCTTTTTCTATACTCAGAAAGGTAGTTATGAGCCAACCTAACTGGCTCTGGAAGTTTGTAATCTTTCACAGTTTTTATTATAACATAAAGGGAGCTTTCTAAAGAGATGTTATTTCCCGGTGAGATGAATATTGGATTTGTATTTTTCTTAACTCTTAGAGCATAACCTCTAACTTCTCCATCTGCGTATACGTAACTGTATGACATAGGTTTATTTTCCGGTTGTTTGTACTCACCGTATAAATGTGTTTTTCCACATCCTACCGTAACCGTATCTGTTAAAACGCCAAAGTGGGAGGCTATACCCATCTTTCTTGGATGTAGTATTCCTTGTCCGTCCAATATAAACACATCAACCTTTGATTTTAGATTTTTGTAAGCTTCCATGATTGAAGGAAGCTCTCTAAAGGCTAAGAAAGTAGGTATGTATGGAATATCTATCATCTTTTGACCATAAACTACTTCTTTTACAGAAAAGTCTGTTAAATCTAAAACTACTATAGAACTTAATGCTAAAGTTGGCTCTTTGTAAGGATTTAAAAATGTTGTATCTATACCGGCAACAGTTTTTATGTTTTTTATATCTATTTTGTCCTGTAGTTTTAACTTCTTTGAAAGTTCTAACTGCTGTTTTTTTAACTCATTTAAGTCCATTAGTAATCCTCATTTTCTTGAGTATAGAACTGAAAAGTTTCTTTTTGGTTTATATAGTAGATATTTAAAACCAAACCTATCATAAAACTAAACGTTATTAGAGCAGTTCCCCCATAACTTAAAAAAGGTAATGGAACTCCAACAACCGGTGCTATAGCTAAATTCATAGCTATGTTTATAAACGCTTGAAATAAAAGTAAAGAAGCTACCCCGTAACATAAAAACTTTCCAAAATTGTCTTTCGTTTCTTTTCCTATAAAAAGTATTCTTAAAGATAAAACAAGGTAAAGCGTTACAAGTAAAGCTGATACAATAAAACCCCATTCTTCTCCTATTGAAGCAAAGATAAAGTCCGTATGCTGTTCTGGAAGAAAGTAATACTTCGATTGGGAACCTTGAAGGTACCCCTTTCCTGTCAACATTCCAGAGCCTATAGCTATTTTAGACTGTATAATATGGTAAGCTGTTCCTTTTGGGTCAGACTCTGGGTTTAAGATGGCAAGTATTCTATTTTTTTGATAATCTTTTAAATGGGACCAAACAAAAGGAGATATAACTATAAACGTTAAAGCAAAAACCAATATATACCTTAGACTGAATTTAGCTAAAAATACCATAACAAGAACCGGTATAACAATCATCACACCACTACCAAGGTCCGGCTGAGAGTATATGAGAAAGAAAGGCAATAAAACAAAAAGCATAAGCTTAAAGAAATCTCTTATTCCAAAAGGAAGTTTAGAAGAAGCTATGTAGTTGGCTGAGAAGATTATCATTACAGCCTTCATAACTTCTGATGGTTGAAGCTGGAAAAAGCCTAAATTTATCCATCTTTTCGCACCAAGAATAGTTGTCCCGAAAAACTTAACTAATACAAGTAAAGCAATCCCTACAACGTAAAGGTAAAATGAAATCGAAGAGAGCCATCTGTAGTTAAACATAAAAGTAGTAACTAAAACAGTTAATAAGGAAATTATTACAAAGATTATCTGTTTTATGTAAAGGTTTGAAAATTCATGGTAAGAGGCACTGTATATATTCACAACACTGAATACGATTAAAATTAAGTATATGCTAAAAACTATAAAATCTAATTTTTTTAGATTCTGCATTAATAATTTTTTCATTTTATCTCAAAAACTCCTTCTTTATAGGCTCTTCTTAGTATAGATGCCATTAATGGAGCTGCAACGCTACCACCACTTTCACCATGTTCTATAAAAACAACGCCAGCAACCTGTGGATTATCGTAAGGAGCAAAATCTATAAACCAAGCATGGTCTCTTAGTTCCCATTTAGCGTGCTTTTTCCCACGGGAGTAAGTGTAAACTTGGGCTGTTCCCGTTTTACCTGCATTTCTTACTGGCACGTTTCTTAACGCTTTTGCTGTACCGTGTGGACCATAAACAACCAAATACATTCCATACTTTACAGTGTCTAAGTTCCAACTTTTTATCTTTAGATTCCTTACAACTTCTGGTGTAGTTTTTACAAACATCTGCTTCTTATTGTCGTAATAACCGCTTAAAATATTGGGTTTTAAAACTTTTCCACCGTTAGCTATAGGAACTACTATTTTGGTAGCATCAAAAGGTGTTATAGAAAGGTATCCTTGACCTATACTTAGGTTTACGGTATCACCAAAAAACCATCCCTGTTTTAAAACTTTTCTCTTCCACTCTCTGTTTGGCACTATAGCTTCCTTTTTTTCTATATCGGGGTTTAGTTTTTCTCCTATACCAAAAAGT
The DNA here is from genome assembly GCA_002878035.1 of Sulfurihydrogenibium sp. Taxonomy (GTDB): domain Bacteria; phylum Aquificota; class Aquificia; order Aquificales; family Hydrogenothermaceae; genus Sulfurihydrogenibium. Next base: position 2,880 of record PNIU01000048.1, read on the forward strand.
TTTGTATACTTGTAAATATCGTCAACACCTAACTTTAAACCTACTTGGTAGTAAAATGTATCACAGGACATTTCCAAAGCTTGGGCAACGTTTATATATCCACAACCTAACTTATTCCAGTTTCTGTACCTATAATTTCCTATTCTAAATTCCGGACCACTTGCGATTTTTGTATCTGGAGTTATTACACCTTCTTCCAAGGCAGCAATACTTACAAGAGGTTTGTATATTGAACCGGGAGGGTATCTGCCGTTAAAAACTTTATCAAGAAGAGGTCTATACTTATCTTCAGTCAAGGCTTTCCATTCTTCAGGTTTAAAACCTTCGTAAAACTTCTGTAAATCGTAAGTTGGATAGCTTAAAGCAGCCAAGATTTGATAACTGTTTGGGTCTACTAAAACAACAGCACCTGATTTATGTCCAGAACGTTTAAACTCTTCGTAAACAATTTTCTGTAACCTTATATCTATACTTAGATAGATATCGTTACCTTTTTCTGGGTCTTTCTCCCATAAAACTCTCTTTTGTCTACCAAACGCATCTACCAAAACGGCTTTCTGTCCAGCTTTTCCTCTTAAGAGATTATCGTAAATCTTCTCTACGCCTGCCTTTCCTACAAGGGTGTTTAAAGTTATATCTGGATTCTTTTCTACTTCTTCTTTTGTTGGAAAACCTACGTAACCTATTATATGAGGTAGGTAGTTAGCCTCTGGAGTGTAAATTCTTTTTGGCACTACTTCAAGGTAAAAACCTTTCAGTAAGTAGTTGTAGTTGTAGAAATTTTCAACATCTTTTTGTGAAAGATTCTTTTTAATTGTTATCTTAGGTAGTAGGTTTTTCTGTATAACTTCTTCGTTTTTAGGGTCTAAGTCTATATCAAAAAGTTGTTTTAAAATAGATTTAAGTTCTTGAATTTTATAATTTTCTCTAACTATGTAAGGAAAGGCAATCAAGTCAAAGGTAGGAACATCGTAAGCAAGCAAAACACCATTTCTATCGTAAATCTTACCTCTTGGAGGGTTTGAGTAGAAGACTTTTATGTAGTTTCTGTTAGAAATTTCCCTGTAGTACTCTCCTTTTATAACCTGAAGATAGAAAAGCCTACCTATCAGTATCATGTAGATTATTAAAGCTACAAAAATAAGAAAGCTAAAACGATTAAATCTCATCTCTCTTTAAAACGAAAACTGTAAAGTAGTAGATAAAGTAAATTATAACAGCATTGTATAAAACGTAGAAACCTATCAGATTAAGACTTTGATTTAAAGAAACGTTAGATAAAAAGAAAGAATATACAGTCTTTGGAATTGAAACTATAAGGCTAAACAAAACTATTGCAAGTAGCTTTAAAGTAAAGTTCAGACCTATAAACTTATTTTTTATATTTATTATGTAAAGCGTTGAAAAAAAGTAAGAAAAAGTGTTTATAAAAGTTTTTTCAGGATTTAGTAAGTCCAAAAAAATTCCAGTAAATAGTCCAACATACTTAGCTATATTCTCTTTATCTTCCATCGTAAGCCAAAAGATGTATACAAGCGCAAAATCCGGAACTATAAAAAGTTTTAAAACGCCCTTAAAAAATACGTTAGACTGAATAACAACCAACAGGTAAGCTATGACGAAGTATTTTAAATAAAAAATCATCTTGACACCACGATTACATAATCTAAACTGTAAGGGTAGTAAAAAGTCTCAACTTCAACTTCTTTGAAAAACTCTCCTTCTTTCGTAGATATTTTCTTTATTATTCCTACAGGAATACCTTCCAAACAATTCCTATCCAAGATTGTAGTCTCTACAATATCGGAAAATCGTATATCCTGTTCTGGACGAACATACTTTAAAACTCCCTTTTTGTAGCCTAACCCACTGTAAAAACATATTTCTCCAGTTTTTCTTGTTCTTACCGTTATCTTAAAATTTTCATCGTTAACGGATAAAACCTCTGAAGAATTGAGACCTACAGATTTAACCATTCCTATCAGATATCCACCTGCTACTACAAAATCCCCTTCTTTTACACCATCTTTACTACCAACATCTATAAAGAAGCTGTTAACCCAGTTATCTGGTGAAAAAGCTATCACTCTTGCAACGATTATTTTAGCAGACGTATACTGGTTTTTAAACTGTAATACTTTTCTTAACTCTTCGTTTTCTTTTTCTAATTGGAATACTTTTTGATTTTCTAATTTTAATATTTCCAACTCTTTTTTTAACTTTTCATTTTCTTGATACAAAGATTTTTTATCTTTAAAAAAAGAAGATATTTCCTCTAATCTATGAAAAGTAGAGTATATAAAATTACTTGGCACGCCAATAAAGTCTACTGAGATATCTTTTAACTTACCAGAAAATAGAAAGATAAAGATAACTACGATATATACAAAAAAAATTCCAAGCTTTATTAATCTCTTTTTTACATTATCCAACAAACCTTTTTCCTATTACTTAATGGAAACTCTCTTTATAAGTTCTATGTTGTTTATAGATTTTCCTATACCTTTTGCAACAGCAGTCAGAGGGTCTTCACAGTAAACAACCGGAAGACCAGTTTCATTCCTTAATCTTCTATCTAATCCGTGTATTAAAGAACCACCACCGGCAAGAACTATACCTCTTTCTACTATATCTGCTGCAATTTCCGGAGGAGTTCTTTCCAGTGTAGATTTAACAGCATTCACAATCTGAACTATAACGTCTTCCAGCGCTTCTCTAATATCTTTGCCGCTTATCGTGATACTTCTTGGCATTCCTGCCATATCTCTACCTCTAATTTCCATCGTTTTACTATCTCTGTCTGATTCTATAGCAGAGCCTAAGTTTATCTTTACATTTTCTGCAGTCTGCTCTCCTATAAGAATATGGTAGTTTCTTTTTAGATAGTTTATGATTGCCTCATTCATCTCATCGCCGGCTACTCTTATTGAGTTAGATATAACTAATCCTGATAAAGATATAACCGCTATTTCTGATGTTCCACCACCTATATCAACTATCATATTACCACCTGGTTGTTCTATAGGTAATCCAGCTCCTATAGCCGCAGCCATAGGTTCGGCTATAAGGTAAACTTCTCTTGCTCCAGCTTGTCTTGCCGCATCAATTACAGCTCTTTTTTCTACAGTAGTTATACCGGATGGCACGCCTACTATTACCCTTGGACGTGGGTTCAGCATTTTGGCTAAAGGAAAATGTGTATGGACTTTCTGTATAAAGTATCTAAGCATAGCTTGAGTTGTATCAAAGTCTGCTATAACACCATCTTTTAACGGTCTTATAACTTGTATATGTTCTGGAGTTTTTCCTATCATTTCTTTGGCTTCTTTTCCTACTGCAAGGACTTTACCGTTAGTTCTATCTATGGCAACTATAGAAGGCTCAGTAAGAACTATACCTTTTCCTTTAACGAAAATAAGAGTGTTTGCAGTACCTAAATCTATACCTATATCGTTAGAAAACATACCTAATATTTTTCCTAACATTAAATCTCCTTTTTCTTTTCTTTTATTAAACTTTTTATGTAATCAACGAAGCTATCTACTGACATAATTTCAGTTCCTTGTTTCCCTTTTTTCCTTACGGCAACAGAGTTAGTTTCTACTTCTTTATCTCCTATAACAAGCATAAAAGGAATCTTTTGAAGTTCGGCGTCCCTTATCTTTTTATTCATCCTCTCACTTCTGTCGTCTAATTCCACCCTTACTTTATTTTCGGAAAGTAAATCTTTTACCTTATTAGCAAACTCAAGATGTTTATCTGCTATAGGTATTATTTTTACTTGAACAGGAGACAACCAAACAGGTAAAAATCCTGCGTAATGTTCTATCAAAACACCTATAAACCTTTCTATTGAACCAAATATTGCTCTATGAATCATGTAAGGTCTGTGTTTTTGGTTATCTTCACCGATGTAGTACATATCAAACCTTTCAGGTAAGTTAAAGTCAAACTGTATAGTAGAACACTGCCACATTCTACCTATTGCATCTTTTATTTTCACGTCTATCTTTGGACCGTAGAAAGCTCCACCACCTTCATCAACTTTGTAATCTAATCCAGTTGATTCTATAGCTTTTTTTAATGACTCTGTTGCGATTTCCCACATTCTATCATCACCAACGGACTTTTCCGGCCTTGTAGAAAGGTATATCTCAAACTCATCAAAACCGTAAGACTTTAAAGTATCCAAAGCTAAATTCAACACATTTTTAATCTCTTCTTCTACTTGGTCTTCTCTACAGATTATATGGGCATCGTCTTGAGTAAAACCTCTAACTCTCATAAGTCCATGTAAAGTTCCACTTCTCTCATACCTGTAGACAGTTCCAAGCTCAGCAAGTCTTATAGGTAGTTCTTTATAACTTCTCTGTCTTGACTTGTATATTTCAACGTGGAAAGGACAGTTCATAGGTTTTACATAGTAACCTTCTTCCTCTATCTGCATCCTAGGATACATATTTTCTTGATAAAATGACAAATGTCCGCTTGTTTGCCAAAGATGTTCTTTACCTACGTGCGGAGTATAAACCAGTTGGTATCCTCTCTTTAAATGCTCTTCTTTCCATGCATCTTCTATCTCTTTTCTGATAATAGCACCTTTAGGAAGCCATATTACAAGACCACCACCTACCTCTTCATCTATCATAAACAGCTCTAACTCTTTACCTATCTTTCTATGGTCTCTTTTCTTTGCTTCTTCAAGCATGTTAAGATAATCTTTTAGCTCTTTATCGGTCCAAAAGGCTACACCGTATATTCTCTGAAGCATAGGGTTAGTTTCTTTACCTCTCCAGTAAGCACCAGACACAGAAATCAGTTTAAAAGCTCCAGCTTTGTCAGTCGAAGGAAGGTGCGGACCTCTACATAAATCAACAAAATCACCTTGTTTATAAACTGATATAGGTTCTCCTTCTGGAATACTGTGTTTTATGATATCTATCTTGTATATCTCTTTTTTATTTTCGAAAAACTTTATGGCTTCCTGTCTTGGTATCTCTTCTCTTACTATTTCATAACCTCTTTTTATTATTTCCTTCATTTTTTCTTCTATCTTTGGAAGGTCTTCGTCAGTTAACCTTACTCCTTCTATCTCAACATCGTAGTAAAAACCATTTTCAGTTGTCGGACCTACTCCAAGATGGACGTTTTCATCACCGTAAATCTCCTTTAAAGCTTGTGCCATAATGTGGGCAAGAGAGTGTCTTAAAATCTCTAAACTTTCTGGGTCTTTTTTTGTTAAAAACTTTAACTTACCAGAATTTTTTATTGGAGTATGAATATCTATAATCTCATCGTTTAACTTAGCACCTACAACGTCTTTAAACTTTCCGTTTAAATTTTGAAGTATATCTTTTAAAGTAGTTCCTTCTGGAAAACTAAAATTTTGATTTAAATCCTCTATGTAAAGGCTTATCATTTATTCTCCTCGTTACCATTTGAAATTTTATAAGCATATATTATAACATTTTCAGGTTCGACAGATATTACTCTATATTTAGAAGAGCTTAAAACAATCTCTACAGGTATTACATTTTTACCTTCTTTAAGTTTATCACCTCTCACAAAAGCCTTGATTTTTAGATTATCAGTTCTTTCTGAAAGTTTCCCTTCCAACGTTATTTTAACTTTATCTGGTTTTATTTTTTTCACTTCTAAATCTAACGGTATATCAACAACATCAACGTAACTATAAACCTGTATCTTTGACTTTGTTTGAGCTGTAACGTTCATCCAAAGTAAAAATGCAACGATGAAAGATAAGATTTTCAAAGGTAAATTGTTAAAAATAATTATTCTAATTTTTTTTAATTCCTTCTCTACCTTCATTTTTTCATCTCTTTTTTAAGTTTATTTCTAAGAATTTGATAAACAGAAGGTTTTTCTATTTCAAGTAGTTTGTAAAGTTTTTTTCTAATTCCAAGAGCGTCTAAATTTCTGTATAACTTTCCATCTACACTTATGGAAATCTCTCCTCTTTCCTCTGATACTACTATGGCAACTGCATCAGTCTCTTCAGATATTCCAATGGCTGCCCTGTGTCTTGTTCCTATGTTGCTTGGCACATCTGTAGATATTGTAAGTGGTAAAAAACACCTTGCGAAGGCTATCTTACCTTCTTTTATTATTACTGCTCCGTCGTGAAGGGGTGTCTGCGGAGTAAAAATCGTTATAAGAAGCTCAGAAGAAACCTCACTGTCTATTTTTACCTGACCTTCTATGTAATTAGTTAAATCAACATTCCTTTCAAACACTATTAAACTACCTATCTTTCTCTCTGCCATAAATAAACAAGCTCTTATAACTTCATCTACAACTTTTTTGTTTGTGGGAGATAAAAATCTAAATATTCCCTTTTCTCCAAGTTTTGCTAAACCTCTTCTAAGTTCAGGTTGAAAAATAACAAACACTAAGAAAATTCCTATACTCCATAGATTTTCAAAAATCCATTCTAAGGTGTTTAAATGTAAAATCTTGGCAAGCATCCACACAGATAAGAGTAAAAGAAGTCCAATTAAAATCTGCCATCCTCTTGTTCCTGCTAAAAATTTAAGAAGGTAATAAAGAATTACTGAAACTAAGAGAATATCTATAACATCGTTGATACTTATAGAGTACAGAGTTTGCAAAAGAAAGTTTAACTCACTCAAGCCTAAAACCTCTTATAGTGTCTAATATGGTTAAAAATTGTGCAGTTTCTTTTACGTCATGGACTCTAACTATATGCACACCGTTTAAAACTGCGTAAGCTGTAGCCCCAAGTGATGCATACAATCTATCTTTCGGCTCTACATCAGTTTTTGTTAAAAGATTTTTTAAAATAACGTTTAAGAAAGATTTTCTTGAAATACCTATCAGTATCGGTAGCCCTAAAACTTTAAACTCATTAATCCTTTTTATTATCTCAACGTTATGTTCAACCCTTTTTCCAAAACCTATCCCAGGGTCTATAATAAATCTATCTGGTCTGATTCCGTTTTCTATACCATACTTTATCTGTTTTCTTAAAAAACTTACAATATCGTACACAACATCATCGTAATATATATCTCCAGATTGCATATCTTTTGGTTTTCCTCTTATGTGGTTTATAATCACAGGACAGTCATATTTTGCAACAACCTTTACCATATCTGGGTCAAAACTCATTCCACTTATATCGTTTACTATATCTGCACCTTCTTCCAAAGCAGCTTTAGCAACTTGAGATTTGTAGGTGTCTATTGAGATAAAAAACCTATCTCCAAGCTCCTTTCTCAAAGCTTTTATCACCGGTATAACTCTGCTAAGCTCTTCATCTACATCTACAGGGTCAGCTCCGGGTCTTGTAGACTCTCCACCAACGTCTATTATATCCGCACCATTTTCAAGCATTTTTGAAACTTTATCTAAAATGTAGTTTATATCTTTATAATTTTCACTTCCATTTGAGAAAGAGTCTGGAGTTACATTTACTACACCCATAATAGCCGTTTTTACACCGAGGTTTATAAACTTTCCTTTGTAATTGATTTTAAAATGTTTTTTCTGAAGGTTAATCCACTGCTGGGATAATTCTTTTGCCTCTTCCCTTCTATTTTGAATTAAAAGATTGTTTATAACTTCCTTAAACTGTTCTTCACTTTCAACTAAAACTGGTGAAGACAAGATATCTTTAAAATAAATTTTAAAAACGGTTTTATCTATAGGTTTAATAAAAGGAAAATCTCTCAATTTATCTCTCCTTTTTGAATTTTTTGGGAAATCTATTATAACTTAATAAAGACTTGAAACACTAATGCAAC
>PNIU01000009.1 GCA_002878035.1 Sulfurihydrogenibium sp.
TTGATAACTTGTTGATAACCTGTTCATAACTTGTTGATATCCTGTTGATAACTTGGTTTGTACTTTAGTTTTTACTCAGTTGTCAACAGTCTATCAACAGGTTATCAACAGTCTGTCGACAGGTTGTCAACAGGTTGTCGACAGTCTGTAAACAGACTATCAACAAATAGGTATAATAGGATATAAAAATTTTAGAGGAGGATAATGTATAAATTTATAGTTTTTATAGTTTTTCTGACATTTTTTTATTCTTGCGGTGGTTCTAATAGTAGTTCTAATACAACGCAATCTTCTATAGATAACAAACCACCTGAAAAGGTAGACACAATAATAATACCTCTTTATTCTTATCCTGTTGGGCAGTATGCTCAAGAGTGGGAAAAACTTTACAACTTCCAAACAGATAAGAAAGTATTTGTTATAGTTAATATATCAAATGGTCCTTCTACTGGACCTGATTCTAACTTTTTATATGCAATATCAAAACTTAAGAGTAAAGGTTTCTACGTGTTAGGATATGTTTATACATCTAAATCTCAAAGAAATATAGATGAAGTAAAAAATGATATTAACAATTGGCTTTCCTTTTATCCTAATATGATAGATGGTTTCTTTATCGATGAAGTTGCAAATGGAACTTATAACTATTACTCTTCTATATACAGTTATATTAAATCTTTAAATAAAAGCTTATATGTTGTATTAAATTCAGGTGCAGTTGTAGATAGTTCTTACTGGACTATAGCTGATAAAATTGTTGTTTTTGAAGATTCTTACAATAGATTCTTAAACTACAACTACACTTTTTACTCTCAACCCTCTTCAAATGTTTGCACGATAATATACGAGATACCTGACAAAAATACCTTTTATAAGGCTTTATCTAAAGCACTTTCTCTAAATAGTTCTTGTCAATATATAACTAACTACTCTTTAAACGATTTGTATTTTCGTTTAAGTGATTATCTTAATTTGTTTTAAATAACAACCGGCGAAAGCCGGGTTTTTTTTGATATTTAGAACATTCCCGGTGGTTTGCCTTTAGATACGATTAATCTCTCTACTGGTTGTCCTTCGATTATGTGTTTTTGAACTATTTCTTCTACATCTTCTGGTTTTACGTTTCCGTACCATATGGCATCTGGGTATACTACTACATTTGGACCAAACATGCAAGGGCCTAAGCATCCAGTAGCCGTAACTGCCATTTTGTTAAACAATCCTTTTATCATAAGTGCTTCTTGAAACTTCATAAAAATCTGGTCTGAACCTTTGTCTCCGCAAGATGGCATTCCCGGTGGTTTCCTTTGCATACATACAAAAACATGCTTAAACTCTGCCACTTTAATACCTCCCAAATTAAAATTTTGATAGAAATTTTATCTTTGTTGGATTTTAATTTAAATGATATTTGTTAGGTTTTGTGGTATATTAATGCCTTATGAAAGTAAGCGTAGTTATACCAGTTTACAACGGAGAGAAGTATATAAAAAACGCTATCAAATCTGCGTTATCACAAACTTACCAAGATAAAGAAATAATCATTGTAGATGATTGTTCTACAGATAGGACAAAGCAGATAGTTGAAGAAAACTTTAAAAAAGAGATTGATGAAGGTTTGATTAAATACCATAAAAATCCTAAAAATATGGAGAGGTCTTACAGTAGAAACAAAGGTGTTGAATTATCTTCTGGTGATGCCGTTTTTTTCTTAGATTACGATGATGAGTGGGAAAACACATACATAGAGGAGATGGTAAAATTTCTTGATAGATACGATATAGTTTACTCTGTTCCACAAACGTTTATAGATGAAAATGGCTCTATTGTAAGAGTTTCAAGAAAGTATGTTCCTGATGATGTTGGTAAACTTGTTTTTTCAGGTTACATAGGTTCTCCTCCAGCAACAGGTTTTAAGAAAAGTTCATTTCTTGGATACGATGAGAGTTTAAGTTATAGAGAAGATTGGGAACTTTTTATAAGGAGTTATCTAAAAGGTTTAAAAATTAAAGTCTTAAAAAACAACAAAGTAAAAGTTAGAGAACATTCAGGTCGAAGTAGTAAATCAAATATACAGATGTTAAAAAACACTCTACTTATCTATGAGAAATACAAAGATTACGTTCCAAAGGAATATTTACATTACTTTTACTTTCACGTTGGGGATACATGTTTAAGGTTTGGTGATTTGCCAAAAGGATGGAAGTTTGTTTTAAAGAGTTTTAAAAACAGAGATATTTTAACTCTTAGGAATATTTTAACTCTTTTAAAGAGAGGTTTTCGTATAGATAAGTACTTAAGGTTAAAGCTTTATTCTTCTTGAAAACTGATGGTTTTGTATGTATAAACTTCAAGGAGTCCTGTTTTCCAAAAGTTGGCTGGCAGTCCTGCTTTTAAACATAGATGAGATAAAAATTCTTCTTTGTTAGGTAAGTCTTCCCATACATCTGGTAGAAACGTTGCCGAATGATTTTTATACTTTATAATCACACCATCTTCAAATGGTTTTAGCTTGTTTAATAAATCTTGCCAATCTGTATAATGTAAAGGTTGTGGATAGGTTAGCACGGAAACTTTAATCTTTATAAATGGTAGTTCTTCAATAGTTAATGGGTAGAATCTTGGGTCTGATACTGCGGCTGAGACGGCGTTGTGTATAACATCTTCGTAAAGTGGTCTATGGGGAATTATGGAACCTATGCAACCTCTAAGGGTGCCGTTTTTTGTTTCTAACGTTACAAAAGATGCTCCTTTTTTCTTTAAATTTTCGTAAGGAATTTGACTTTCATCTAAAAAGAGTATCTGTCTGCTTTTTAGGTAGTGTTCTATGCTTTTCCTTGCAAGGTTTAATAAAAACTGACCTTCTTCTTTACTTATAGAAGATATAACTTGCGTATCCAACGACACTGCTGTAATCTCCTCCTGTATCTCCAGATGTTTTATATTCTAAAACTTTAGACTTTAATCCTTTCTCTTTTGCATACTTAATCATAGCTTCTATTCCTGTTTTTCCACATGCTTCACAGTATTGTAAAAACCTTTCATCAAGCTTTTCTACGGCTAAGTGGCAGTAGCTATCTATCTCCCTTGCAACCTTATCTGGATAATAATGACTTAAATCTGAACTTATAATAACTACAGTTTTTTCATCTTTGAAGAATTCTATAATTTCCTTTATGTAATCACTTTCTATATCTCCGTATACAACTGGAATTATATCAAAGTTTTTTGCGATGACTTGTAAAAACGGAACTTGGACTTCTAATGAGTGCTCTTTTCTATGGGGTAAGGTGTTTAAAGTTAATGGAAAGTTTGGTTTAGATTTAACAAACTCTGCGATTTTTTCTTTTGCAACTTTTACCATGCCAAGTGGTGTTTGCCAAAAATCGTAGTATCCAAAAGAAATACCTTGAAGGTAAACGTGATGTGAAGGACCTATCAGTAAAAATGTGTGGTGTTTTTCTAAATCTAAGTTTAAAAGTTGTTTGTAGGATACGGCTGCTACAATTCCACTATACATGTATCCTGCATGAGGACTTATCAATCCTTCTGGTTTGTAAGGGTAAAGTGGTGCTTTAGCTAAATAAGTTTTTATAGTATTTTCAAGGATATCTTTATCTCGTGGATAGAAAAGGTTTGCAACTGCTGGAGTTCTTACCTCTAACATTAAAATTTTTACCTCTTATATTTTGTTCTACAGTAATAAATTTATGATTTATTCCGAATTTTTCCAGACAAAACTTAGAATTGTAGAAAAGAAAAGTAAAAGCAATACAAGATAAACTCCTGAAAAAGTAATATTTTTTTCAATCATTTTTACAAAGAAGTAGTTTAGTAGCATGTAAGCGATAGATATGGATATAGCAAAAGTAAGTAAAGTTTCTTTTGACCTTGAAAAATTTAAACCAGACAAAAATCCTATAAATCCTACAAACAAAAACGGAACAACAAAAAACAACCTATCTGTAAGAGATGCAAAAGCTTTCTCGTATTGTTGTCTTTTTTTTAGGAAGATTTCGATAAGCTGTGATGTTTTGTAATCTTCCATAGGTATATCCTTTATGTAGGAAACATCTAAGTTAAAGCTATACTTTTCGTATTTAATGATGTTAAAGGACCTTTCTGAAGGCACTTGTATGTATCCATCTTTTAAAACGACTTTGTCTTGAAAAAAAATTCCTTCTTTTGCAGTTATAAGGTATCTGTTGCTTTTATTGTAAAAAATTATACCGTTTAGAGTATTTCCTTCTTTTTTTTCTACGTAAACTGATATGTTTTCATTTATTTTTGAGAAGTTTTTAGATTGTAAATTTTCAAGAATGTAATTCTTTACTTTGACAGTTAGAAACTTTGCTCTTTCTCTGTTTGCGTATGGTATTAAAACCATTGATATCAACAAAGCTAAAATAGAAAAGATAACTGTTGATACAAAAACAGGTTTTAAAAGGTTTTTTTTAGAAACTCCTAAAGAGTAGATTGCGTATATCTCATTACTTTCTCTTATATGTATTCCTACCAAAAGCCAAGCTATGAAGAATCCAAATAGTATCTGGTATTTTAAGAATGATACATCTATTAGAATTAGTAGGTTTAAAAAGTCTAAGATGTTCATACCGTAAGCAAAGTTTGGTAAATGTAGAAGCTGTGATGACGTTATAACGATAGAGAATATTCCAATAAGTATAAAAAACCTTTTAACAAAGTTTTTAAAGATGTATCTGTGTAATATTTTCATTTAGAGGCTAAACCAACCTTCCGGTGGTGTTATGTTTATCTTTTTTTCCTCAACATTAACATCTTTAATAAACTGGTTTATAAATGGTAAATACCTTACTTTGTTATCTACACATCTGATTATAAGGTATACTTGAGGTAGTCTGTCGTCTACTTTTTCCACTTTACCTATCAACTTATCTTTAAAGTAAACATCGCACTCTTCAAGCTGGAAAATATAAAACTCATCTTTGTCTAACTTTGGAAGTAAATTTTCATCTATGTATATAAGTTTTTGTGAAATCTCTTTTGCTTTTTCTGGTGTATCGTATCCTTTGAATTTTATAAGTTTTTTCACTCTGTCTACAAATTCTATCTGTAGAGGTTTAAGGTCTCCTGTCTCTTCATCTATTATGTAAATTGTATCTGGAAGTCTTATTTTTTCATGGTAAAGTTCAAGCTTTAAGTTGCCTTTTACTCCATGGGTTCCGTGTATTTTACCTGCTACTACTTTACCTTTCATCTTTTACCTCAAACATTTAGGTAGGTTTTTCATTTTTTCTTTTACTATATTTTTAATATTTTCATCGTTGTAATCAAGTAGAGGTGTGATTATACATGAAGCCTCTTTTCTTTTTTCTGCTTTTATGAGTATATCTGATGCTTTTAATCTTGCGTTTGCTGTAATATTGTTTAGTTGAGGGTTTACGTAGATAGCGTTTAGGTAAGCGTTAAGGGCTTTGTTAAGGTCTTTCTTAGAGTTGTAAATTTCTCCAAGTAGGAAGTAACTTTCAGATGCAATGTTGTAGTTCTGGGATTTAGTTGCGGCTTCTAAGTAGGATATGGCTTCGTCAAAGTTGTTTTGTTTATATTTTATCTTTCCTATGTAGAAAGATATTTCTGGTGCTTTGTCTGGGTATTTTTCTATAAGCTGGTTTAGGTAAGTTAAGGCTTCGTCGTATCTTCCTACGTCTATTAAAAGGTTTGATAGTTTGAATTTTATATCGTCATTATCGGATATTCTCTGGTATATTTCTATGGCTTTGTCTTTATCTCCTTCTTCTTCGTATATTTTTGCTAAGAGGAGGTTAGTTTGGAAGTAGATATCCTTGTCTGGGCTATCTATTAGCTGAGATAGTATGTTTTTTGCTTTATCTGTTTGGTTTGATTTGTAGTAAATTTCTGCAAGTTTATACTTTGCGTAGTTTCCTTCTTGGGTGTTTTTTTGGGAAAGTTCTTTGTATATTTTTTCTGCTTTTTCTAACTCTCCTTTTTCTTCATATATAGAGGCAAGTTGTAGTTTTAGAGTATCTACCATTGGATAGTTAGGATACTTTGCTATAAAGTTTTCTATAACTTTGTCTTTTTCACTACTTTCTCCTTTTGTTTCAAGTAGGACTAAGCTGTAAGCTGCATCGATTGACTCTTTTTTGCCTTTGTACTTTTCTATAAACTCTTTGTACATACTTCTTGCAACATCGTGTTCTCCAAGGTTGTAGTAGCTGTCTGCTATTCTTAAAAATGCTTTCTGGTTGTAAATGTCGTCTTCAGGGAATTTTTTTCTAAATTCATCAAACTTTTTTATAGCTTCTTGGAAGTTACCTTCTGAAAAGTAAAGGTAAGCGTAAAGGTAGTAGGCTTTTTTAGAAAGTTCGTCGTTAGACTGGTTTGCTATTTTCTTTAATTTTTCCTTTGCAGATTGGATATTGTTCTCTTTTATATCTATGTAAGCTGATAGAAATAAGAATTTTCTATTGTTTTTGTTTTTTATAAGTTCTTTAGCTTTTTCTGTATTTCCTGCGTTAAAGGCTGATACTGCTTTCATGTAAGGGTCTCTAAATGCTTTGTATGCGTTTTCGTAGTCTTGGTTTTTGAAAAAGTACCATCCAAGGTAATCGTAAGCTAAATTCTCATCTATATCTTTTAGTAAAGAAACTGTGTTAACGTAATTTTCGTTATCGTTTAGAATGTAGTATACTTCTGCTAAGTAGATTAATGCCGTTTTTCTGATATCTTGGTCTTTACTTTCTTTTATGTTTGATAAACATTCTTGAGCTTTTTGGTAAAGTTTTTGACTGTAAGCTGAAAATCCACAGTAAAGGTAAGACTGTTCGTCTTTTTTTTCTTTTGCTAAATCTTGGAATATGTTTAAGGCATACTCGTAGTTGCCTAAGTTGTATAGAGAAACTGCCAAGTCAAACCTAAGGTTTTCTTTGTTTCTATCTATAAGGTTTAAAACTTTCTGTATGTAAGCGAAAGTATTAAGCCAGTCTTTTTCTGATGCATACTTGTTTATAACCAAAAGGTAAAGGTAGTAGCTAAGAAAGTTATCCCTTGTTTCTAAGATTTCTGCGTATTCTTTTGTTTTGTCTGGGTTGGTTAGTCCCAATCCTAAGTAAGCTAAGTTTGTAAGATTATCACTGGATAGGTAGTTTTGTAAAAATGTTTTAAATGTGTTTTCTGCTTTGTCGTAACTTTTTAAGAAGTAGTAGTTAAAACCATCTATTAAAAGGCTTACTTTCTTTAGATTTTTATCTTGTCCGTTGTATCTGTAGTTTAAAGATTCTTTGAACTGGCCGTTGAGGAAAGATACATGTTTTAAAAAGTATCTACAGTAATCTGCACTTTCTACATCGATGTTATCACAATCTACGTTTGGAGTTGTTTTTTCTTTTAGAAATGCTTTTGCAACTGCTTTGTAAAATGCAACATCTTGGTCTTCCTGTAAGTTTTGAAGGACTTGATATGCTTTTTCAAATTCGTTTAGGTTTATCAGAGTTATGGCGTAAGATAAACAGTTCTCTTTTAATGGATTTAAAGAGCAACTTTTTTCTAAGTAGTTTTTGGCTTCTTCATATTTTTTAAACTCAAAATCTATGTATCCTAAAAGGTAGTAAGCGTAAAATAGGTTTTCATTATCTTTGTATTTTTCTACAAACTTTTTCAGGTTTTCCTGTGCAAAAAGAAAGTCTTTTCTTTCAAAGTAATCTATACTGTCTGATAGTAGAGCGTTTGATTTTGGTATTCCAAGGTAAGCCGTCGGTTTTTTTATCTTTAGAAACGGAAGATGGACTGAGTAAGGTTTTTGAAGTGGTAAGTAATCTTTTACATCTAAATTGTCGTATAAAGGTTTAAAGTCTAAGTTCTTTGGTGCTGGAAGTATTGGTTTTTCTTCAAGGACTTGAGATACTATCTCTATGGGAAATACCACTTCAGGAAGTTTTATTACGTTTGCTTTTGCTTGTATAGAGATAAATAAAGCAATTAAACTAAAGATTAGCTTTTTCACGTTCTAAAACCTCTAAGGCAATTTGTATATCTAATTTTATCTGATTTTTTAGACTATCTATCGAATCAAACTTTCTCTCTTCCCGTAGGTATTTTATAAAGTAAATTTTTACTTTTTCGTTTTCTTCTGGGAATTTGTGTGGCTTTTGCAGAAGATGGACTTCTATAAATGTTTTACTTCCATCTACCGTTGGTCTGTTGCCAAAATTTATAACTGCTTTGTAGATTTGAGCGTCTTTTTCTAAAAATCCTGCATAAACTCCTTTTCTAAGGCATAAATCTTCGTCTGGTTTTAGATTTATTGTTGGAAAGCCGATTTCTTTTCCCTTACCATCTCCCTTTACCACTTTTTCTATTAAGAAATACTTTCTTCCAAGTAGTTTTGAGACATTTTCCAAATCTCCTTTCTTTAAAAGTTCTCTTATAAAACTGCTACTTATTCTAATGTTGTTTAACATTATATCTTCTACACTTATAACTTTTATACCGAGCTTTTCTCCTACTTCTTTTGCGTAGTTTATGTTTCCTTCTCCTTTGTATCCAAACTTCCAGTCTTTACCTACTATCAAAACTTTACAGTTTAAAGAATACTTTAAAAACTCCATAAATTCATAAGCTGATTTTTTATAAAAATCGTTTGTAAACTCTATTATCAGTAGAAAGTCTAATCCTTCATTTTCAAAAAGATAAACTTTCGTATCCAGATTGACTATGCTACAGTTGTATTTTTCAGGGTTTAAAACTTTCCTTGGGTGTGGATTAAACGTTACTGTTAGAGATTTAAGGTTTTCTTTTTTAGATATTTCTTTTAATCTTTTTAGTATCTCTCGGTGGCCTGTGTGTAAACCGTCAAAGTTTCCAACTGTGCATGCTGTTTCTTCTTCTATAGGAAGATCTTTTAACGTTAGGATTTTAGTCATTATCCTCTTTCAAAAACTCTCTGGCTGCTTTTTGGATTACAACAAACCTAAAGCCACGATTTTTAAGAAATTTTACCACGTTTTCGTAAGTTTTTTCTTTTCTAAAGGATTTTTTTAGAAGGTTTAATGCTGCTTGTAGTTCTTCATCTTCGGATATCTCTACATCTAAAACACCTTTTTGGTATAGTTTGGTTTTTAGTTTAGCGTAGCTTTTTCCTTTATTTATGTATATCTCTTTGTATCGTTCTTTTAGTTTTTCATCGTCTATCAAACCTTGCTGTTTTAAATCTTCGATTACTTTTAAAATATCTTTTTCTTCAAAGCCTTTTCTTTTTAGCTTTTCTATTAGTTCTTTTTCAAAATAATCTCTTTTTGTCAGTAGTTTGTAAGCGTAAGATTTAATGTTAGAATCCATAAGGGTTGTAAGCCTCATCTTCTCCAGTTGTAATACCTTTTATTTTAAGTTCTACGTCTGCTGGGTTAGAAGCGTAAATTAATGCGTCTTCATAGCTTATCAGTCCTGCGTTGTAAAGGTCTACTACAGATTGGTCAAACGTTTGCATTCCATACTGTTTTTTACCTTTTTCCATTAAATCTTGAATCATAAAGAATTTTTCAGGGTCTTTTATTGCTTCTGTTACTGCTCCAGTGTTTATAAGGATTTCTACTGCCGGAACTACTCCACTTCCATCTTTTTTTGGTATAAGTCTTTGAGATATTACTGCTTTTAAAACCGCTGCAAGTAGTAGTCTTAGATGGTTTTGCTCTTCTGCAGGGAACATGTTTATTATTCTGTTTATTGTGTCTTTTGCGTCTTGAGTGTGAAGTGTAGATAAAACGAAGTGTCCGGTTTCTGCAGCTCTAAGGGCTGCTTCTATCGTTTCTAAGTCCCTCATCTCACCTATCATTATAACGTCAGGGTCTTCACGAAGAGCCGCTCTAAGACCGGTGTAAAAGCTTTGTGTATCTAATCCAACTTCCCTTTGGACAATATAAGCTTTTTTGTCCTGTAAGAGTATCTCTATCGGGTCTTCGATGGTTATTATGGTTTCTTCAAAGTTTTGGTTTCTGTAATCAAGCATAGATGCTAAGGTTGTAGATTTACCTGAACCTGTAGGTCCTGTAACTAATACTAATCCCCTTGATTCTTCTGCTATCTTTTTTATTACTTCTGGTAGTCCTAAATCTTCTAAAGGTGGTATTTTGGTTTTTAAATACCTAAAAGCTATAGCAAAAGAACCTCTCTGTTTGTATATGTTTACTCTGAACCTACCTACTCCAGATATAGAGTAAGATATATCAACCTCTCCGTTTTTTAATAGCTCAGCCTTTTTATTTTCAGACTTACCTAAGATTTTGTTTATATACTCTACCATATGTGCTTGAGTTATAACATCGTATCCGGGGATATCTTTTAAAATTGTGTTAACTCTCATTTTTGGTTTTGAAGCCACTTTTAGGTGTATGTCGGAGGCTTTTGCGTTTACAGCGTCCGTTAAAATTCTATCAAGATCCATTTAGCAACCTCTCCTTTATTGTTTTTTCTATTTTTTCGACAATTTCTGGGTTTTGTTTTAGAAACTCTCTGGCTTTTTCTCTACCTTGTCCGAGTTTTATCTCTTCTCCGTTTTCGTCTTTGTAAGAATACCAAGCTCCGCTTTTCTTTATAATTCCAATCTCTTCAC
>PNIU01000028.1 GCA_002878035.1 Sulfurihydrogenibium sp.
TGCTAAAGTTGTTGCAGAAAGAATTAGAGAAAAAGTCGAAAAACACAAATTTCCAATGATAGGAAAGATGACTGTAAGTTGTGGTATAGCTGAAGTGAAAAATTTTGATAATCCATACCTTGACATAGAAAGAGCAGACAAGTATCTTTATATAGCTAAAAAAACAGGAAAAAACAAGTGTGTTTATGAAGATACTACAGTCGCCAGCAAAAGTTAACATAGGTCTTTGGATAGAAAGTAAAAGAGATGATGGCTACCATAACATTTTCTCATTTTTCCATACTATAGACCTTTACGATAGAATAACCATAAATCCTTCACCTACACTGAGAGTAAGATGTTCAGTTTTAGATGAGGATTTGCAAGAAGAGAAAAACATCGTTTATAAAGCAGTTGTAATGTTTGAGGATGCTACGGGAATAGAGCAAAACTGGGATATATTTATAGAAAAAAATATTCCTGTCGGTGGTGGACTTGGTGGTGGAAGTTCAAACGCTGCAACAGTCCTGAAATTTTTAAACGATTACTACAATAATCCATTAAGTGAAGAAGAACTTTTTAATATAGCCGTTAGGCTTGGAGCCGATGTGCCTTTCTTTTTAAAAGGAGGGCTTGCTTTAGCTGAAGGAATAGGAGAAAAACTAACATTTTTTACTGAAACACTTTCAGAAGATATCTTTATCGTATACCCTAACGTTAAATCTGAAACAGGTAAAGTTTATTCTAAAGTAAGTCAAGATGTATTGACAAAAAAAGAGGACTTGAATATAATATTAAATCTGATAAGTGAATACGGTGTTAAAAAACTTTTTGAGATTGCAGAGAATAAGCTTGGTGAAGTAGCAAAAAGTCTATACCCAGCTATAGACGAAGTTTACGAGTTTTTAAAGTATTTAGGTTATAAGCCGTTTATAACTGGAAGTGGTAGCAGTGTTTACTGCTTGGGAAATCCTTCCCAAGAAGTTGAAATAGCCTGCAAATTAAGAAACTGGAAGTTGATAAAAACAAAGTTTAAATAAACACTGGGGAGTAGTTCAGCTGGCAGAACACCGGTCTTTGGAACCGGGTGTCGGAGGTTCGAGTCCTCCCTCCCCAGCTAACATTACACTCTATCCATCTGGAGGAACTCGTTGAGTAAAGTCTTAAAACTTATCAGTGGTAATGCTAACAAATCCTTATCAAGAGAAATATCAGAGTATTTAGAAACACCGTTAGTAGATGTACTTTTAACAAGATTCAGTGATGGAGAGATAAGAGTTCAAATAAACGAAAACGTTAGGGGAGCGGATGTATTCGTAATTCAAAGTTTAACTTACCCAGTAAACGACAACATAATGGAACTTCTCCTTTTACTTGATGCCCTTAAAAGGTCTTCCACCCATAGAATAACTGCAGTTATACCATACTTTGCCTATGCAAGACAAGACAGAAAAGATAAACCAAGAGTGCCAATAAGTGCAAAACTTTTAGCCGATATTATTCAAAAAGCTGGAGCAAACAGAGTTTTAACGGTAGACCTTCATTCAGCACAGATACAGGGATTCTTTGACTGTCCTGTTGATAACCTCTACGCTTTACCAGTTATATACGAATATCTAAAAGCTAAAAACATAGAAGACTTAGTTATCGTCTCTCCTGACGCTGGTGGTGTAGAAAGGGCAAGAATGCTACAAAACAAGTTAGGTGGTAACCTTGCTATAATATACAAAAAAAGACCCGCTCCAAATGTTGTGGAAACGTTGGACGTTATAGGAAACGTTGAAGGTAAAAATGCCGTAATAATAGACGACATAATAGACACAGCCGGAACCATAGTAGCCGCAGCAGAAATGCTTAAATCAAAAGGAGCAAAATCAGTTATAGCAGCCTGCACTCATCCAGTATTTTCAGGGCCAGCCGTAGAAAGACTTAAAAACTCAGTAATAGAAGAAGTTATAGTAACCAACACAATTCCAGTTGATGGAAAAGAGTTTGATAAGTTAACAGTATTATCGGTTGCAGAGTTAATAGGAGAAGCTATAAAAAGAATAAACATAGAAAGCTCTGTAAGTTCACTTTTTATATAAGGTAGAGAAAAATGAAGTTAGCTATCCTTGATGCAGCCACCTTGGGAGAAGATGTAAATTTAGATATATTTAAAGATTTTGGCTACCTTGAAATCTATCCAATAACTGCTACAAAAGAAGAGACTATAGAAAGAGTAAAAGATAAAAACATAATTATCACAAACAAAGTAGTCATAGATAAAGACGTTATGGATAACGCTCCAAACTTAAAATTAATCTGTGTAGCAGCAACAGGTTATAACAATATAGATATAAACTACGCAAAGCAGAAAGGTATAGCCGTTACCAACGTTGCAGGTTATTCTACCAACAGCGTTGTTCAACATACGTTTGCCATGCTTTTTTACCTTTTGGAAAGTTTAAGATACTACGATGATTACGTAAAATCTGGAGAGTATTCAAAAAGCCCGATTTTCACTCACATAGGAAGACCTTTCTGGGAAATAAGCGGTAAAACTTGGGGAATAATAGGTCTTGGAACCATAGGTAAAAAAGTAGCCCAAGTAGCAGAAAGTTTTGGATGTGATGTTATTTATTACTCTACTTCTGGCAAAAACCTATCACAAAGCTATCCACACAAAGCTTTAGACGAACTTCTTTCTGTATCGGACATCGTTTCAATTCACGCTCCACTTAACGAAAACACAAAAAATCTTATAACTTACGACAAAATAAAACTTATGAAAAAAACAGCTATCTTACTTAACCTTGGAAGAGGTGGTATAGTTAACGAAAAAGATTTAGCAAAAGCAATAGACGAAGGTTTAATAGCGGCTGCAGGTTTAGACGTTTTAGAAAAAGAACCGATAAGTCCAGACAACCCCTTACTATCAATAAAAAATAAAGACAGACTTTTAATAACTCCCCATATAGCTTGGACAAGTTTAGAAGCTCGCCAAACTTTAGTAAAAGAGATATACCTTAACATAGAAGCCTTCATAAGAGGAAAACAGAGGAACAGAGTTTGTTAAAAGACCCTATCCTTGATGGTTTAAACGAAAGACAGAAAGAAGCAGTCCTTCATTTTGATAGTCCACTTTTAGTCCTTGCTGGAGCTGGCTCTGGAAAAACAAAAGTAATAACACACAAAATTATGTATTTAGTCAAACACTTTCATATACCACTTGGTAGAATCTTAGCTATAACATTCACAAACAAAGCAGCCGAAGAGATGAAAGAAAGGGTAGAAAAAGCCCTCGGAGAAAGACCCCAATGGGTTATGACCTTCCACAGTTTTGCAGCAAAATTCTTACGGATTGAAGCAGAAAACATAGGATACGATAGAAACTTTGTAATATACGACGAAGACGATAGCAAAAAACTCATCAAAAAAGTTTTAAAAGATTTAAACCTTAACGAAGAGCTTTTAAAACCAGAAAAACTAAAAGACCAGATATCAAGGATAAAGCAGGAAGAAAACCCAGAAGATTACTTAGAATTACTGTCTTTCTCAACACCTTACATAAGAAACATATACGAAAAATACCAAGAAGAGTTAAAAAACAGTAATGCCTTTGATTTTGACGACCTTCTTCTAAAGTCTGTAAATATACTAAAAAACTATCCAGATATACTTCAAAGATGGCAAAATAAGTTTGATTACATACTCGTAGATGAGTATCAGGATACAAATAAACTACAGCATCAACTCTTAAAACTGTTGGTTGGAAATAAGAAAACCATAACCGTTGTAGGAGACCCTGCCCAGTGTATATACACTTGGAGAGGAGCTCATCCAGAAAACATACTCGATTTTGAAAAGGACTTTCCAAACACAAAGATAATCAAACTTGAAAGAAACTACAGAAGCACCAAAAAGATACTCGATGCTGCCAACACTGTAATATCAAAATCAAAAGGAAAGTGGAAATCAAAACTACTGACACTTTGGACTGAAAAGGAAGAAGGAGAAGAAATAAAGCTAATTCCCCGGGAAAATGAAAAAGAAGAGGCAGACTTTATAGCTCAAAAAATAAAAGAACTTTCAGCATCAGAACCCTACAGAGAGTTTGCGGTCTTAGTGAGAATGTCCTTCCTAACAAGGAACTTGGAAGAGTCGATGGTTAGATACGGTATTCCTTATCAGATAGTTGGAGGCCTTAAATTCTACGAAAGAGCCGAAATAAAAGATATTCTATCTTACCTAAGACTTGCGTTAAATCCTAAAGATTACGCAAGCTTTGAAAGGTCCTTAACTACACCACCCAGAGGAATAGGAGACAAAGGTTTAGAGTATATAAAATCAAAGTTTAAAGAAGACTGGATTCAAGCCTTAAGAGATAGTTTAAACGCTTTTAACCAGAAAGCAAAGGCTAAAGCTCAAGAGTATTTAGAAATTATGGATTATGTAAGAAAAAACGTAAACGAAAACCCTTCCAAGGTTGCAAAGTATGTTGTAGATAGCATAAATTACGAAGAATATTTACAAAAAGAGTATGAGAAAGATTGGGAAGAAAGACTTGCAAACGTTGAAGAGCTGATAGTAGCTTTAGAAGAAGTAGAAAAATCCGGTAAAACACTAACAGAATTTTTAGAGGAAAGTTCTTTATCTCAAGCTCAGGATAGTATAGAAAATAGTGATAAAGTAAAGATAATGACAGTTCATGCTGCCAAAGGTCTTGAGTTTAAAACTGTTTTCGTTGCAGGTTTGGAAGAAGGTATCTTTCCATCTGGAAGAGCTTTCGATGACCCAACACAGATGGAAGAAGAAAGAAGACTGTTTTACGTTGCAATCACAAGAGCTAAAGATAGGTTGTTCTTAACATATGCAAAGGAAAGAAGAAGTTTCTCAAACAAACCAATCCAAACCAAACCCTCTCAATTTCTTACAGATATAAAACAACATCTTAAGGTTCCATCTTCAGGCAGTAAAAAACCTAAAATCGAAACGGAAATTTCTACATCAAAACCAAAAGCTACCACTTATTTTGACGATGATATAAAAGTCGGTAGTCTTGTTAAACACGATATTTTTGGTAAAGGGTTTGTTGTATCTGTATCAGGGAAAAAGGCAAAAGTTATTTTTGAAAACTTTGGAGAAAAACTGATAAACGTTGATTTTTTAAAGAAAATTGGATAGAAGAGTGGCCAAGGGCGGAATCGAACCGCCGACACTGCGGTTTTCAGCCGCATGCTCTACCAACTGAGCTACCTGGCCATCACAGATAAATATTATATCCTATTTCAACATTTTTTGCAATACTTCCTCCCAAACTGGCAAAACTTTCTTTTTTATGCTTTCGTCCATAGTTGCCACTTCTGGCCATTCTCTTAAGTAACCTTCTTCTTTCCATTTAGTTGTTGCATCTATTCCCATTTTACCACCAAAGCCCGGATAGTTAGTTGAATGGTCCAGAACATCTATAACGCCTTTTTGTATAATGATATCTCTCGATGGGTCTACGTTGTTACCCCAAATCCAAAGCACTTCGTCTATATTCTGAACGTTAACCCAATCGTCAAAAACAACTATATTTTTCTCAAACATAAGCTGGCCAAGACCCCACAGAGCGTTTATAACCTTAAAAGCATGACCCGGATACCTTTTCTTTATAGATACGAAAGCAAAGTTATGGAAGCACCCTGCTATCGGTAGGTTGTAATCTACTATCTCAGGTAGGTTAAACTGGACCATCGGTAAGAATATCCTTTCTGTTGCTTTACCAAGCCAACCGTCTTCCATCGGTGGTTTGCCAACTATCGTTGTTTGATATATAGGGTCTTTTCTATGGGTTATACAGGTTATATGCATAAGTGGATACTTGTCTACAGGAGTGTAAAATCCTGTGTGGTCGCCAAACGGTCCTTCGTCGTGTAAAGGTTCAGATGGGTCTATGTATCCTTCTATGACTATTTCAGCATCGGCAGGAACTTCTAAAGGAACAGTTTCACATTTTACAAGTTTTACTCCTTTCTCTCTTATAATTCCGGCAAAGAGAAATTCATCTACGTCGTCTGGTAGTGGTGCAGAAGCACAGTAGGTTATAACTGGGTCTGCTCCTACCACTATCGCAACAGGAATTTTTTGACCTAACCTTTTTGCTTTCCAGTAATGGTGAGAGCCACCTTTGTGTATCTGCCAATGGACCGTAACTTTGTCCCTATCTATTAGTTGTATTCTATACATTCCTATGTTTCTTATACCGTTTTCTGGGTCTTTGGAGATTACTATTGGAAGTGTTATAAACCTTCCACCATCTTTAGGCCAACATTTCAACACTGGAAAGTCAAAGATGTTTATATCATCACCTTTTTTTATAACTTCTTTACATTTACCGTCTTTTACTACTGTAGGTAGTGCGTCGTTTAACTTTTTTAACTCTGGAAGTTTTTTTAATTTTTCTAAAAAAGTGTTTGGTATTTCAGGTTTTACGATTCTGTAAAGCTTCCAACCTATATCCTCAAAGTTTTTTACTCCAAGGGCCATTTTCATTCTTTTCTCACTACCAAAAGCGTTTATCAGGACTGGAATACCTTCGTAACCTTCAACGTTTTCAAACAGTAAAGCTTTACCACCTTTTGGCATTTTCATCATTCTGTCTGCTATTTCTGTTATCTCGAGTATTGGACTTACTTTTGAGCTTACTCTGATAAGTTCGTCGTTTCTTTCTAAATCTTTTATAAACTCTCTAAGGTCTTCGTATGGCATTATTTCTCTCCGTTTGCAGAAACCTCTCCTGCCGGTGTTTGATTATCTTTTAACAATTTTATGTGTTTTTTTATCACAAGTCCACCGGATACGATAGTTCTCATTGCTTCTTCAACGGTTAAATCTGTAATTATAATGTCCTCTCTTTTTACCATAATGGCAAAGCCAGATGTAGGGTTTATAGCGGCCGGTATAAAAACGATGTAATAGTTTTCCTCACAAATTTTAAGTTCGTTTGCTATAAAACCCAGAGCGAATGTATCTTTATGTGGAAACCTTACAAGCACCACTTTAGAAAAGTTTTCTTTTTTAGAAAAAAGTGTTTCCATTGTTTGTTTAGTTGCGTTGTATATTGAACCTGCTACTGGAATTTTTACTATCAAACTTTCCAAATAACCTAAAAACTTTTTACCAAAGTAGTTTTGAGCCAGCAGTCCAAGTATAAAAATTATCGTTAGCGTTACTATGATTCCAAGTCCCGGAATATGGGGAGTTGGGACTCCTGCTTCTTCAAGGTAAGGTAGTATAAGGTTGTTTACGACGGAAAGTAGGGTCTTTACTACCCATACTGTAACTACGATAGGTATTAGGACAAAAAGTCCTGTAAGGAATATATTTTTTATATTTAGGTTCTTCATTGTTTCTTAACTGCCTCCGGTCTTCTTATAGGTTCAGGTAGATACTGGACTGCTGGTATGCCTGTAGGTTGTGGGTAAAGGTCCATAAGTGCGTAAACTTCTTCAGGCATATCCGTTGAGACTTTTAAACCAAGTTCTTTTAAATGTTCTACTGTTATTGGGAAATCGTGGGTGTATTTTCCTTGGGAGAGTTCCTCTGCTACTTTTTCGGCTGTTTCTACTGGGTGTCCTTTCTTTATAAGAATGCTTTTTACAGTCTCATACATCTGTTTTAAAGCTTTTTTACTGATATCTATCTTTACAAGTGTTTGGTCGTCTATATCTTTCGGTTCTTTTATTTTTTCTATCGCTACTAAAGATGCTGCCGGTTCCATACCAAGCTGTGGGTCAACAGGTCCTAAAACTGCGTGAGGGTCCATAACTATCTCATCTGCTGCTAACGCTATAAGCGTTCCCCCGGACATTGCGTAGTGAGGCACTATCACTCTTACTTTTGCTGGATGGTCAGATAAAGCTCTTGCTATCTGGGTAGCCGCTAAAGCTATTCCTCCCGGTGTGTGAATGATAAAATCGATAGGTTTGTCTTTTGGAGTCATTCTTATTGCTCTTAACACTGCTTCAGAGTCTTCTATCGTTATCATTCTCATCATAAAAAACCCGAAAAATGACCTTGTCTCTTGCCTATGGATTAAAGTTATTACTTTACTACCATACTTGTCTTCTATAGCTTTCATTATCTTTTCTCTGCTCCATTGTAGCATCTGGGCTTGTAAGATAGGCATAATTATCATAAAAAGAAAGATTAACCAGAATAACTGACTGATAAACAAAAATCCTGTGTTTTCCATCGTTTTACTCTCCTAAGTTTTTAAATGTGTTTCTTAACTTTTCTTCAAGATTTTCTATACTGTTTACTTCTTTGATTACTTTTACAAGGTATTTGTTGTCTTCAAGGCCGTTTATCAATTTTTTATATTCACCAGATTTATAGCCCATCTCCTGTCTTATGTGGTTAAGAATATTTTTACCTACGTAAAGAAGGTAAAGTCTGTCAAAGTCCATCAACTTTCTCGTTAAAAGACCAAAGAAGAATAAAACTCCGTTTAGATGCTGTCTTAGGGCTTTTTCTGCTATCCTTTCGAAAAGAAATATATATTCTTGATATAAATCTTTGTCTTTTGTATAGACCTGTGCAAGGTAGTGGTTTATGTAATCGCCTTCTATATCTAACAGCTGTGTAAAGTCTTCGTTTAATCCTTTGTAAAGGTATGTTAAATCTGGCTTTTTTTCCAGAAGTAACAAAGATAGCACAAAGTGAAATATGTCTGCAAGTTCTATCTCAAGGTTTTCTATATCAGGTTCTACTTTTTTCCACCACTTCCAAGGTAGACTTTCTACAGCCTCCGCACACTCAAGCCATATGGCTCTGTAAAAGTCTTCTTTCTTTCTTACGTTTTTCCAGTTTTCGTTGATTTTTCTGTTTAGTTGGTCTTGAAGTTCAAGGCAGTGTTTTATCTTTTCTTCCAAAGGCTCTCTCCTTCTTATAAAATATCGGAAAATATGGAGTTTTTCTCTTTAACTCTGTTTAAAAACTCAAAATCTATTATATTTGTTTGAAGCATCTCTTTCAACTTGTAAAAGTTGCTGATATGTTCTTTTATTCTGTTAGTTGCGTAATGTTTTGCCGTTTGAGTTGTTATTAAAAATGTCCAGTCGCTGCTTTGAGCTAAAAGGAGTTCTCTTTCCATCTGTTTTACTATGTCGTTGTAGCCGTATTTTTCTTTCAAGGCTAAAAAGTCTTCTTCCATTTGGTGTAGGTATTTGTAAACCCATTGGTTTTCTGGGTTAAGCCAAACTTCAAAGTATCCTTTGTCTCCCCAAGAAGATGGAGATGGTCTTATAACTTGGTTTTCTGGGTATATTTCTAAGTATTCAGAAGGTGTTATCGGTTTAAACTGCTGGTAAGTTTGTATCATTTTGAAAACGTGGTAAAGAAAGTCTGGACCTTCAAACCACCAGTGTCCGAAAAGTTCTGCGTCGTAAGGACTTACTATAAGTGGTAATCTATCCATGTACTTAGATAGGTGTTCCATCTGTTTTTCTCTTGATATATGAAAATGTCCGGCGTGGATTTGAGTCATTTCGTAAGCTTTGTCTGGGTCGTATGGTTTTTTTTGAGCTAAATCTACTTCTCCTGTAACTTTGTAATACTTTATACCTGTGTAAACTCTAACTCCGTCAGGGCTTATGAAATCTTTTATATACTCAAAATCTAAGTCAAAGCCTATATCTCTGTAAAAATCTCTGTAGTTTGGGTCTCCGGGGTAGCCTTCCTTTGCACTCCAAACCTGCTTTGAAGATTCAGGGTCCCTTGCGAAGGCTGCTACTTTTTCCTCAGTGTAAACTGGGGCAAAAACTCCATACCTTGGCGTTGGTTTTCCGTAAATAAGACCGTGAGAGTCCATAAAGAAGTACTCTATTCCATGCTTTGATAAAATTTTGTCTAAGCCGTCGTAGTAAGCACACTCTGCAAGCCATATTCCTTTTGGTTTTTTCCCAAAGTGTTTTTGGTGAGATTTTACGGCTAACTCTATCTGTCTTTCTACGGACGAAGGGTTAACACAAAGTAGTGGTAAAAATCCGTGGGTTGCGTTGCAGGTGATTATTTCTATATTTTTACTTTCTTCAAAGTATCTGTATCCGTTTAAAACGTCTCTTTGGAGAAAGTTATAGTAAAAATCCCTTATTTTTAAAAACCTCTCGTTGTAAAACCTTGCAAGTTTGTTAAATGTCTGGCTGGCAGAAGTTCTCTTAATCTCTTTTTCTGTTAAGAGTAGCATTTTGTCTAAATACTTTTCGTATTTTTCCATAAGGTGTTTGTCTGTCAACATCTCTGCTAAAGGGGGTGTTATGGAAGTTGTAAGTTTAAAATCTACAGATTCTTCTTTTAGTTGTTTAAATCTCATTAAAAGTGGAATGTAGGTTTCTGTTATAGCCTCAAAAAGCCAGTGTTCTTCTAAGAAATACTCGTATTCTGGATGTTTTACAAAAGGCAAATGAGAATGTAATACAAGCATCCAATAACCTTTCATATTTTTCTCCCCCTCGGTTAGTTTGGATATATTATAACTTAAAGATTCTTTGATTTTGTTATGAGATTTTAAGGAATTTTTAGAGATTAAGATAAAGGGGCATAAAAGCCCCTGCTGAGATTGGATAGATTATTTCTTTTGTTCTT
>PNIU01000008.1 GCA_002878035.1 Sulfurihydrogenibium sp.
AAGTAATATCTAAAGGGGGCATACCAGCCCCCTTTCTATTATTTATTTATCTTAAAATCTCTTAAATCTTATAATTCTAAAATAGAATCAATTTTAAATAGATTCCTTCATACAATCTTCAAAATCAAAAAGTGGTAAAAAAACTCTCCAGTTTTTCTGAAAGTTTAGAAATTTTTTTGATTATTTAGATTTATTTATTATTTAATCAGATGAGCGGAGGAGGAGGGATTCGAACCCCCGGAGGGCTGTCAACCCTCAAGTGATTTCAAATCACCCGCTTTCGGCCACTCAGCCACTCCTCCGTAACAACTTAATAATATACACCAGAACAACCAAAAATTCAAGTATAATATTAAAAACCTTTTTCTGTAAGGAGTCAATATGCTTGGAGAAACAATTTTAAAATACTGGAAGATTATCCTTGGAGTTGGTATTGTTATGGCAGTTGGAGGACTGTTTTTACAGTCTTCATCGTTAGTGTTTGGGAAAATAGTCGAATTTTTTGGTTTTTCTCTAATAGCGATAGTTGCTTACGTCCTTGGTTATAAAAATGCTTCCGATGAAGCAGAAAAACAAATAAAAGCCGAACTTGAAAAACTTGCAAAACAAGACATCAGATACAAATTTGCAGCAGATAGAGCAATCAAAAATCTAAAAGCACCTTTAAGTGGAAAAAAATAACAACGGGAGAATAAAAGATGGAGTCTATGGTAATGTTGGAAAAAGAGTTTGACGTTGTGATAGGTTTAGAAACACACGTACAGATGAATACAAATACAAAAATGTTCTGTGGCTGTAAAGTGGAGTTTGGAGCACCACCAAACACAAACGTATGTCCAGTTTGTCTTGCTCATCCGGGAACATTGCCTGTTATAAACAAAAAAGCCGTAGAATACGCAGTAAAAGCAGCTTTAGCTCTAAACTGTAAGATTCATAACCTTTCCATAATGGCAAGGAAAAACTACTTTTATCCAGACTTACCAAAAGGATACCAAATATCACAGTATGACAAACCTTTAGCTACAGACGGATATGTAGAGATAAAAGTAGGAGACTCTTTTAAAAAGATAAGAATACACAGATTACACATAGAGGAAGATGCAGGAAAAACTATACACGAAGGAAGCTACTCTTACGTTGATTTAAACAGAGCTGGAACTCCACTGATGGAAATAGTCACCGAACCAGATATATCATCTCCAGAAGAGGCAAGGAAATACTTAGAAAAACTAAGAAACATAATGAGGTATATAGGCGTTTCTGAAGCCGATATGGAAAAAGGACAGTTAAGATGTGATGTAAACATATCTCTAAAACCAAAAGGAAGTGATAAGTTAGGAACAAAGGTAGAGTTAAAGAACATAAACTCTTTTAGATTCATAGTTAAAGCAATAGAGTATGAAATAGAAAGACAGTCTAAATTATTGAAAAAAGGAGAAAAAATAATTCAAGAGACCAGACTGTTTGACCCAGAATCAGGAAAAACTTACACAATGAGGACAAAAGAAGAAGCCCATGACTACAGATACTTCCCAGACCCAGATTTACTACCGATAGTCTTAAAAGACCAAGATATAGAAAACATAAAAAAATCTCTTCCAGAACTTCCAGACCAAAAATACCACAGATACGTAGAAACGTTAAACCTACCACCTTACGATGCGGAAGTTTTAACATCCGACAAAAACCTCGCAATTTACTTTGAACAGGTAATAAGCATATTCCCACAAAATCCAAAAATAGTATCAAACTGGATACTAAACGAACTACTTGGCAAGTTAAACGATAAAGGAATAGATATAGAAAACTCACCGATAACACCACAAAGTTTTGCAGAATTAATATCTTTGATAGTTGATGGAACAATCTCAGGTAAGATAGCAAAAGAAGTTTTCGATATAGCCTTTGAAACAGGAAAATCTCCAAAACAGATAGTTGAGGAAAAAGGTTTAAAACAAATATCAAACGAAGACGAGATAAGAAACATCGTCAAATCAGTTTTAGAAAAACATCCTGCAGAAGTAGAAAAGTATAAATCTGGAAACGAAAAGATACTTGGATTTTTGGTAGGTCAAGTTATGAAAGAAACAAAAGGAAAAGCCAACCCACAACTTGTAAACAAAATACTGAGAGAGGAGCTTGCATGATAAAAAGGTATACCAGAGAGAAAATGGGCTACATCTGGAGTGAAAAAAACAAATACCAAAAATGGCTTGACGTAGAGATAGCAGTATGTAAAGCTTGGAATAAACTTGGTAAAATCCCAGACGATGCATTGAAAGAAATAATAGAAAAAACACATATAGATGATAAAACCGTAGAAAGAATAAACGAACTTGACAAAGTTTATAACCACGACGTTTTAGCTTTCGTAACTGCCATAGCAGAACAAGTTGGAGAAAACGGTAGGTATATACACCTTGGATTAACCTCGTCAGATGTTATTGATACAGCTTTAGCCCTCGTAATGAGAGAATCAATAGACCTTCTTATAGAAAGTGTAGATGAACTTTTAGAGATTTTAAAAGAAAAAGCATTCCAATACAAAGATACCGTAATGATGGGAAGAACTCACGGAGTCCATGCAGAACCTATGGTTTTTGGACTTAAGTTTGCACTTTGGTATGAAGAGTTTAAAAGAAACAAGAAAAGATTAGAAAATGCTAAAGAAGCCGTCTCCGTAGGAACAATATCTGGAGCAGTTGGAACATACTCAAACATACCACCACAACTGGAAGAGATAACTTTAAAAGAGTTAAACCTAAAACCAGAACCTGTTGCAAACCAAGTAATACAGAGAGACAGACATGCAGAATTTATGACAGCAATGGCAATAACTGCTTCTTCCTTAGAGAAGATAGCCGTTGAGATAAGACATCTGCAGAGAACAGAAGTTTTGGAAGCCCAAGAACCATTTAAAAAAGGTCAAAGAGGGTCTTCCGCTATGCCCCATAAAAAGAACCCTATAACCTGCGAAAGGATTACAGGTTTAGCAAGAGTAATAAGAGCAAACGCTATTCCTGCTATGGAAAACATAGCTTTATGGCACGAAAGAGACATATCACACTCTTCCGTTGAAAGAGTGATAATGCCAGATAGTGCAATCGCTCTGGATTACATTCTTCACCTGACAAAAAACGTGTTAAAAGACTTAGTAGTCTATCCAGAAAATATGAAGAAAAACATGGATAAATCAAAAGGCTTATACTTCTCTTCAAAAGTCTTAGTAGCACTTGTTGAAAAAGGACTATCCAGAGACCAAGCTTACGACATAGTTCAAAGAAACGCTATGAAATCTTGGGACACAGAAGGATTAATGTTTAAAGATGCTTTACTATCAGACCCAGAAGTAACCTCTTACTTGACAAAAGAAGAATTAGACAAAATTTTTAACGTTGATGAATTTTTAAAAAATATTCCATACATATACGAGAGAGTTTTCGGTAAATTTTAGTTAGAGGTAAAAGAATGAAATACTATATAAGGACTTTTGGTTGCCAAATGAACGTAAACGACTCTGAAAAAATGGCAGGAATACTTAAAACACTTGGCTACGAACCTGCCGAAGATTGGAGAGAAGCGGACGTTATACTCGTTAACACATGTTCCGTAAGAGAAAAACCAGACCAAAAAGTTTTATCAACCTTAGGAGAGTTTAAAAAAATAAAAAAAGAAAAACCAAACGCAGTAATCGGAGTATGTGGTTGCTTAGCCCAAAGGGCAGGTTACGAAATACTCCAGAAAGCACCTTTTATAGATATGGTTTTTGGAACCACAAACATACACCACTTACCAAAACTGTTAGAAGAAGCCAAATCTGGAAACAAAGCAGTTGAGATATTAGAAGAGATAGACGAAAATGAAAACCTTTTAGACCAGTTTCCTACAGTAAGAGAAAATAAATATACAGCATTTGTAACGGTTATAAGAGGATGTGATAAAAAATGCACCTACTGTATAGTCCCTACAACCAGAGGAAGAGAAAGAAGCCGTAGAATAGGAGATATACTTAGAGAAGTTCAATACTTAGTGGAAGACGGCGTTAAAGAGATACACCTGATAGGTCAAAACGTTACGGCTTACGGTAAAGACCTTGGAGATGTAAAGTTCTGGGAACTTTTAAAAGCCGTTTCTGAAGTGGAAGGAGTAGAAAGGATAAGATTTACAACAGGCCATCCACGAGATTTAGACGAAGACACCATAAAAGCCATGGCAGATATTCCGCAAGTGTGTGAAGCACTACACCTTCCAATCCAAGCAGGTTCAGACAGAATACTACAAGCTATGGACAGAGGTTACACACAGAAAGAGTATCTTTACAAAATAGAACTTCTCAAAAAATACATTCCAGACATCGCTCTATCAACAGATATCATAGTTGGTTTCCCCGGAGAGACATACGAAGATTACTTAGAAACGGTAAAAGTGATAAAAGAAGTAGAATACGACCAAGTGTTTGCATTTAAATACTCACCAAGACCCGGAACTCCAGCGGCAAACCTTCCTATGACCGAAAACCCAGAAACCATATCAAAATGGTTAAACGACTTGATAAACATACAAAAAGACATAACTTTTAAAAAGAATTTACAATACGAAGGAAAAACAGTAGAAGTTCTTATAGAAGAGATAAACGAAGAAGGAAAGTTAACCGGAAGAACAAGAACGAATAAATTAGTGCACGTAGAAGGTCCAGAAGAATACGTAGGAAAAATTGTAAACGTAACGATAGATAAAGTAAATAGATTTTCATTGGAAGGAAAAATAAACGGAGGCTTTTAAAATGATGATAGAAATGGACGTTCAAGGAATAACATTAGACCCATTTTCTAACATGCCAGTATTAGTTTTAAAAGGAAAAGAAACGGACGATATTCTTACAATCTGGATAGGTGTTTTCGAAGCCAACTCTATAGCTATGCACTTAGAATGTATGACTTATCCGAGGCCTTTAACATACGACCTAATAGGAAACATAATAGAGTCTCTATCTTCTACAGTAGAAAAAATTTACATTCACTCCTTAAAAGATAACACTTACTACGCATCTATTATACTAAGAGACTCTAACGGAAACGAGATAGAAGTAGACGCAAGACCAAGCGATGCAGTAAACATAGCTTTAAGGTCTGGATGTCCAATATTTGTATCAACAGAAGTTTTAGATAAAGTGAAAAATTCGAACGGCTCAGGCTTAATAGATAAAGAAGAGATAAAAGAGTGGCTTGAGTCTCTAAAACCAGAAGATTTTGAAAAGAATATAGAATTTTAAAATTTTAATACAATAGCTCCCCAAGTTAAACCGGCACCAAAGGCTGTAAGTAATATATAATCTCCTCTGTTTATTTTTCCTTCTTTGTAAGCCTCATACATAGCTATAGGTATAGAGGCTGCGCTTGTGTTTCCATACTTTTGTATGTTTATGTAAACCTTATCTCTATCTACCTCTAACTTTTCAGCCAACGCATCTATTATCCTTACGTTTGCCTGATGTGGAATTATCAACTTAATATCTTCCTTGGTTATACCTGCCTTTGCTAAGGCTTTGTTGCAAACCTGCTCCATAGACTTTATAGCAAGCTTAAAAGTTTCTCTACCTTGCATTCTTAACTTTTCTCCAACCTGACAGTGAAGTAGCTGCCAATGGGAACCATCAGATTTCATAACTGTTGAAAGTATGTCGCTATCATCATTAGATTTAGATAAAACAACGGCTCCAGCTCCATCACCAAACAGAACAGCCGTTGACCTATCAGACCAGTCTATTATCTTAGAGAAAACCTCACTTCCTACAAGCAAAACGTTGTTAGCTTTCCCAGATTTTATAAAACTGTCCGCTATAGTTAAGCCATAAATAAAACCACTGCAAGCGGCTGAAAAATCAAAAGCCATAGGATTTTTACACCCAAGTTTATCGGATAAAAAGCATGCAGTAGAAGGAAATATCATATCAGGTGTAGATGTTGCAACTAAAACCAAATCAATGTCTTTTGGATGTATGCCTGCCATATCCAAAGCTTCTTTTGATGCATTTAAAGCCAAATCACTGGCCTTTACCCACTCATCTGCAATATGTCTTTCTTTTATACCAGTTCTTGTTGTAATCCACTCGTCGGAAGTATCTAAGATTTTCTCTAAGTCTTGGTTTGTTAAGACTCTTTCGGGAACGAACATACCTATACCTGTTATCTTACTGCCCATTTAACTCTCCAACCAGCTCTTCTTCTTTTCCTTTTCTAAGCTCTTCAGGAATGAGTAGGTTTATGTTGTCTAAAAGTTTTCTATTAAAGTCATGGTTAACAAATTGGGACGCAAACTTTAAAGCATTTTTTATAGCTCTTTCATCAGCTCTACCGTGGGTTATTATGCAAGTTCCTTTTGTTCCTAAAAGGGGTGCTCCACCATACTCTGCAAAATCAGCCTTTTTCTTAAACCGTTTCAAAGCAGGTAAAATCAAAGCAGCTCCAATTTTAGATATTAAACTTTTTTCTACCTCTTCCTTTATCATCTCAAGAATAATCATACCTAAACTTTCACTGGTTTTTAAAACAACGTTTCCAACAAAGCCATCACAAACGATAACATCAAAATCACCTGTGAATATATCCCTACCTTCTGCGTTTCCTACAAAGTTAAGTTTGGTCATCTTCAAAAGAGGGTAAGTGTCCTTTACAAGTTCATTTCCTTTACCTTCCTCTTCACCTATGCTTAAAATCCCAACTTTTGGATTATTGGAAGTCTGAAGTATTTCTTTTACGTAGGTATGACCCATTACGGCAAAGTAAAGAAGATGTCTTGGCCTACTGTCTACGTTTGCACCTACATCTATTAAAACTGTCCTGCTACCTTTCTTATTTGGAAATGCTACGGCTATACCCGGTCTTTCTATACCTTCAGCTGCTCCTATGATAAACTTTCCTACGCTCATAGCCGCACCTGTATTTCCGGCAGAAACAAAAGCAACTGCTCTGCCTTCCCTAACAAGCTTTCCGGCTATATGCATAGAAGAGTTTCTTTTTTTTCTTAAAGCTATAGAAGGAGCTTCATCCATCTGGATTACTTCTTGAGCATGGACTATTTCGATTGAAAGACCTTCTATAGATAGATTATTTTTCTTTATTTCTTCTTCGAGTATATCCTTATTACCTACGAGATAAACACCTATTTTGTTTTTGTTTTCTTTTACAAAATCTATTGCACCTTTTATATTACAGAGAGGAGCGTAATCTCCTCCCATAGCGTCAAGGGCTATAAACACTTAGACAACCTCAATAACCTCTTTGTTTTTGTAGTATCCGCAGTGAGGACAAACTCTGTGAGGTGCTTTAGGTTGTCCACATTCAGGGCATAAAGACAACCCAGGCATAGATAACTTCCACTGAGCTCTTCTCATAGCAGTTTTAGCTTTTGATTTCTTCCTCTTTGGTACAGCCATATTTCATAACCTCCTTAATTCAAATTTAAAACAAATATTATATCAGATTACTTTAGAAGTTTTTGAAGTTTTGAGAAAGGTGACTCTTTTCTTCTCATCTTAACTTCACAGTCGCAAGTCTCTTCGTTTTTATTTATACCACAGTAAGGACACAAACCCTTACAATCCTCCTTACACAAGACTTTCATTGGAGTATTGACTATAATCTCTTCTCTCACAAACTCATTTAAATTAAATTTTTCCTCATCTTCCAGATACTCGGAGTAAAGGTCCTCTTCGGAAAGTTCTTGGTCTTTTGGAAGTTTTTTAGTTAAAAGCACACTTTCTGTAAAATCAAACTTCTTAGGAAACACAGTTAAACATCTATCACAACTCATGTTTATAGTAGTGTTTAAAGATATAGTTATAACGTAGCCATCTTTATCTTTTAATAAATGTAAGTTTACCTCAACATCTTTATCTTCTACGTAATAGTTTTCTGGCAAGTCTAAGTCTTTCATAGGTATTTTTAAACTAAGCTCTTTAAATGGCTCTCTTTTAAGCTCCTCTTTTAAATTTAGATATATAATCAATTTTAGATTCTCCTTTTAAAATTTTTGCTATAATATAATACAATGATTTTAAACGACAAGACTATCAGAAAGTATATAAGTGAAGGTTTACTGATAATAGACCCTTTAGACGAAATCCAGATACAGCCATCTTCCGTAGATTTAAGGTTAGGTTACGACTTTCTGGTTTATCCAGATGATATCGAAGTTTTAGACGTAAGAGACCCTTACTTTTCAAACAGGTTAATCAGACAGGAAGCATCTTTAGACGGTTTTATCATTAAACCTAAGCAGTTTGTTTTAGCAACAACGATAGAGTATATAAAACTTCCAGATTTTATAACAGCATTTGTAGAAGGTAGGTCTTCCCTTGGAAGGCTTGGACTCTTTATAGAAAATGCAGGATGGGTTGATGCAGGCTTTGAAGGAACTATAACCTTAGAGTTTTACAACGCAAACTCTGTCCCGATAAAGATATATCCAGAGATGAGAATATGTCAGCTTGTTTTCGCAGAGATGAAAGAGAAAGCAGAAAAACCTTACAGAGGAAAATACCAAGGTCAAAGAGGCACTACAGGCTCTAAAATATTTTTAGATAAGTAAATCTAACTTCTAAACTCTTCTGGGTTTACACCATACTTTTTTAAGAGTTTTTGCAAGGACTGTCTTTCTATGTTGGCAAGTCTCGCTGCTTTTGATATATTACCCTTAGTAAAAGAAAGTAGATTTTTTAAATATCTTGTAGTAAAGTCTATATCGTTTAACTTTTTTGCCAAATTGTAGTCAAAAATCATAGCTTTAGAGTTATCCTGTCCAGATATGTACGAAGGTATACAGGTTACGTCTATATACTCCTTTTTAGCAAGGGCAAGTATACAGGCTTCTCTAACCACGTTCTGAAGTTGTCTTACGTTTCCTTCCCAATTGTAGTTTATAAGAAGTTGTAAAGCTTCTTCTGTAAAACCTTTAATGTCAGTAGAGTAGTTTTTGTTAAAATCTTCCAGAAAGTGGTAAGCTAAAAGTGGTATATCTTCTCTTCTTTCCCTTAAAGGTGGAATTTCTATTTTTAAACCTTCCAGTCTAAAGTAAAGGTCCTCTCTAAACTTTCCTTCTTTTACAAGTTGTTTTAAATCTTTGTTTGTTGCGGCTATAACCCTTACATCAACTTTTTTTGATACAGTATCTCCTATCCTTCTAACTTCTTTATCTTGTAAAAATCTTAAAAATTTTGCTTGAAGGTCAAGGGGAAGTTCAGATATTTCATCTAAGAACACAGTTCCACCATCAGCCATCTCAAGTATACCCGGTCTATCACTTTCAGCACCAGTATAGACACCTTTCTTAGCTCCGAAAAATTCTGATTCCATAACATCTTTTGATATGGTTGCACAGTTGATAGGTAAAAATATACGATTTTTCCTATTACTTAACTGATAGATAGCCTTTGCTATAAGCTCTTTACCTACTCCACTTTCTCCGTAGATTAAAACCGTAAAATCAAAACTGGCAATTTTCTTTATATACTCTTTTATTTCCTGCATAGTTGGATTTACTGTGATTATACTGTCTAAAACTGACGAACTTTTTATAGCATTTAGATAGTTTTTGTAGTAGATAGCATTTTTCTTCATTCTTGCAACTTCTATGGCTTGGTCTATAGTG
The DNA here is from genome assembly GCA_002878035.1 of Sulfurihydrogenibium sp. GTDB lineage: Bacteria > Aquificota > Aquificia > Aquificales > Hydrogenothermaceae > Sulfurihydrogenibium. The sequence goes on from PNIU01000008.1 coordinate 9,649, forward strand.
TCCCAAACACTCTCTTGGTTAAAGTCTATAGGTTTAGAAAGATAGTCAAACGCACCGTGTTTCATACAGTCCACGGCAGTTTCAACAGTTCCGTAAGCAGTCAAAACGATAAAACTGCTTGTTTGATTATACTTTCTAACTTCTTTTAAAAACTGGTCTCCACTCATTTGAGGCATCTTAAGGTCAGATATGATTAAATCGTAGTCATTTTGTTTCACCAACTCTACAGCTTCCTTAGGATTGGAAGATATATCAACTTTATAACCTTCGTCTTCCAAAATTTCTTTAAAAGATACCAAGATATCTTCTTCATCGTCTACGACAAGTATGTATCCTTTACTGTTCATTTTCCTCACCCTCATAAAGTGGAAACTCTATAGTAAACTCAGTACCTTTTCCTTCCTCACTTTCAACATATATTTTACCACCGTGACTTTCCACTATTCTATAACTTACCGATAGACCAAGTCCAGTTCCTTTTTCTTTCGTTGTAAAGAAAGGTTCAAATATCTTATCTATATACTGTGATGGTATACCAACTCCCGTATCCTTTATCTTAACAATGACTTTTTTGTTTTTCTTATCTTGCAGAATTTTAACGCTTATAGTTCCTTTATCTTCTATAGCTTCAATTGAGTTTATAAAAAGATTAACAAAAAGCTGAACTAAGGCATTTTTATCTCCTTTTATATAGACTTTCTTTAAACTCTTTGAGAAAGTTATATGAGACTTTTCCGCCTGTAAAATAGAAAAATCTATAGCCTCTTCGATTACTTCTTTTAGGTCAACAATTTGAACTTTAGAGTAGTAAGGTTTAGTAAAATTCAAAAGTCTTTCTACTATATCGTTTGCCCTGTTTACGTTTCTTTCTATTCTTTCTATAATATCTATTAAATTGGCACTTTTTTCTTTACAATCCTTTTGAATTCTTCTTTTTAAAGAAAAAGCATTCTGATTTATAGCCGCAAGAGGATTTTTTACTTCGTGAGATATACCGGCTACTAACCTACCAACTACTGCAAGTTTTTCTGATTGTAGAATCTGATTTTCCATCTCTTCTTTTTCTGTTATATCTTCAATGATCAAAACTATATTTTCTATATTACCTTCTTGACCTAAAATAGGTGATGCTTTTATTTCCCAGACTTTTTTGGGATGTTCTGAAACATAGAGTTTTTTTTCAAAGCTTTCTTTCGTTGCTATAACACTCTTTAAGTCGCTTTCTAAATCTTTAAATATATCAAAAACATCGAACAAATTTCCACTTTCTACATCTTTTCTCAACAAACTTTTTGCCAAAGCATTTATTAGTTCAATATCAAAATTTTCATTCAAAACAATTATTCCTATGTTTACAGATTCTATAGTTTTTTGAACTAAATCTCTTAATTTTATCTTCTCAAGTAGAAAATTAGTCTTTGCTATTGAAGTAGATATTGTGTTTGCATAAGTAATTAGAAACTCCATCTCTTCAGGTGTAAATTCAACCTTTGAGTAAACTCCTATCATACCTAAACTTTCATTTTCACTTCTTAAAGGTAAAAGAATAATTCTGTTATCTTCGTAAGAAGAAACAGTAGGTATTTCCATACTTGCATAAATTTTATAGTTAGGAAAGAAACCTTCCTTTTTTTGTATTTTTCCTTTTTCTAAGACCATAAATGCACCGCTGTAGCCAAGACTAACAAGTCCTTCTACTACTTTTTCAGCTATATCTGGAAGGGATATCTCTTTTACAGTGTATCCACTTAGTTTAAATAACTCTTTAAGTTTTTTATAGGCTGTTTGTAATTTTAACTCTAACCTCTCATACTCTCTTTTTATTTCACTGTCCATAGTTTTAACTAAATTAAGCTTAAACTTTTCTTTTTCTTCTTCTATCTTTCTAAGGTAAGAAAAAATCTCATAGAAACTTACTGCAACTATAAGCAAAGCTAAAGATAAAAACTCGTTAACATAGGATAAAACAATTTCAAATACGAGAAAAATATAAAATAAGGAAGTTAAATTTTGAATATTAAAAACAAAGTAAGGAAGAAAGGACAAAGGTAAGACAAGGTTTCTTAGAATTGGGAAATAATAACCAACAAAAGTTAAAATAAAGTAGTATACAAATAATCTTACTGCGTTTTTGGTTTCAAGTTTATAAAAATGGTAGGATACAATAAAAAAAATTATGAAGGGAAAAAGTGTGATTTTATAGTTTCCTCTCTCAAGTCCTATTTCGAATATAGAAAGTATAAAAGCGGCTAAAATATAGTAAGTTCGTTTTTCTCTAAGTTCACTCTCTATATTCTTTACAAGGTAAAAAGTAAGAAAGTAAACTATCCAACCTGTTAGTAAAACCTCCACATCTTTACCACTTTAATATGTTATTTGGTAACAACCTCTGTTTCTAAAGGTTCTTCCTGACCGGAAGGTATTCCTTCAACAAGCTCTCTTATAAGGTCTTTTACGTGGACAAGTCTTTTTATTCTATAACCGTTAGCTCCTGAGAAAAACAGACCTGTCTCAACTCTTCCAAGGTAAGCGTCTCCAAGTCTATCTGCTATACAGTATCCAACTTTTTTAGCTTCTTCTCCATGGTTACAAGGCACTACACAGTTAGATATACATTTAACCTCAGGGGCAGTACCTCTTTCTATATCTTTTATCAACTTTGTAACTATACCTCTTGCAGGATAACCAACAGGAGATTTTAGAAGGACTATATCTTCCTTTTTGGCATTTATGATAACTTTTTTAAACTCTGGAGAAGCATCACACTCATAGGTTCCTACAAACCTTGTTCCCATCTGAACTCCAGCAGCTCCTTGAGATATGTACCACTCTATATCCTCTTTACTCCATATTCCCCCTGCAACTATAACAGGAAAATCTCCCCACATATCCCTTTCTTTTAATACTTCAGGAAGGAGGTTTTCAAGTTGAAACTCTGGTTTAAAACAGTCTTCGTAAGGTATTCCTTGATGACCCCCAGAAAGAGGACCTTCTAAAACTACGGCATCTGGAAGTCTGTTATACTTTTTAGTCCAGTGTTTACATATAACTCTTAAAGCTCTCGCCGATGAAACAATTGGAACCAAAGCAACATCAGAACCAGCAGCATACTCTGGTAATCTTAAAGGTAGTCCTGCACCAGATATGATTATATTAGCACCAGCCTCTATAGAGTCCCTTACAACTCTGTCATAATCTGTGATAGCACAAAGTATATTAACGCCTATTATAGCCTTTTCTCCACCTGCTATCTCTTTAGCATCTCTTATTATACGTGTTAGAGCTTCTTTGTTATGTATGTATTTGCTACCTACAGGTCTTCCGTCTTTAAGCTTAACGTAGTTTGGATACCTGTATCCAGTTCCTACCGAAGAGACAACTCCAAGGCAGCCATACTTACTTACAGTTCCAGCCAGATTCTCCCACGATATACCTACTCCCATACCACCTTGAATTATTGGATACTCTATTTCATACTTTCCTATTCTTAAAGTAGGTAAAGCCATCTTAAAACTCCTTTAATTTTATTTAAAGTTTATTCTTCGTCTGGTAAGGCTTTTTTTGCTTTTAGTATGTTTAAAATCTGTGTGTAAAACTCCGGTTCTCCAAGTTGAAACGCAAGACTGTCTATAACATACCTATCTTTCTGTTTGTATCCTTTAGCTATATAATCGGCTACAAAGACGCCTGGTCTTCTCTTATGTTCGTAGGCAATTTGACCTAAAACTCCAATATCGTTTTTGTTTATTTTGTAAACAAAGTCAATACCTAATATGGTTTTAACGGCAAAATTTGCAAGTATGTGGTCCTCTAACGCCTTCCTTATAGCTTCTCTTTCATCTAACGTTTGATTTTGTGATTCTTTACTATCCTGTGTTAAGTTTTCTTCGTCGTTGTTATCAAAAGTAAACTTTACAATCTTTGCCATCTATCCTCCATCAGTAAAGAGGTTTTTTGTAAGTCTCTTTAACAAATAAAGTAGTTATAAAAACTATAAACGCAACTATGATAAGGTAAAAAACAATAGACAAAGGATTCTGAGTTTTAGATATTAGATAAGTTGCTACCATAGGAACAGTTCCTCCAAAGATACCAAGAGCAGTGTTATAACCTACAGAAAAAGCTGTATTTCTAACGTCTGCAGGAAAAAGTTCTATCAAAAACGTAGGTAAAATAGCCATAAAACCAGATGATATTACCGCAAAAAGGACATGTCCCAAGACAACGTTTAAAACTTGTCCAGTTAAAATCAACTTAAACAGAAATACAGACGCAACAGTATATAGAAACGTTGCCGAAAGAATTAAAGGCTTTCTTCCAACTTTATCAGACAGATGAGCCATAACTGGAATAAGTACAGCTAAAACAAGCATAGCAAAACTGTTTATAAATAAAGCTTTTGACGGTTCTATATTTAAAACTTTTTGATAAAAGGTAGGCATATAAACAAACAGCAAGAAAAAAGCCACACCTTGTAAAGAACTAAAAATAATAGCCAAAATTAACTCCTTTGGATGGTGGATAAATGTTTTTAAAAGAGGATTTTTTGATTTATTCTCTTCCTCTATAGCTAAAAATATCGGCGTTTCTTCTGCTTTTTTCCTAAGGTAAATTCCTACAAAAGCAAGAACTATACCAAATAAAAATCCTATCCTCCAGCCAAACTCTTCTAAAGTATTTTTATCAAAGACAGCATTTAAAAAAGCTCCCATTAAAGAACCAAACATTATACCTATAACGGCTCCAAGTAAGTTTATACTTCCATAAAAACCTCTCCTTTCAGATGGAGCATGCTCTACAACAAAAGAAACGGAAGTTGTATACTCTCCACCTGTAGAGATACCTTGAAGAATTCTTAAAAACACCAAAATAATTGGAGCTAAAATGCCTATTTCTTGGTAAGTAGGTAAAAGTCCTATTAAGAACGTAGGAATTGCCATTAGAAATATAGACAAAATCAAAGCTTGCTTTCTACCGTATTTGTCACCTATGTATCCAAGTATAACTGAACCTAAAGGTCTAAAGAAAAAACCTACCGCAAAAGCTCCGAAAGAAGCTAAAAGAGAAACAGTCTCATTATCTGAAGGAAAAAATAATTTTGAAAGGACAACAGCTAAGTATCCATAAAGAGTAAAATCATACCACTCTAATATGTTGCCTACCATTCCGGATAAGGCAACTTTTCTATATGAAGCTTTTTCCATTTACACTCTTCTTTAGTTTTTAAAAGATTATTATACCATCAACCAAGCATAGATGAAATCTTTTCAAAGTTCCCTGTCATAAGTAGTATGCCTATAAGTATGAGTAGAATTCCACCAACAATTTCTATAATAAGGAAGTATTTTCTAACAACACTGAAAAACTTAAAGAATAGGTTTATAGCTGCAGCCGTAAGTATGAAAGGAATACCAAGACCCATAGAGAAAGCAAACAGAAGAAGCATACCTTGGTTTACAGTTTCCTGTTGAGATGCAACAAGTAAGATAGCTCCAAGTATAGGACCTATGCAAGGTGTCCATCCAAGAGCAAACGCAAGACCTACCAAAAAAGCTCCTATCGGACCCGGTGGTTTTTTCCTAACTTCCGTAGTTTTTTGTTCGTAAAGTATCTTATAAGCCCCTGAAAAGTAAAAAACGGATAGAGCTATACCAAGTAGTAAAACAAAAAAGCCAGTTGAGAAATACTGTTTTGTTGTAAAAACTTCGTAGAGGTAGTAAACTATGGAAAGTCCAGACACACCTAAAACAAACATCTTTGCCTTCTGAGACTGAAGAATACCAGTAAAGTGAATACCCAGAATTATAACTACTATAGCGGCTATTTTGGATATGACAGATTTATACTCCTGTAAAAACTGTCCAACAAACGTTGAGGCAGCTCCAAGTAGAGTAAATACCAAAGAAAAACCTAAAACGAAAGCAACGGCAGATAAAACAGTCTGCCAGTCTATTTTTTTAGTAGAATCGGCAGAGGTTGCAGAAACCCCAGAAATGTATGCTATATAACCGGGTATTATAGGCAAAACGCAAGGAGATAAGAAAGCAACTATTCCACCTAAAAATGCAGCCCATAAAGTCAAGTTTTCCATACTTAAGCTCCTTGGTTGACTTGCTTGTCTATAGCTTCTTTTATTTTTTCTACAGGTTGCGGACCGATGAATATTTTTACAATAGTGTTATCTTTCCCGATTACGTAAGTTATTGGAGTTCCTATTATCCTATACTTTTCGTTAACTTGGTAGTTTCCTATTAAAACAGGAAATGAAAATCCTATCTCTTTTTTTACATTTTTTATCTTTTTTGGGTCGTCAGTATCTATAACGATTCCATAAAACTTAACTTTTCCTTTGTACTGTTGGTAAAGTTTTTCTAAATCTGGAAGTTCCTTTCTACAGGAGTGGCAAGTGGTAGCCCAAAAGTTAAGAACAACAATATCATTTTTTAGGTCAGAAAGTTTTACTACTTTACCGTCTTCATCTTTCAGTTCAAAATCCGGCGCTTTCATCGCAGCAAATGAAAAGCTGTAAAGTAAGAGTATAAAAACAGTAGCGATAAGCCTTTTCATATGCGAACCTCTTTAAAGATTTCTTAACACTTAAAGTTAAAAATATTTAACCACAAAGTATATGATTGCTATCATATTTATTAAGCTTCTCTAACTTCTACAAACTTCAGCAGTCTTGGGAAAAATAAAAGTAAAAGTAAAGTTCCTAAGAACATACCACCTACAACTACTACGGCTAAAGGTTTTTGCACTTGACTACCGACTCCATGGGATACAGCAGCAGGAAATAGTCCAACAGATGCCGTTAAACCAGTTATAAGTATAGACCTAAACTTTTCTCTAATAGTTTTAACTATAGCTTCTTCCTTTTCTAATCCAGACCTTATAAAGTTAGAGTATGTAGACAACATTATGTTTGCGTTTAAAACAGCTATACCGAGAATTGATATAAAACCAACGGAAGCAGAAACACTTATAGGTTCTTTCCAAATAAGCAAAAACAGTAAACCACCGAAGAAAGCATAAAGCGGAGATAGTAATACTATAAAAGTATTTTTTATAGAGCCGTTTATAATGAACAAAACTATAACTATCACAAACAACGTAAATCCTATTGATATCTTTAACCTTTGAAAAGCTTGTTGCATCTGCTCAAACTGACCTGACCAAGTAATAAAGTATCCTTCTGGAAGTTTTACATCCTTTATGGCATCCTGGGCTTTTGCAACTGTTCCCGCTAAATCTTTAGACTCGACAGAAAACTTGATAGGTATGTATCTTCTGTAGTTTTCTCTGTAAATAAAAGATGCTCCAGTATCGTAGTATATGTTTGCCACTTTAGAAATAGGTATAAAAGAGCCATCTTGAAGTATTATTGGAATGTCTTTAATATCTTCTATACTATCTCTATACTTATCTGGGAATTTTACTACAAGGTCAAAAAATTTATCCTCTTCCATTATCTGAGTTACAAACCTTCCGTTTAAAGAAGATTGTATAACGTCTAAAATATCTTCTACGGTTAAGTTATACAAAGATGCTTTTTCTCTATCAACTTGAATTATTAAGTTTGGCTGACCGAGTTCTTCAAATATACCAACGTCCGTTATCCCCGGAACTTTTTTTATTCTCTCTGCAACTTCGTGAGCTTTTTGTGTAAGTATGTTTAAATCTGAGCCAAAAATCTTTACTGAGTTTTCTCCTTTTACACCGGACATAGCTTCATCTAAGTTGTCCTGTATATACTGTGATAGGTTTATATCAAAGTTTGGAAACTTCTGCCTTATCTTTTCTCTAATCTCTTTTTCTAACTCTTCTTTTGTTATATTTCTGGGCCATTTATCGTAATCTTTAAGTTTAACGAAGTACTCACTGTTAAAAGGACCTGTAGGGTCTGTGCCATCTTCTGGTCTTCCAACTTGAAACTCTACCTGCTCTACCTCTGGAAAAGATAAAAATATATCTCTTATTTCCTTTGCATTTTCGTAAGATTTTTTTAGTGAAATAGTGTAAGGGAATATTACCCTTGCGTATATATTACCTTCATCCATCTTCGGCAGGAACTGGGCTCCAAGGGATTTAAACAAAATTATAGCTCCAACAAAAACTATCAAAGTAGCAAGTATAGCCATCTTAGAACTAATTTTTTCTACGACTTTTAAGTATATCCTTTCAAGGATTACAAAAAATTTAAACTTTCTTTCATGGCTATTTTTCAAAAAGATATAGCTTGATGCAAGAAGGTAAGTAAACGTTAGAACAAGGGCAAAGATAAGAGCGTAGATGTAAGTTTTAGCCATTGGCATGAATATTTGAGATTCTGAGCCTTTCATCGTAAAAAGCGGTATAAATGCCAGTAAAATAACTATCATAGAAAACATTATAGGTTTTGATATCTGGTCTATGTTTTCTTTTAGAGCTTGGAAGTGATTTTTACCTTCATCTTTAAGTCTAAAGTAGTTCTCTATAAAAATCAAAGGAATATCTACTATGATACCAAAGTCTATCGCACCTATAGATAGTAAGTTGGCAGATTCTTTATTTATAGCCATAACAGATAGAGTGTAAAGTAGAGATATAGGTATTATAGATGCTACGATTAAAGCAGACCTTACTTCTCCCAAAAATATAAGTATAACAACTAAAACTAAAATAATTCCTGTTATGGCTGTTTCAGTTATCTTGTGAATGACCTTATCTATAAGTTCTTGTTTATCGTAGAATGGAATAACTTTCACATCCTTTGGTAAAACATGGTTGTTTAGATAATCTATCTTTTCGTGAAGGGCTTTTAGGGCTGGTATACTTTTTTCGTTTTTTCGAAGAACAACTACACCCATAACAATATCATCGTTTCTGTTTAATCCTACGTATGCTGTCCTTGGCAGATGGGATATTTGAACGTCTGCTATGTTTTTAACCATTATCGGAATGTTGTTTTTGTACCCAACTATAGTATTTTCAATATCAGATACACTTTTAATAAGTCCAATACCTCTTATGTTGTAGTACTGGTCTCCAAACTCTAAAACCTTACCACCAACGTTTATGTTACTTTTTGAAACTTGGTCTATAACTTGAGATAAAGGTATTTTGTATTCAATCAGTTTTTGTGGATGGACTACTATGGAGTAAGCTTTTACTGCTCCACCATAACTTGATACGGTAGCAACTCCCGGAACTGTCTGTAGATTTCTGGCAACAATCCAATCTTGTATAGTTCTAAGGTCTATTAAAGACCTGTTGCCTTTTACTCTGTATCGCATTACTTCTCCGATTGGGCTTGGGTTTATGGAAGGAGATACGTTAGGCGGTAAGTTTACCTGTGAGAGTCTGTTTAAGACTTCTTGCCTTGCATCTTTGTAAGTTACATCAAAAGAGAATCTACACTTTATATCAGAAAGTCCGTAAAGAGATATGCTGTAGATGTTTTCCAAACCGGGCATACCTGCAAGGGCAACTTCCAAAGGAATGGTTATCTGCTTTTCAACTTCCTCTGCAGACCTACCTTCATAAACTGTAACTATTTCTACTATAGGCGGAGATGGGTCTGGAAAAACTTCTATATTTAGCTGCCTAACTATAAACAAAGAGGAAACTACCAAAATAAAGTTTATCAAAAGTATGGCAACCGCATTTTCTATAACAAACCTAAAAATCTTATGCATCATTCACCCTCAATGTTGATTGCATTAAGAACAACTTTATCATCTTTACTTATTCCGTTTACAATAGCATAGTTGTTATCTTCAGAATCACCGATAACATCAATCTCTTTCTTTACTAACTTGTTATCTTTCAGTAAGTAAACGAAAAACTTGTTATCTTTAAAGATGATTGCGTTTTTTGGAATTGATAGGTAGCCATCAAAAAGTTTGCTAACTTTTATACTTACAAACATATTTGCTTTTAAATTTTCTGTAGTGGAAGGTTTTATGTAAATTTTTACGGTTTTTGTGTCTGGGTCTAAAACGTCAGATATGTAAAACACTTTTCCAGTTATAGTAGTTTTATCATCTAAGATTATGTCTACTGTATCGTTGTTTGAGAAAAATTTAGAGTCTTTTTCGTAAACGTTTGCAACAACTATAAACTTTCTTTTATCTGCTATCTTGATGATAGGTTGGGAAGAGTCTGCCTGAACGCGCGAACCTATGCTTGTATCTATCTCGTAGATTACACCATCTATCGGAGATTTAAGGTAAAAGTCGCTGAAATTTTTTACATTTAAAAGTCTTTGTTTTTCTTCTATACCTTTTAACGTATACTCAAGCTGTTTTACGTTCATTTCTGAAGCTATAAGGTCATTTTTTGATATAGCTCCAACTTCATAAAGACTTTTATTAAGTTCGTAAATTCTCTTTGCTTCCTGTAGCTGTGCTTTCACAGAAAGGTAGTTACTCTGAATATCTGGTATATCTAAGGCTTTTATCTTTAAGAGAGTTGTTCCTTTGCTTACGTTATCACCAACCTTTACGTATATCGCATCAATCTGACCGTTTATAGGTGGACTTAAGTTTACAACACCATCTGGAGTAAAAGAAACGTTGGCAGGAAAAATCTTTAAAACTTTAGAGTACTGGGTAGAAGGTGATACAGTTTGGTAAGTAACTGTGTTAGGTTCTGAAGGTTTAGCCGTTTCTTTATTTTCATTACAGGAAAAGATTAGAAAAGCCAAAGCTGTTTGAATTAAAACTATCTTTCTCATCAGTAGTCTCCCGTTGCTAATTTTAGTTGATACAAGACAGTGTAATAATCAATTTTTGCTTGAGTGTAGCTTTTTTGAAATTCTCTAAAAAGTTTGTAAGTATCAAGTAGTGTTAAAACGTTTATACCTCTAAGGGCAAAAGCTTTTTCAGTGTTTTCTTTTAGTTTCTTTACATCTTCATACTTAGATTTATACTCATTCATTATACTTTCTTTTGATTTTAAGGAATAGTAAAGCTGTCTTATTTCTGTTTTTACCTGCTCGATGGTTTTCTCGTAAAGGATTTTGGATTGGATTAAGTTTATCTTTGATTTTAAAATCTCACCTTGGTTTCTGTCAAAAATTGGTATAGGAACACTAAAACCAACTCCCAAAAACTGGTATTTTTCTGCTACTCCATCAAATTCTAAACCTACCGTAACGTTAGGTATTGCCATAGCTTTGTTTAAATCAACTTGCAGTTGAGACGCTTCAACGTTAACCTTACTACTTTTAACATCGTACCTTTTTTCAATGGCTTTCTCTATCAAAGAATCTATATCTTCAAACTGCTGGTTGTAGGAAAACAGACTTTCTGAATTTATATCATCAAAATCTGACTTTATAAGAAACTTTAAGTACTCTTTATCTTTGTTGTAAGACTCTAAGTTGCTGTAGTAATCTTTTTGGTAATCTATCAGACTAAGTTTAAGCTTTTCGTAATCTAAAGCTGGTAAAAATCCTTTTTCATACTGTATTTTTGCTATTTCTAAAACTTTTTGAAAATCTTCCAAATTTTTCTTTGAGTTTTCAAGCTGAAGTTTATCGTATAGCAGTTGAGTGTAAGCACTAAGATAAGTGTTTATGTAATCTTTAAGAGATGATTTAAAGTTTAGCTGAGTATACTGTAGAAGTTTTTCTGCAAGTTTTATTCTTATACTTCTTTTGTTTGCCGTTTCAATCTCTTGGTCTATACGAAAGGAGTTTTGAGTGTTTGAACGGTCTGAAAAATTACGTATGTTGTAGTAAGTAAAGTTTGCCGTAAAGACTGGATTTGGTCTTAGTTTTGCTGTGATTATATCGGCTTTTGCTTTTTCTATCTCATTTTTTTGGACTAATATATCGTAGTTGTTGTTTATAAATGTGTTTAAACCTTCTTCAAATGTTAGCGTTTGTCCGAAGGTAAAAGAAGAGTAAATCAAAAACCCCAAAACGTATTTCTTCATACATAACCCCTATTACAGAAAACTTAACTAAAGATTATACAAAAGAAAAATTAAAAGAAAATTACAAAAATTTTAATCTTGATTTTTGTCTTTCGAGATAAGAGAGATTATTTGAGATTTTGATATCAGTGAGTTTGCAATGGAATTTTTTTCTTTGAGATTCTGTAAAAGTAGTAAGGTTGCTACAAAAACCATTATCCCCAAAAATCCACCCAAAACCCTATCTCCAATCTTTACTTTACGATGTTTGTATACAAACATCTTTAAAAACTTTTCCATTATTATAAAAAACCCTATAACTAACAAAACTATAACCACAAACGATAAAAAGTTAACTATAACAGGATTACCGTTGAAAAAGTTAGACAAAACAGAGCTAAAAGGTTTGTAAAACAAAGAACCTAAGAAGACACCACCCAAAAATCCCAAAAATTTAAAAAAAAGATTTATAAAACCCCTATAAATACCCAGTAGAAAAAAGTATAAAAAAGCCAAAATAAGGATTAAGTCAATCATAACAAACTTTCGGAACTAACTTAACTTTTCTTTAACTATCCTACTTACAACGGAACCTTCAGCCCTTCCCTTTACTTTATCCATTACTGCTTTCATAACTTTACCCATATCTTTAACGGAAGAAGCCCCTACCTCTTTTATAGTTTCTTCAACTATCTTTGTAAGCTCATCTTCCGATAGAGGTTGAGGTAAAAATTCTTGAACAACTTCTATTTCTTTTAGCTCTTTATTAGCTAAATCTTCCCTACCTGCTTTAGCATATTGCTCGTAAGCTTCCTTTCTCTGCTTTACGTATTTTTGCAGTATGGCTATAATTTCTTCGTCTGTTAACTCTTTTTTTGAATCTATCTGAACTTTTTTAATCTCGGATATAAGCATTCTGATAGTTGATAGTCTATCTTTATCGCCGCTTTTCATAGCGGCTTTCATCTCTTCTTGAAGCCTTTTGAAAAGCTCCGCCATATTATAACAACCCTTTTTTCTTTAGTGCTTTTATTAATCTTTTTCTTGCTGCTCTTTCTTTTCTCTTTCTTTTAACAGAAGGTTTTTCGTAAAACTCCTTTCTTTTATACTCAGTTAGTATACCTTCTTTCTCAACTATCTTTTTAAACTTCTTTAGAGCCTTCTCAAAATCTCCTTCTACGTAAACCGTCGCCATTAACCGTTATACCTCCTAAAATTTAATTAATCTTAATTATTTTAACACTAATCAAAAATAAATTGCAACCACAATATTAAAAATGTTAAAATTTTTAACCAAAATCTTAGGAGGAAGTATATGGCTATAGTTTATTTTGAAAACAAGTTTGTAAACGAGGAAGATGCAAAGATAAGTATCAAAACTAACTCTTTTCATTACGGAACGGCAGTTTTTGAAGGTATAAGAGCTTACTACAATAAAGAAAACGACACTATGTATGGACTTTTCTTCAAAGAGCATTATCAAAGGCTTTTTAAAAATATGAGAATACTAAATATGGAAATAGAAGAAAGTATAGATGATTTAGTTGAAATCACTAAAGAATTGATAAAAAGAAATAACCACAAAGAAGATGTTTATATAAGGCCTATCGTTTACTACTCTGATTTAGCAATCGGTCCAAAGCTTATAGGTTACACTGCTAAAATTGCTATTTATACACTTCCACTTGGAGATTACATAGACACAAGCAAAGGTATAAAAGCAAAAGTTTCATCTTGGGTAAGGTTAAACGATAATATGATTCCACCAAGATTAAAAGTAACTGGAGCTTACGTCAACAGTGCTTTGGCAAAAACGGAAGCTTTACTTTCTGGAGCTGAAGAAGCGATAGTCTTAAACAAAGATGGTTTCGTCTCGGAAGGTAGCGCTGAAAACATATTTATAGTAAGGGATGGAAAGCTTATAACTCCAGCTGTAAGCGATGATATCCTTGAAGGTATAACCAGAAAAGCCGTTATGGATATAGCCACAGATTTAGGAATACCAGTTATAGAGAGAAGTATATCCAGAACAGAACTCTACGTAGCAGATGAAGTGTTTTTCTGCGGAACAGGAGCCCAGATATCACCAGTTATTGAAATAGATAACATAAAGATAGGTAACGGAACAGTTGGAGAGATTACTAAGAAGATAAAAGATGTATACTTCGATGCAGTTAGAGGTAAGGTTGAAAAGTATAGAAGCTGGGTAGTTGAGATAAAGTGAAAGAGTTTTTAGAAGTTTTTGAAAAAGACGTAAAATTTATTCAAGCTGATAAAGAAGTCTTTTACACTGATATAGGATACGGAGAGAAGTTTGTGACAATTTCTCTCTCCGTTTTTGACCAAGAAAGTCTGATTTTCTACTCTTCATTACAAGCTTTAAAAGAAATAATAAAAAGGTTTTTAAACATAAAAACACCAAAAGGTTTCAGAACCAGAGTTTTCATCTATAGAAGAGAAAAGTTTGAAAACTTTATAAACGCCTATCAATCTATAAACCTACAAAACATAATTTACAATATCAACATAGATTATGCCGGAACTGGAAGTAATACGATAGGTATTTACAAAATGGAAGAAGACGACATAAAAAAAGTTATAAAAAGTATTGAAATAACCGACACCTCTATATCACTAATAAACATCAAAGAACCTTTAACTCCAAATTTAAAAAGTTTGGTCTTTTTGAAAGATGAAAATAACCTTCTGATTGAGAAACTGGATAAAAACTACTATGACAGTTATCTAATAAACAAATGTGTAGTGTTTTTAACTAACTTCTTAAACAAGGTTATATAATGTTAGAAAATATAAACATTATTACAAAAATTTTAATTTCTCTTACACTTTTAGCTTATGTTTATTTTTTTGATTACGATTACAAAAAACCTCTTGTTGCTTTAATATTTGCCTACATTGTTGGTTCTTTTATACTAAATCCCATCTTAAAAAACAGAATTTTAAAATTTTTCATCTATCTTTTGGATTTAGTAATGTTAAGCTACTTTTCATACGCTACTGGCAACAGTTACTTTTCTTTGTTTTACTTTCTTTTGATATTGCCAGAAAAAAACATAAAGGATTACATAATACTATCTCTTATTTCAATACCAACTATAGCTTATAACTTTTATCAGACAAACTTTTACGACTTTACTTACGTTGCCTTAGCTTTAGGTATAACACTATTTGGTATTAAGAACATTATCTTTAGTAAGAATTTAGAAGAAACGGTTGAAAGTTATGTATCAAAAACTAAGGAAAGTTTTATAAATTATCTAAGATGCAAATCAAAGTCTGAGTTTTACCGTAAGTTTTACGATGTTTCAACAACGGTAAACCTATTTAAAAAAGGTAAAGTATCTCCGGAATACTTTGGAAGTTTTTTGTATAAGAATCTTAACGTAGACTGTGTTTTAATCTACGACAAACAATCTCAGGAGTGTTATACTTACGGTTGCAAATATGAGTGTCAAGATATTTTTAATGAAAACCTTGAAGAAAAGATTTATATAAATGAATCAATTAACAACAAAACAGAAAATAAATACATCTTAGTAAAGTTTTTTGATGATTATATACTGCTTTTAATGTATAAAGAGTATATTTTAGATGAAGACGAGATTATTAATCTGATTGTGAGATAATCTTATCTTTTAAAAAGTCTACTACATACTTTATTTTTCTATCTTTTTCCATCATCTCTTCAACTTTGTTGCAAGCGTTTATAATCGTAGAGTGGTTTTTTTTCTTAAAGTAGTTTGATATAGAAGATAAAGACTCGTCCGTTAAGATTTTTGATAGGTACATAGCAATTTGTCTTGCCAGTGTAAGATTTTTGTTTTTCTTATCACTTAGTAGGTCTTTTTTGTCTATGTTAAAGTAAATACATACTTCGTCGATGATAGTTTCTACAGAGATAGATTTTACACTATCTAAGTTTACTATATCTTTTAAAACAGTCTTTGCAGTCTCTATATTCAAAGGTTTGCCCATTATTTCACAGTAAGCTTTGAGTCTTTTTATGGCTCCTTCAAGTTCTCTTACGCTGGAGTTTAGAAACTTAGATAAGAAGATTACAACTTCCGTTGGTATTTCTATGTTGTACTCTTTGGCTTTTTTATTTATTATTTTAATTTTACTTTCCATATCTGGTTTTGTTATTTCGACTATAAGACCGCTGTTAAATCTACTTATAAGTCTTTTTTCTAATCCTTTAAGGCTGTTTGGTGGTTTATCTGAAGAAAGGATTATCTGTTTACCTGTGCTGTAAAGTAGGTTAAACACGTGGTAAAACTCTATCTGGGTTCTTTCTTTTCCGATTAGAAATTGAATATCATCTACAAGAAGTAAATCTACGTCTTTATACCTTTTTCTAAATTCCAAAATCATTCCCTTTTGTATGTAGGAAAACATTTCAGAGGCAAAGGTGTCGGCTGTAGTGTAGATTACTTTAGCACTCTGATTTTTTCTTAAAAGATGGTAGGCTGTTGCGTGTAGCATATGGGTTTTTCCAAGGCCAACATCTCCGTATATAAATAGAGGGTTAAAAATTTTTCCAAGGTTTTCTGCTACTGCTATACATGACTGGTAGGCAACTTTGTTATGGTTTCCTACAACCAAGTTATCAAATGTAAATTTAGGGTTTAAGGTTAGGTATCCGTAAAACTCTTTACTTTCTTCCTGAAGTTTCTCTTTTCTGTTTCCTTCGTTAAGGTCTTTTAAGGATATTACCTTTATGTTAACTTCTTTTCCAAAAACTTCCTTTGCTGAAAGGTTTAAATCGTCGTATATATCCGCTAAAATCCAAGTTTTATAAACGTTATCTGGTGTGTATATGTAAAGGTTGCTGTCTTTGAATTCTACGTAATCTAAGCTGGAAAGTAAGGAGTAGGTGTTTTCATCGACTTTTCCTCTAAGGTTGGAGAGTATTTTGTCCCATATTTGGTTGTTGGAAAACTCCATACCTTCCATTTTATACCTTCTTTTATTGTTTTAGGGGTAAATATTATATTAAAAATTTTTAACGGATTATAAGCAAAATTTTTTGACTTGAAGAAATTTTATGGTAAAATATAAGGAGTTTATATTGAATTTTATAAATTTGACAATAACTTAAATGCGGTAGTAAGATTTAAGAAAGTTTTTTAAATCTTCTCTTCTTTCGGTTATAACAAATACTTCCTGAACCGTTGAACCTTTCTTCATAAGAAGTTTGGCTCCTGTTTCTGTATCATACTGATATGTAATGACTTTTCTGCCACTTTGAGCTTTTGGGCTTGTGTATATTCTTCCCGGTATAATTGATTTAACAAGACCCTCTTCCACGAGGGTCTGTAGATCTTTTTCAAAGTCTTCTATAATTGAGTGTTCTCTTTTTATACCTTTTTTTCTGTATTTCATCTTAGAAAGGTTTTTCTGGGACGCTTTCCCAATCTTTTAAAAATCTTTCTAAACCGATGTCTGTAAGTGGGTGCTTTGTTAGTTGAGCTATGACACTGTATGGTATGGTTGCTATATCTGCTCCTATCATCGCAGATTCTAACACGTGTATTGGGTTTCTGACAGAAGCTACGATTATTTCTGATTTAAACGAGTAGTTGTCTTTTATTGTTTTTATCTGTCTGATTAAGTCCATTCCTGTATGACTTATATCGTCTAAACGACCTACGAAAGGTGATATGTAAGAAGCTCCAAGTTTCATAGCTAAAAGGGCTTGAGCTGGTGAAAATATTAAGGTTACGTTGGTTCTTATACCGTTTCCTTCAAAATATTTTACTGCTTTTAGACCATCGCTTGTCATAGGTATCTTTATCACAACATTTTTTCCAAGCTTGGCTAACTGCTCTCCTTCTCTTACCATACCTTCAAAGTCTGTGCTTGCAACTTCAAGGCTTACCGGTTTATCTGGTATTTCTGCTAAAATCTCTTTGACTACTTCCATAAAAGGTCTTTTTGTTTTTGCTATTAACGTAGGGTTTGTTGTTACTCCATCTAAAAATCCAAGACTGTTTGCTTTTCTGATTTCTTCTATGTCTGCCGTGTCGATAAAAAATTTCATATACCTATACCTCCTACTTTTTATAGTTATCGTAAAATCTTGTATTCAACCATTTGATATCAAACCATTCTATTGGGTTTACTTCTATACCGTCAACCAAGACTCCGTAGTGTAAGTGGTCTCCTACTGCTAAACCTGTTGCTCCCGTTTTTCCTATTAACTGACCTTTTTTAACTTTTTCTCCTTCTTTAACGTTTATCTGACTTAGATGTGAGTATAGGGTATAGATACAAAGGCCATGGTCTATAATTATACTGTTACCGTATATTCCTAAGAACCCTGCAAAAACTACTTCTCCATTGTTGGAAGCTTTAACGTCTGCATTTTTTACAGATGCAAAATCAAAACCTTTGTGGTAGGCATCTGCTCCTTCTATTATTTGACCGTTGTATCTATATTTTCTGTAGTCTGCAAAGCCACCAAGCTTTGCCGAGTTTTCTAAGTAAATAAAGTCTCCTTCAAACATAGGGTAAAGGTTTTTACATTCGGAAGTTTTTTTATGTATTAGGTCTTCGTTTCTTTTTCTAACTTGAACGTTAACGTATCTAAACAGTTCTACAGGGTCTTGAATGTTTTTATCGGAAAGAGGTTTTACCTTTGTTTGAATAAAGTTGTCATCTAAGTCTAAAATTGACTTTGCGTAGTTTATCCATTTAAAGTTTATATTTAAAGAGTGTGTGCTTTTATTGTCTGCGTAGTCTGAAACTGTAAGAGTTACTGGTTTTGGTGAGTCAAAGTAGTAAGGAAGGCTAAAAGGACATACATACTTCTGGTTTAGATTTAAACATTTAAACGGAACATCTCCGACGTAAACTTGTGCATTTTTTATGTTTTCGTTGCTTTGGAAAAAGACAAAACCTGTTCCACCGTTTATCATATTTGATGTGTAATTTAATATGGATATGGTAGGTGGAGTAAAGTCAAAGGTGACATCTTTCGTAAAGACAGTCTTATTTCTTAGTAAAGAGTTATCTCTAACTTCCACTACTATGGAGCCTTTACCTTCCAGAATACCATACTTCTTGGGTTCAAGTTTTATAGTCAGGCTTTCTTCTTTCTTACCGTCTAAGTTAGCATCGTAAACTTTTATGCTTGTATTTCCTTGGTTTATGTAAACCTTAACGTCCTTTAATCCGGGTTTTTCGTCCTTAAGTAGTAATACTACGTTTGAAGATTGTCCTACAAAAGGGGCACTTTTATACTCTACAGTAGGCTTTGAAAAGTTTAAAATACCAGAAAGAAATCCTAAAACTAAGATTAATAAAACCGCAACAAAAAGAAATACAACCTTTTTCATCTACACTCCTTCAGATATCCTTTTTTCCATGAAGGCTTTTCTTGCAACATACTTGTTGTAAGCGTCTATGTAGGCTTTAAGGCTTGCTTCTATAATGTCTGTTGATGTGCCTTTTCCAGATGCTACGTAATCTGTATCATCAAACCTGACTAAAACTCTCACTTCTCCCATAGCATCTTTTCCAGAGGATAAGGACCTTATAGTGTAATCTAAAAGTTTTCCTTTTATACCAAGGGCTTTTTCGGTTGCGTTGATTACACTATCAATAGGTCCATCTCCGCATGCCGTAGACACTATCTCTTCTCCATCTTTCTCTAATTTAACTGTAGCCGATGGAATAACGTTATCTCCGCTTAAAACGTGGAAGTATTTAACTTTAACTTCGTTTTCAAAGAAGGAAAACTCTTCCAGTATGAGAGCTTCTATGTCTTCATCGAAAACTTCCTTCTTTTTATCTGCTAACTTTTTAAATTTTGCAAACAAAGTATCTATCTCAGAATCTGATAAGTTTGTGTATCCAAGTTCTTGTAGTCTTGTTTTAAAGGCGTGTCTTCCAGAGTGTTTACCTAAAACGATTTTTGATTTAGGCACTCCTACATCTTCCGCTCTCATTATTTCGTAAGTTTCTCTATGGGCAAGGATACCGTGCTGGTGTATGCCGGCTTCGTGGGCAAAAGCGTTGTCTCCAACGATAGCTTTGTTAGGCTGGACGAAACTGCCAGTGATTCTACACAGTAATCTACTTGTTTTGTAAATCTCTTTAGTATTTATAGCTGTGTATATACCTTTGAAGTAGTCATGTCTTACTTTTATGGCCATAACTACTTCTTCCAAAGCCGCGTTTCCTGCTCTCTCTCCTATACCGTTTATAGTAGCGTGAACCTGTCTTGCTCCGTTTTTGACGGCTGCTAAAGAGTTTGCTACTGCAAGACCTAAATCGTTATGACAGTGGACACTGATAACGGCTTTGTCTATGTTTGGAACGTTGTTTTTTATATCGGCTATAAGCTGACCAAACTCTTCTGGAATAGCATAGCCTACAGTATCTGGAACGTTTATAGTTTTTGCTCCGGCTTTTATAACGGCTTCAAAAATTCTGTATAGAAACTCTCTCTCTGACCTAACGGCATCTTCGGCCGAAAATTCTACATCGTCAGTGTATTTAAGAGCATACTTTACGGCTTCTACGGCTCTTTCAACAACTTCGTCAGGTGTCATTTTCAACTTGTATTGCATGTGTATAGGAGATGTGGCTATAAACGTGTGTATTCTTCTGTTTTCAGTGTAGGATAAAGCTTCTCCGGCTTTGTCTATATCTGATTGTAAAGCCCTTGCTAAAGAACAGACTTTAGCGTTTTTGACTTCCTGAGCTACTCTTTTAACTGCTTCAAAATCTCCTTCAGAAGCTGCGGCAAAACCGGCTTCTATAACATCTACTCCAAGTTTTTCAAGTTGCAGAGCCATTTTAACCTTTTCTTCAACTGTCATAGAAAATCCGGGTGCCTGTTCTCCATCTCTCAACGTTGTATCAAATATGATTAATTTCTCCATTGTATCCTCCAAGCTTTTTAAAAATAATTATCAATAAGGAAAAAATATAATACCACAAAAAGATTATATCAATGATTCAAAAGCCTTGCCAAAAAGTGGAAGAAAAGAGGTATTATTAGTAGATTTACGAATATGGCAAATAATAAACCTCCTATCATGCTTATAGCAAGGTCTTGAAGTATCTGGGTGCCACTTCCTATAGCTAACGCTATCGGTAGCATAGCAAAGGCGTTTGAAAGCATAGTCATAGTTATAGGTCTAAACCTACTTGCAGTTGCGTAAAGTATTCTATTTTCTATCTTTTCTTCTGGTGAATTTTTATAAAAATCAAAAATTAAGACGTTGTTGTTTATAACGATACTTAAGACTATAAGCATACCTATAAGTCCAGTTATATCAAGTGGCTTTCCAGTTATAAAAAGTGCCACTAAAACTCCAGTTAGGGTTAACACTACGGCAAGGAGAATGGATAACGTAATTTTAAAATCTACAAATAGAATCATAACAAAAATACCTATAAACGTGATGGCTGCTAAAATAACAAGCATTAAATTTTTGAATGATTCCTGTTGTTGTCTGTAAAATCCAGACACGACTGGCGTTATATCTGACGGTAGGTTTGCCTCTTGAATAGTTTGGTTTACAACTTTCACGGCATCTGACATATTATTACCTTTAAACCTGACGGTAATAACGGCAACAGGAGATAGATTGTAGTGGGTAACTTCTGGAACATTACTTTTATAAGAAACTTCTGCAACTTCAGACAAAGGTATAAACCTTCCAACTGTGTTTGAATAAACTTTCATACTTTCTGGGTTTAAAAACTGTTGTTTGTCTGTAGAAATTAATCTAAGGTTTATCACTTTTTCACCGTAAACGATATTTCCTACTACACTGCCCCAGTAAGCGTTGTAAAGTTGCTGGTAAAGGTCGTTTAAACTTAAGCCGTATATACTTTGAGCTTCTGGTTTTAACCTTATCCTTATCTCTCCAGAGGAGAAAGCCGTTTTTAGGTTTACTTCTTCCAGTAAAGGTTTTTCTCTTAGCATATCTCTTAGTTTAAAACCGTAGCTTACCAGTTTGTCAGGGTCGTAACCGTAAAGTAAAACCGATATAGGAGCTTCTTCCCCAAGAATATCTGCTAATCTATCCTCTATAACTTGTGGAAGGTCGAATTCTTCAAGGTTGTTAAACTTATCTTCTATCCTTTTTCTAACTTCTTCCTTTATCTCAAATATACTTCTGCTTTTGTTTTCCTTTAAAACTACCAAAAAGTCTCCAACGTTTGGCTGTTCTGTCACGTGTCCAAGGGAAGTGCCTATCCTTAAAGTCCAGTTTTTTACTTCTGGAATCGAGTTTAAAATCTTTCCCATTTCCATAGCAGTTTTGTAAGACTCTTCTAAAGAAGTTCCGGCTGGAAGTGTAAAATCTACAACGAAACTTCCTTCATCCCACTTTGGCAGAAAAGTTGCAGGAATAGACCTGTAAAGTAGAAATCCTGATAACATTACAACAAAAACCAGCACTACGGCTATAAAGTCATACTTAAAAAGTCTTTCTAAGAACTTTTCATAGCGTTTTTCCAATCTGGTTATAAAGTCTTCTTTACTTTCGAAACGGTTAGGTAAAAGTATGTATGCAATTACTGGAACTAAAAAGATTGCAGCAATTTGAGAAACGATGTAAGTTAAAACTAAAACCAAAGCTAACTGTTTTAAAAATACTCCAACGACACCGGGTACAAAAAGCAGTGGCAAGAAAACCAAAGTAGATATTAAAGTTGCACCGGTCATTATAGGAAGTATCTCTTTAGAACCGTCTATTATTGCCGTTAGTTTATCCTTTCCATACTTTAGATGTCTGTCTATGTTTTCAACTACGATTATAACGTGGTCTACTAAACCACCTATAGCGGCGGCCATACCACCGAGAGAAAATAAGTTAAAATCTAAACCTAAAACTTTTATACCTATAATCGTTATAAAAAAGACCATCGGAAGAATCAGTAAAGTTGCGAAGGAAATTTTAACTTTTCTTAAAAAGATAAACAGAATCACAACGGCTATAATGCTACCTAATACGATAGCATCTCTTACACTTTTTATAGACTCTTTTATAAATACAGAAGAGTCGTAAGATTTGTATATTTTAACTCCTTCTTTTTCTAAGCTTTTGTTTATAATGTCAATCTGCCTATCTACGTTTTGGATAACGGTTGTTGTATCTGCGTCCGGTTGTCTTAGTATGTTAAATACAACGGCATTTTTTACATTTGAAAAACCAGAAGTAGCCCTTGAAGGGTATTTAGAGTTTACGATGACGGCTACGTCTGAAAGGTTTATGTATCTACCGTTAGAAAGTGGTATTTTTACATCTAAAAGTTTGTAAACGTCTTCAGGCTTTTGGTAGAGAGTGACTATATACTGTTTGTTTAATAAGTCAGAAACACCTAAAAAATCTATCTTAGTTTGGTTGTAAATTACAGATTTTAAGTAATCTAAGGAAATGTTGTAGTTGTTTAACTTGTCTGTATCGACTACGATGTGAAACTCTTGCCATTGTGGGGCTTTTATCTCAAGGTCGTAAACGCCGGGTATTGATATTATCAAAGGTTTTATCTTGTAGTAAAGTATATCGGTAAGTTCGGTTTGTGATTTAGTGTCTGAACTTATAGCGTATATACCGATAGGATACATACTCGGAGTAGCCTGCCTTACAACTACCTTAGCCGTTGATGGTATAACGTTTTTTAACTCACTTACCCTTGCTAAAACAAGCTGATATGCCGTAAACGGGTTTGTAGACCAGTTAAAGTAAAGGTTTATCTCTACCGAACCTATAGATGTTTTAGAGACTATCTTCTCTACACCTTGAACCGTTTTAAGCGACTCTTCTGCAGGTTTTGTTATTTCAAGTAGCATCTGTTTTGTAGGAGTGTAACCGTTCTCTATTGCAACCTCAACCCTTGGAAAGTAAACGTTTGGAAATATATCCTTCGTTACAGAGTTAGACGTGTAATAACCAATAATACCAAACATTAAGAATATAAGTATAACTGCAACCTTTCTTCTAATAAGAAATACGAAAAAGTCTTTAGAATTCATTTAACTTTAACCTCATCACCATCTTTCAGATTACCTGAAACGATGACGAAATCTCCCTCATCTTTCATAACGTTAACTTTTTCTTTTAACTCTTTACCGTTTGACACCTTAAACACAAAAAAGCCTTTATCTTCCAACACCAGAGATTTTTTAGGAATTTTAAAGCCAGACAAACCATCTATATACAACGTTATACTCTGTCTGTAGTTTAAAGGTAAATCTATAACCTTCTCTGAATAAGTTTTAACTTTAACAAGGTTTCCTTCGGAAACGGGAACTATCTCTTTTACGTTTAGAGTGATTAAATCATCGTTTAACTTTGCACTTAAAACTTTTTTAGATTTTATTAAGTTTAAATACTCGACTGGAACGTAAAGGTATAAAAAGTTTGAGTTTTGGTTGTAAACTGTAGCGATTGGGGTTCCTACAGTTACATACTGACCTTCTGGAACGATGTTAAGAATATAACCTTCACAGTTAGAAAAAAGTTTAAAGTTGCTTTTTTGGATACTGTAGGTTTTTAGCTGGGCTTTTAACGTTTCAAGCTCTGATTTTTTTAGAGAAATACTGTTTTTAATATCTAAGATATCGTTTTTTGAAGCTAAACCTAAGTTGTAAAGGTTTTCGTAGTTTTCAAGTTTTTTTGTTAGGTTTTGTATCTCAGTTTGAGTAATCTCAATCCTTTTTACAGTTGATTGAATGTTTGAGTCTAAAAACTCGTTTTTAAAGCTACCTATCACCTGTCCGATTTTTACTCTATCACCGACAGAAACGAAAGAATGAAAGTAACCTTCCGTTTTTGAAGTTATGGCACACTGCTTACCAGACTCTACCTGACCTGAAACTTGAACCTGTATCTGTGTTTTAACAGGTATAACCTTAAAAGTATCCAAACCAAAAGAACCTTTAAAACTAAAAAACGTAAAAATTAAAAACCATAAGAGTCTCATCTGTATATATCTCCTTTCACCAGATGCTCTAAAAGTTTAAAACTCATATAAGTGTTATACTTTGTCTGAACGTAGTTATTTTTTGCGTTTACGTAATCGTAGTAGTATTTGTCCAAAACGATGAAGTTTGCTACTCCCATCTTGTAGGCTTTTAAGTATTTTTCATAAACATCGTAAGATACCTGAACTTGTTTTTCGTAAGTCTTTAGACTGTCTATACCATACAAAACAGACGTGTAAAGATTTTCAAGGTTTTGCTGTAAAGTTAGATTTTGTCTAAACTTTTGAATATTCAGTATTCTGTCTTTAACAGAAAGACTTAGCAGTTTATACCTTAAGCCACCGTAAAAAAGATTAGAAGTAAAACCAACAGAAAATACGTTTTGGTTTCCATTACCGGTAGGGTCTTTGTTTATTTGTCTTTCATAGGATAGATAAAACTTAGGAATCCAGTAATTTTTCTCTTTTCTGTATTCAACTTCGTTTATTTTTTTATCTAAATCGATAATTTTAACGTCTGGACTGTTTTTAAGATATATTTCTTTCTGGCTGTAAATCTGATTTAAATCTTCTTTGCTTAGATTGTAAGGTTCTACTGGTTTTATCTGGTCTAAACCAGAAACTATTTTTAAGATGTTGTAGTAAGATTCCATATACTTTTGATACTGTAAGAGATTTGCCTGCTCCGTTAAAAGTTTAAGCTGCCAGTTATCGTACTCTACCGCCGGAAATCTACCGTCTTTTACGGCTTCTTTTACAAAGTTTAAGATTTCTTCAACGTTTTTTACTCTTTCCTGCTGAATATTTACAAGCTCAAAATACATACAGTAGTTTACGTAAGCCGTAAGAAGATTTTTAAACAAGGTTTCTTTCTCTTTCTCAGAAATTACAACGGACTTTTCAATTAGTATTCTGTTTATTTCTTCATCGAACTTGCTTTTTCCAAAAATATCCATATCGTTAACAATCTTTAAAGATGTGATGTTGTAAGAAGGCACGGCTTGAGTATTGGAATGGGAAAAGCTTAAATCTGCGTTTATGTTTAAAAATCTGGTTGCAAAAAGGTCTTTGTAAAGAAGTTGGTAATACTCTTTGTTGTTTTTTAAGTTTTCATCTACCAAAAAGTTTTTTTTAGCTGCCTGAAAAATATCCATAATCTCATCGGCTTTAACCGTATAAAACAAGGTTAAAATTAGTAAAATTAAGTTTTTCATTTTTCAAAAAAATTTAAAGTTTCTCTAAAAACAGTCTCTCTTTCGTTATCTATCGTAATCATATGGTAGCTGTCTTTTAAAATCAAGAGTTTTTTCTCTGGAGAAGATACTTTTTCGTATATAGTGTAGGCACTTTTTACACTTGAGAGGTCGTCATACTGAGAATGTAAAACTATAACAGGTTTTGTTATAGTTGGTAGTTCTTTAATCAAATGTTTTGAAAGTTTTAGAAGTTCTTTTATCGTAACGCCGGGGAATCTATCGTAAGCTACTGCATTTTTTGTTAAAAGACTTGATACTTTTTTCCTGACGGCTTCGTTTTTTATGCCATAAGGAAATTTCTCTTTAAAGTAGAAAAAATGTTTTACCGGAGTTGCTAAAACCAACGGAAGAAGCTTAACTGCCTTTGGTATGCTCCAACCATCAAGGTATAGTGTAGGAGACCAAGCTGCCACTTTTTTGACCTTTTCACTTTCTTTAGACAGAAGTAGTGAAAGCATACCACCTACACATAGACCTGCTACGTATATACTTTCATAATCGTTCTCTATCGTTTTTAAAAGTGTCCTTACACTGTCTAACCAGTCTTGCCATTTTGTTTTTTTCAAGTCTTCCAAAGTTGTACAGTGTCCTGCCAGTATAGGACAGTAAACGTCGTAACCTTCTTGATTAAACTTACCACCTATCCATCTAAGCTCAAAAGGACCACCTGTTAAACCATGAATCAGTATAAGTGCTTTTTTACCTTCACCTTTTAGTATGAAACCTTCCCTATAACTCATCTTTACTTACTCTGGAAAATAGTGCGTCTAAAAGTAAAACGGCAAGCTCTATCTCTTGGTCTGTTATCTCAAGAGAAGGTGCAAGGGTTAAAACGTTTTTGTAATAGCCTCCAACGTCTAAAACTAAGCCGTAGTTCTTTCCGTTTACGTTTATGTTAGCCTTTAAACCTTCTTCAACTATTTTATCTGTTAGCCTTTTTGAAGGTGTATAACCATCTTTTTCACATATCTCTACTCTTAAAGCCAGTCCTAAACCGTCAACATCTCCAATAAACGGATACTTTTTCTTTAAATCTTTGAGTAATTCTAAAAACTTCTTTCCTTTTTCTTCCACTATCTTTTCGTAATCTTTTTCTTCAATTAAGTTAAACACTTCTAAACCTGCTCTTACACCTATAGGGTTAGATGAAAAGGTTGAGTGAGTGCTTCCCGGTGGAAATATATCTGGATTTATAAGCTCTTCTCTTGCCCACAAACCAGACAACGGGTTCATTCCGTTAGTTAAAGATTTTCCAAAGACGATAATATCCGGCTTAACGCCAAAATGCTCTATACTCCAAAGTTTTCCAGTTCTGTAAAAGCCCATCTGTATCTCATCACTTACAAGTAAAACTTTATACTCGTCAAGGACTGGCTTTATTCTTTTAAAGTAATCTTTCGGTGGTATTATATAACCACCAGTTCCTTGTATAGGCTCAATGTAAAATGCTCCAAACTCGCAGTTTTTAGTTTTTGGATTGCAAACGGTGTAATACTCACTTTCAAAAAGTTTCTCAAACTCTTTAGCACAGTAAAGGTCGCAGGTTTCTTTTTCTTTTCCGTAAGGACATCTAAAACAGTAAGGATAAGGAATAAAAAAAGCCCTGTCTGAAAAATGACCATATCTCTCTCTGTATCTATAACTGGAAGTTATGTTTGTAGCTCCTATGGTTCTTCCGTGATAACCGCCCATAAACGCAAAGTTTAGATTTTTCTTAGTGTAATTTCTCACGATTTTTAAAGAATCTTCTATAGCTTGAGAACCTCCAACGTTAAAATGTACTCTTCCTTTTAAACCAAACCTGTCTTCAACAGATTTTGCTATCTTGTAAGATAGAAGTATCTTCTCTTTTGTTAAAAACTGGGAAGCAAGCTGTCCTAACGTATCCATCTGGTTTTTTATGGCATCGTTAATTTTTCTGTTGTTGTATCCAAAGTTGCAGGCAGAGTACCACATCTGTAAGTCTAAGTATTCTTTCCCTTCCAAATCGTAAAGATAGCTTCCTTCAGACCTTGCAAAAATCTTAGGCGGGTTTAAATAATGGACAGTATCTCCAAAAGAACAGTACTTAGATTCAAGTTCTAAAAGTTCTTTTTCTGTCATTTTTAATCTCCTCTTGAAGGTTTTTGATTATATCTTTAAAGTTTTCAAATTTATAAACATCCTTTCCTACACTTTTTAAGTATTCGTAGAGTTTTCCTTTTGCAAAAACTTTTTCTACTTTAGTTGCAACGCAAAAATCGGACCTCCCATCTCCTATGTAGTAAAGTTTTTCGTGATGTATGTTTTTTTCGTAGAATTTACACTTGCAGTTTCCCATTTTAGCACTACAGAAAGGATAGTAGTAAGGAAACTCTACCTTTAGACCTTCTTCTGTAAAGATTAACTCGTTAGATAAAATTAAATCTACTTTTATACCGTGTTTATCTAAAATCTTCTCTATAAAGTATCTAAATCCATCGCTTATTATGAAAACTTTTCCGCTAAATGTCTTTACAAATTCCACAAAATCTTTAAAGTGTTCGTCTATCTCTACACTTTCCAAGAAATAATCTACCTTTTCTTTGTCTATATCTTTTACAAGGGATACCTGTTGAGAAAGACAGTCTAAGGAAGATATCTCACCTTTAAGCCACCTTTCCTCAACGTCAAGGTATTCTCTATCTGCAAAAACTTCTAAGAATGTATCCACCACATCTACTTTTGTAATAGTTCCGTCAAAATCACATAAAAAAACCAAACTCTTCTCCTTTTGTAGATTGTTTAAAGATTACTATGAGAATATTACAAAAAGATTACAATTTTACGCTATAGTTAACTCTACAGTCGTTCCTTGGTTTACTACACTCTTTATATTTATCTTTATTCCAAGTATGTTTGAGTAAAGTTTGACGATGGAAAGTCCAAGTCCTAAACCTTCAGAATTTTCAGATTTATAAAACTCATCGAATATTTTTTCTAACTTGTCTTCTTCTATACCTACTCCAGTATCCGATACAGTTAGTTTTACGGTTGAGTTTTCTTCGTAGGCTTTAATTTTGATTGTTCCGTTTTGTTTGTTAAAGTTGACCGCATTACTTATTATGTTTTGCAGTATCTCTTTAAACATAACTTCGTCAGTTTGGATAGTTAAGTTTTTATCTAAGTCTAACTCTACTTTTAGATTTTTTTCTTTTATCTTTTGGCTAAAGATTGATAGGACTTCTTTTACAACCTTATCAACGTTTACCTGCTTTATATCTGGATAGAATAGTTCCTTTGTTTTGTAAAGTTTGTTAAGTATCTGAAATATACTTAGAATGTATAAAGATATTTCGTGAATGTTCTTTAAGGTCTTTATATACTCTTCTTTTTCTCTATCTTTTCGTAGGGTTATGTCTATATCAGTGATTATTGTAGTTAAAGGGGTTTTTATCTCATGGGATAAGACTACGATAAAATCTTTCTGCTTTTGGTAAAGTTCTTTAACTGTGTTTAACAGATTGTTGAATGTTTGTATTATCTTTTTAAACTCTTCAGAATACTTGTTGCTGTCTATTGGGGTTAGGTCTACAACGGACACATTTTCTATATCTTCAGAAAGCCTGTCTATATTTTTTAGATTTTTATCTACAGTGTAGTATATAAATCCATTTAGTAATAAAATCGTAACTATGTAAAGTGTTATCAGTATGTCGTCGTATTTTTCTATTACTGATATGATTCTGTTGACATTTTTAGCGATTAAAACTTGATAATCTGGTAATTTAACGTAAATAAGTCTATAAACATTTTTCTCAATCTTTACGTTTTTTATCTCTTCATTTTCTAAGTTTTTTACTAAAGCGTTGATGTTTTTATCTAAAACAGGGTCATTTTTTATGTTCTTATAAACAACTTGGCCATCTTTTAAGACGATTATACGGTATTTGTCGTTGTTAAAAATCTTTATATCTTCAAGTAAGTCTTTGTCTTCTGATAGTTTTAAGATTTCTTCTTTTTTGCTTTCTAAGTCTGAATCTACATTTTGATACATCAAATCTTTTAAAAGCGAAAAAGAAACGTAGCTAAACAGTGATATTAAAACTACAGAACCTAAAAACAGTTGAATAACTATTTTCTGTTTTAAACTTCTATTCTTCAAAAACATCGAATATATAACCTAAACCTCTTATAGACTTTATATACTTGTGATTTTCATCTTCTATCTTACTCCTTAACCTTGATATGAGAACTTCCACAACATTACTATTTAGTTCGAAGGATATATCGTAAACTGCGTTGATAATATTCTCCCGTGTAATTATTTTCCCTTTGTTTAAGACAAAGTATCTTAAAAGTAAATACTCTTTGGCTGAAAGTTTAAGTGTTTGGCCAGATTTTTTAACGGTAGATTTTGCTAAATCTATTTCTAAGTCTCCGATGTTGATTATAGAAGATTTTATATCTTTATCTCTTCTTAAAACTGCCCTTATCCTTGCTAAAAGTTCTTCAAAGTTAAAAGGTTTTGTTATGTAGTCGTCTGCTCCCAAATCAAGGGCTTCTATCTTACTTTTTATCTCATCTTTGGCAGTTAATATGATTATAGGCACTTTTACGTTTTTAGCTCTTAAGATTTTTATAACTTCTTTACCGTCTAACTTAGGAATCATAAGGTCAAGTATCACAACATCGTAATTTTGAGTGGATAGGTAGTTTAAAGCTTCCTCTCCATCGTAAACTAAATCTACAAGGTAATTTTCTTCTTCAAGTCCTTTCTTTATAAGCTTTCCTAACCTCTTCTCATCTTCAACTACCAGTATTTTCATGGCTT
>PNIU01000044.1 GCA_002878035.1 Sulfurihydrogenibium sp.
GAAAAAAGACTGCCTCAAGATGGAAGAATAAGGATTAATATAAACAATAAAAAGTACGACCTTAGGGTGTCTATACTTCCTGTAGTTTACGGCGAAAAAATAGTTATGAGGATACAGGACGCCGAAAGCTATCTGAAGGTAAAGCTTGAAGATTTAGGTTTTGAAGAGGATGACTTAAAACTTTTTAGAGAAGGTATATACTCTCCTTGGGGAATGGTTTTGGTTACAGGTCCTACAGGTTCTGGTAAAACGACCACTTTGTATGCAGCCTTAATGGAAAGAAACAAAGATGATGTTAACATAATGACAGCCGAAGACCCAGTAGAAGTATCAATATTCGGTATAAACCAGGTCCATGTAAAAGAAGAAATAGGATTAACTTTTGCCGCAGCTTTAAGAGCATTTTTAAGACAGGACCCAGATATAATTCTCGTTGGTGAGATTAGAGATAAAGAAACTGCTGAGATTGCCGTAAAAGCTGCACTAACAGGACACCTTGTATTTTCAACATTACACACAAACGACGCTCCTTCAACTATAACAAGGCTTATAGATATAGGAGTAGATAGATTCCTTGTTTCAACTTCAGTTCATACTATAGTAGCACAAAGACTTATAAGAAAACTTTGTAATAACTGTAAGCAACCTGCAAACTTTCCAGTTGAAGTGTTAAAAAGTTTTGGGTTTACTGACGAAGATATAAAAGAAGGACAGTTTTTTGTTCATAAACCAGGTGGATGTGAAAAGTGTAATGGGACAGGTTATAAGGGAAGAACGGCTGTACACGAAATTCTAAAACTCACGGAAGACATAAGGAAACTTGTTATAGAAGGTAAAAGTGCAGACGAGATAAGAGAATACGCTATAAAAAATGGTA
The DNA here is from genome assembly GCA_002878035.1 of Sulfurihydrogenibium sp. Lineage (GTDB taxonomy): Bacteria > Aquificota > Aquificia > Aquificales > Hydrogenothermaceae > Sulfurihydrogenibium. Next base: position 878 of record PNIU01000044.1, read on the forward strand.
TGAAAACCCTTTACAAAGATGGTCTCATAAAGATGAAAAAAGGTATAACTGATATAGCCGAAATAGAAAGAGTGCTGATGAAATAAAGGAGGGAATAGGAATGAATGCTGAAACATTAACCTCAACAAAAAGTTTAGCTATAGACGAAATAGCAAAGGATGCAGTAGAAAGGAAAGCAAGTGATATACACATAACAGCAGG
>PNIU01000067.1 GCA_002878035.1 Sulfurihydrogenibium sp.
GAAAAACCAGAATAGATTAGGTGTAGAGGTAGGGTTTATTTTTTAGTTTATAAATTTTAGTTTACACATAGGCTTGGGATAGAGTATCTGTCCCATTTTTCCTAATCATACTTATGCGCATTTAAGCAAACTTTTAAGTTTAGGGTAGGGAGTCTCAACAAGCTTTAAGCGTGTGAGCACCTGCAGGGACGGAAATCTTGCAGGAGTATCATTACCCATATAGGGCTTGGATTTTGTCTTACACGCCTGATTTAATGCTTTGTCCATCAATACATTGCTTCAAGCCCTTGCCCTGTTTTATATCAATCTCTTCCAAAAATATCCCTTGTGTAAACCTTTTCCTTAACATCATCAAGTAAATTACTGTATCTGTTAGCCAGTATTATGTCCGACCTGTTTTTTAAAGTATCCAAATCTACAACTTCAAAATCCATAAAATACTTATCCTTTATCAAAGGTTCATATATGATTACTTCAAAGTCTTTGGCTTTTAGATACTCGATAATGTCTATTATAGCCGCTTCTCTGAAGTTATCTGAATCAAACTTCATCGTAAGTCTAAAAACACCTACTACTTTTGGATTTTTCTTGGCTATCTGTTCTGCTATGTAAAACTTTCTGGCTATGTTTGATTCTATAGTGCCTTTTATAAGGTAGTGAGGAATGTTTTTTTCCATATAGTTTGCAAGTAGCTGTTTTGTATCCTTTGGCAGACAGTAACCCCCAAAACCAAATGAAGGGTTGTTGTAGTGCATTCCAATCCTTGGGTCTAAACATACACCTTCTATTATCTCTCTTGTGTTTAAACCATGACTTTCTGCAAAGGTGTCCAGTTCGTTAAAAAAGGCAACTCTCATAGCAAGGTAAGTGTTAGCAAAAAGTTTTATACTTTCAGCTTCAGTTGAACCAGTTAAAAGTATGGGAACGTCTTTCTTTATAGCTCCTTCCAAAAGAAGGTTAGCAAACTCTCTTCCTCTCTCACTTTTTTCTCCAACAACTATTCTGGAAGGATAAAGGTTATCGTAAAGGGCTTTTCCTTCTCTCAAAAATTCTGGAGAAAAGATGATGTTATTGGTGTTAAACTGTTTTTTTACGTTTTCAGTATAACCTACAGGAATTGTGGATTTTATTACCATTACAGCATCTGGGTTTACTTGTAAAACTTCCTTTATGACTGATTCTACAGATTTTGTGTTAAAGTAGTTTGTTATTGGGTCGTAATCGGTTGGGGTTGCGATTATAACGTATTTTGCATCTTTGTAAGCTTCGTTTTTATCAAGGGTAGCCTTTAGGTTTAAAGGTTTATTTTTAAGATAAAACTCTATATCTTTATCTATTATTGGAGAGACTTTGTTGTTTATCAACTCAACTTTTTTAGGGTCTATTTCTTTGATAACAACTTCATGATTTTGAGCAAGAAGGATAGCGTTTGAAAGTCCTACGTACCCTGCTCCCGCTACTGCTATTTTCATAGAGACTCCTTTAAACTTTGTATATGATAAAATATATTCTACCACACACTTAAGGAGGCTTTTTTGAGACCTGACGGTAGAAAACCTGCCCAACTTCGTCCCATAAAAATAACGAGAGATTTCAACATCTATGCAGAAGGTTCAGTTCTTATAGAGTTTGGAAATACAAAAGTTATAGTTACAGCATCTGTAGAGGATAAGGTTCCACCTTTTCTAAAAGGAACAGGTCAAGGTTGGATTACGGCAGAATACTCTATGATTCCAAGAGCCTCAGAAACCAGAAGTTTAAGGGAAGTTGTTAGGGGTTCTCCATCTGGAAGGACTCATGAAATTCAAAGGTTAATAGGAAGGTCTTTAAGGGCTGCAGTAGATTTGAAAAAACTTGGAGAAAGGACAATATGGATAGATTGTGATGTTATCCAAGCGGACGGTGGGACAAGAGTAGCTTCTATAACAGGTGCGTTTATAGCCGTTGCAGATGCAGTTATAAAACTTGAGAAACAAGGCCTTTTTAAGTCAAACCCTTTGAAGGATTTTGTTGCGGCAGTTAGCGTAGGTAAAGTAAACAACGAGATAGTTTTAGACCTTAATTACCAAGAAGACTCAAAAGCTCAAGTAGATATGAACTTGGTTATGACAGGTAAAGGTGAGTTTGTGGAGATAGGTGCTACCGGTGAAGAAAATACATTTACAGAGCAAGATTTTCAAAAGATGCTTGAGTATGGAAAGTCTGGAATACAAAGACTTATAAAAATTCAAAAAGAGTTTATAGAAGGAGTTCCTTCATTAGGACATTGGGAAAGAAAAAACGTTAAAGAATTTGTTTATAAAGAATAGTTTGGAGGAATAAATTGAGTGAAAGCTTGGTTATTTTAGGTTCCCAATGGGGAGACGAAGGAAAAGGTAAAATAGTTGACCTGCTTGCTGAAAACTTTGATTACGTTGTAAGGTATCAAGGTGGAAGTAATGCTGGCCATACTGTAATAGCAAACGGTAAAAAGTACACACTACACCTTATACCTTCTGGAATACTTCACGAAGGAGTTAAAAACGTAATCTCTAACGGTGTTGTAGTTGATATTCAAGAACTTTTAAAAGAGATGCAGCAAGTTAGCGATGTAGTAAAAGATTTTAAAGACAAGCTTTACATAAGTGATAGATGCCATATAGTTTTCCCTTACCATAAGGTCCTTGATGCTATCTCAGAAAAATCCAAAGGCAAAGATAAAGTAGGTACAACACTAAAAGGAATAGGTCCTACGTATATGTCAAAGTATGCAAGGACTGGTATCAGGATAGTTGACCTTTTTGACCCACCTTACTTTAGGTCAAGGCTTGAAAAAGCTTTTAACGAAGCAAAGGAGATAGCAGAAAAAGTTTACGGAGAAAAGTTTGAGCTAAACTTAGAAGAGATTTACGAAAACACGTTGAAAGATTTTGAGAATATAAAAGGTTTAGTTGCCGATACGTCTTATCTATTAGACAAAGTAATGAAGGAAGGAAAAAAGGTCCTTTTCGAAGGTGCTCAAGGGACTATGCTTGATGTGGATATGGGAACATATCCTTACGTTACTTCATCAAACGCTTCGGCTCTTGGAATATGCAACGGGACTGGAGTATCGCCAAAGCTTATAGGACAGGCAAAAGTTTACGGTGTAAGTAAAGCATACACTACAAGAGTTGGAGAAGGTCCATTTCCAACGGAGTTAAACGACGGCTTAGGAGAAAGGTTAAGGGAAGAAGGCAACGAGTATGGTTCTACTACAGGAAGACCAAGAAGATGCGGTTGGCTTGACCTTGTTGCGTTAAGGTTTGCGTGTAGAATAAACGGCTTAGATGGTCTTATCATAACTAAGATGGACGTTTTAGACAACTTCGATGAAATAAAAGTATGCGTTGCTTACGATTACAACGGACAGACTATAACAGAGTTTCCTGCTTCTTTGAAGATTTTATCTGAGTGTAAACCTGTTTACAAAACTCTAAAAGGCTGGAAGACTACAACCAAAGGTTTAACTGATTTATCAAAACTGCCAAAAGAAGCTTGGGATTTTATAAAAATTATTGAAGAACAAACAGAGACAAAAGTTGTGATGCTTTCGACTGGACCAGAGAGACATCAGTATGTTTGGTGTAATTAAGGAGGTTTTAAAACCTTGAACGATGTATTACAACAGGCTCAAGAAAAGCTGGTTCAAGTAGGGACAGACCTAACAGTATCTGTAATATTCTTCATTACATCTATAATTGTGATAGGAACTATAACATACATAGTATTGACAATACTAAACAACAAAAAACCTGAAGAAAAAAGAAAATCTAACATTGCTATATTCTTAATTTCTCTTTTTGTAGGGTGGGCTATAACCACCCTTATTTTTGTTTACAGAGTAGTGATGATAGGTTTAGAACGTTTAGGTCAGTAAATATCTGGAACTTGCTGAGTTAGGCAGTGAAACGTGCCAAGTCCTACAACTATATCGTAAGCATCTATGCCGATTACTTTCCTATCTTTGAAGATAGATTGAAGTATCTGGATAGCTATTTTATCTTTATCACATCTGAAAGTAGGGATAACTACTGCGTAGTTTGATATATAGAAGTTTGCGTAGCTTGCAGGTAATCTTTCTCCTTTGTAGTAAACTGGGTCAGGCATCGGAAGTGTTATAATGTTTAAGGGTTTTCCATTTAAATCTGTAAAGGTTTTTAATATTTCGTAGTTTTCTTTTAGTATCTCGTAGTTTTCATCGTTTTTGTTGTCTTCAATAACCGTAACAACAGTATCTACATCTACAAATCTTGTAATATCGTCTATATGACCGTCTGTATCATCTCCAACTATACCTTCCTTTAGCCATAAAACTTTCTCAACACCAAAGTATCTTTTTAGATTTTCTTCTATCTGGTCTTTTGTTAGGTTTGGGTTTCTGTTTGGATTTAGTAGACAGGACTCTGTAGTAAGCAAAAGACCTGCTCCGTTTACATCTATTGACCCACCTTCTAAAACCATATCTACATCTATCCTTTCAACTTTAAGGTATTCTGCCATTTTAATTGGTATCTGGTCGTCTAACTCGTGAGGATACTTACCACCCCAAGCGTTAAATTTAAAGTTTAAAGCAACCAGAGAGTTTTTATCTAAATCTTTCACAAAGATGGCTCCATGGTCTCTACACCAAGCGTCGTTTGTAGGAAATCTATGTATTACAACCTTGCTTGGGTCTACGTTTTTCTCTTTAAGCCTTCTTTTTAAATCATCTTCCATCTCTTCATCGTTTACGTTTATATGGACAGTTTCTCCCATAGAAACCCACTTAACCATATCTACATACTTATCTCTAACTTCTTCTATCTTTTCAAAAAAAGTGTCTGGATTGTGAGGATAAGATAACCATGTTCCTTGGTGTTTTTCCCATTCGGCAGGCATAAGTAGTCTTCTCAACCTTTTACCTCGTTAGAATCATTTTTATGTAAGTGTTTGTTAATCCATACTGTATTTTTATTACGATTAACTGGTTGTCCTTTTTGTAAGATAAAAGGGCATCTCTACCAACCAAGGCAGAAAACTTTGTCCAGCCGTTTTTGGGCATCTCTCTGTCAAAAAAGTTTACTAAGTCTTGTATAAAACCTTCTCCTTTGTATATCAAGTATGCTCTGTAAACGTTTCCACTTTCGAAAATCAAAGACTCACTTTCTATAAGTTGAAAGTTTGAAGGAACTATAAAGGTGTAATCACCTCTTCTTTCTGTTTTGGCTATAAAGTTTATAGGAGCGTTTGGCTGGATGACAACTTCGTTTGATGCACACGAAGTTAGAAAAACGATAAAACCTATCAAAAGTAAAACCTTTCTCATTATACAAACCTCGTACATGGTTTTGGAATATTATAAAATAAATTGAATATTTTTTTACTAAGAATAATTTATCTTGAAAAAACTTTACTCAGAGGTAGGAAAAAGTGGTTTACGATACATACTTTGACGTTGTAGTTGTTGGTGGTGGACATGCAGGGATAGAGGCAGCTTTGATTGCTGCAAAACTTGGGGCTAAAACTGCACTTATTACGATAGATGAAAACAAAATCGGCCTTATGCCATGCAACCCATCAATCGGTGGAATAGCAAAAGGTATAGTTGTAAGAGAGATAGATGCTCTTGGTGGAGAGATGGCAAAAGCCATAGACCAAACAGGTATACAGTTTAAAGTTTTAAACACAAGGAAAGGTCCAGCCGTAAGGTCTCCAAGGGCACAGGCAGACAAAGAAGAATACAGAAAGTATATGGTAGAAAAAACCCATAACACAGAAAACCTTACAGTTATAGAAGATGAAGTTATAGACATAATTCTAAAGGAACACTCAAACGAAGTTGAAGGTGTTATAACAGACAAAGGCTTAAAAATACAGACAAAAGCCGTTGTTATAACAACAGGAACATTTCTAAATGGTCTTATACACATCGGAGATAAAAAGTTTCCAGCAGGTAGAATGGAAGAAAAACCTTCCACAAAACTACCAGAATTTTACAAAAGGACAGGTTTTGAACTTGTAAGGTTTAAAACTGGCACACCTGCAAGACTTGATAAAAGAACCATAAACTTTTCCATACTTGAAGAGGCACCGGGAGACGTTCCACCACCTAAGTTTTCGTTCTGGACCGAACCTAAAGGTTCCTACTGGTTTAAGGAAAAAGAACAAATACCATGCTACATAACCTACACAACACCAGAAACCCACAGAATAATAAAAGAAAACCTTCATAGAACTGCACTTTACGGTGGAGCCATAACAGGTGTAGGACCAAGGTACTGTCCTTCTATAGAGGATAAAATCGTTAAATTTGAAGGGAAAGAGAGACATACAGTATGGCTTGAGCCAGAAACAAAGGACGGTATAAGCATATACCCAAACGGATTGAGCACTTCTTTACCAGAAGAGATACAGTGGGAAATGTATAGAAGTATTCCCGGTCTTGAAAATGTAGTGCTTTTAAAACCAGCTTACGCTATAGAGTATGACGTAGTTATGCCTACTGAACTTTACCCAACCCTTGAAACAAAGAGAATAAAAGGTCTGTATCATGCAGGAAACTTTAACGGAACAACAGGTTACGAAGAAGCAGCAGGACAAGGTATAGTAGCAGGAATAAACGCAGCCTTGAGAGCCCTTGGAAAAGATGAACCGTTTATAATCACAAGAGATGAAGGTTATATAGGAGTTATGATAGATGACCTTACAACAAAAGGAGTTATAGAACCTTACAGACTGTTTACATCAAGGTCAGAGTACAGATTACACCTAAGACAGGACAACGCTATACTAAGACTTTACAAAAAAGCTTACAACATTGGAGCCTTAACCGAAGAAGAGTACAATTTTGTAAAACAGTATGAAGAAGAAATACAACACTGGATAGAAAACTACAAAAACACCTACATTAAAGAAAACGACAGGAAAATATCAGTGTTTACTCTACTACAAAAACCAGAAGTTAATATGGAAAATCTAAAAGATTACGGTATAGAGACTCCAAGCTCCGACTATGTAAAAGAAGAGATAGAGATAAACGTTAAGTACGATGGATACATAGAGAGGGAGAAAAAACTAAACGAGAAGATGAAACATTTAGACAGTATAAAAATTCCAGAAGATATAGATTACTCAAAGGTTGCTGGACTTACGAAAGAAGCAGTCCAGAAACTTTCAAAGGCAAGACCTATGACCCTTGGATACGCTGCAAGGCTCGAAGGTATAACACCTGCAGCCATAACTGCAATAATGGTTCATATAGAAAAGATGAAGGAGAAGAAAAAAGCAGGATAATTTAATAGTTGTTCCACCTTTTCTTTAACTCTTCTAAAATGCCTTCGAAAGTAAACTTCTCAGGGACTATATTTACTTTTATACCATGACTTTTTATCTCTTGCTCTGTTACGGAACCTATTGCGCATACAAGAGGATACTCTAAAAACTCTCTGGTTTTATCTAAACCAAACACGTTAATAAAGCCTTTAAAAGTGGAAGGACTTGAAAAAACCACTGCATCTATTTTTTTATCCTTAAGCATCTTCTCAACTTCTTCGATGTTTTCTGGTTTGTTAAAAACTGTTTTGTAAACAGGAATAAGTTTAACTTCAAACTCAGACTGATTTAAAAGAACTTCTGAACCTTCCAAAGCTCTTACAAGGGCAAACTTTTTGTTTTTAAACCTTTCTATGTTTTCATAGAGGTAATCTTTTAGACCTTCAGAACTAAAAGTGTCTGGTATTTCTACATTTTCAAAACCATTTTCTATTAAAAACTTTGCAGTTTTGCTACCTACAGCTATTATCGGCTTTGATTTACTTAAATCTACCTGCTGTAGAAAGATTTTTACGGCATTTTTACTTGTAAAAATCAAAAAATCAAACTCCCTTTCGTTGAATCCTTCTAAGGGAATCTTTTCAAATTTTATGGTTGGAAAAGATATTGGATTAAAACCTTCTTTTTCAAACAGTTTTTTAACTTCTTCAAACTGCTCTTTTTCACGGGTTATAAGAACGTTTTTCATAATTATGCCTCACTTTGAGGAATTATAAAAATGTAATCTGTTCCCAGTATTTTAAAGTCGTCAGGTGGGGATAGGATAATCTTCTTGTTTCTTTCTACGGCTATAGGCGTTAGATTTTGCTGTCTAAGGTAAAGTAAAACGTCTTTAAATGTATCAAAGTTTCCAAGCTGTTTGGCTTTTAATTTCTTTATGCCAGTTTCATTGTCTATGATTGCTTCTATAAGCTCTGTTGCTCCGGGGTTTAGCAGACTTGAGAACATAATTTTACCAACAACCTGACCATGTATCAAAACATCTTTTATTCCAAGTCTTCTTTTGAATATATATGCATCTTCATCAAGAAGAACTTCTACGTAAAGCCTTGCCGTAGGGTTTAAACTTCTAATCAACATGCCAGCAAGAGTTGTTCTTGCGTCTATATCTTTTTCTGTAAGAGGAGGCATTTTTTCACCAACTATCACTACGTCAGAAGCTTTATCGACCGCTACATCTAAGAGTATTTCTTCCTTTATAAAATCTCCTTTTTTGTATATGATGTAGTTTGAGAGATTTAAACCTATATCGTTTTTGTCGTAGTTTGTAATCAACACTACTGGCTTTTCTTTATCTAATCCTATATTCATAATATTTTCCAAAATTTCCTCAGATGTTTCATTATAGCCACATATTACTATATGGTTCTTTAAATCTCTCATCTTTATCTCTCCTTCTTTTAGCTCTAAAAGTCTGTTTATAAATGATACAGAAATACCAGCCGTAAGAACGGAAATCAAAATTGTATTGATAAAGGGCATAATAGATGCCACAACTTTCCCAACAGAAGTTATAGGAGTTATATCTCCGTATCCAACGGTAAAAGATGTTATAGCTCCCCAGTAAAAAGCATCAAGTAAATTTTTAAAATTTTCGTTTCCTGCGTTATACTCGTAGATGTATACAATTATAGAAAAAACGGCTATGTTTAAGAAAATAAGTAAACTTGAGAAAAGGAATATAAACCACTGCTCTTTTAAAGCAGAGAATATACTTTTTATACCTGAAGAGTATCTTAGTGTCTTAAAAATCCTTAATATTAGAAGTATTCTGTAGACTCTTAAAGGCCTAAAGAGAGGCAGTATTGCTAATAAGTCTATCAGAGAATAGGGCTTTACCATCCATTTTAACTTTACTTTAAGAGCATACCAGAATGATTTTAGATGTGCTTTTATGTTTTTTCGTTTGTATTTAGAAAGATGTTCTTTGTAATCTTCAAAAAAGTCAGATATAACCCACCATCTTGTTAAGTATTCTAAAGCAAAAAATATTAACGTTATCTCTTCAAAGTCTGTTAATAGTTTGTATAAATCTGGGGGAAGTTTTTCAGACTCTGGAGTTATGAGCAAAAATACTGTGATTGAAGATGTTATAACGATGAATATTGCAATGATACTGTATATATGGTTTGAAGGGCTTCTGTCATTTTCTACTACATTGTAGAGAAAAATCTTTAGTCTTTTTATTAAGGAAGCTTTCTTTTTTATATTCAGATATTTCTGCAACTACCTTCCAGTAAAAGATATTGTTTTTAAACATTATACCAATGTTAGGGGCATTTAAGCCCCTTTTTTATTTATCCAAGGTTTACGGCTACAACTTCTTTAACTTCTGGTATCGCTTGTTTTAATCTTGCTTCAACTCCACCTTTTAAAGTCCATAAAGACATAGCACATCCAGAACAGCTACCCATCAATCTTACATAAACAGTTCCGTCCTCTGAAACATCTACAAGCTCAACATCTCCACCATCAAACCTTAAATAAGGTCTTACTTGTTCTAAAACTTCTTCTACTTTTTGTCTGTCTATTGCCATAATAAACCTCCTTAATGGTTTTACATATGATAAATTATATACTATACAAAAAATATTTTTATGATTTTAATGAGGAATTATGGGATTTTTTATAACGTTTGAAGGTATAGAAGGTTGTGGAAAGACTACACA
>PNIU01000015.1 GCA_002878035.1 Sulfurihydrogenibium sp.
GATAAAAAGTCTCTTAAAGATTTAAAAAATGAAAAAGAAAATCTAAATGCTTTACCTTTAGAAGAAAACGTAAATAATTTAACTTTGGGATTGGAAAGTTTAAAAAACCATAATAACCAAAAAAATATAAATTTAAATAAAAACATTCCTGATAAAATATCAAAAAATCTGGATTTTACAAATAATGTAAATTTTCACAAGCAAAAATTAGAAACCATTAAAAACATTGAAAAAGAGATAGATTCTAAATTAACCAACCTTGAAAATAACATTAAAAACCAAATTGATAAATCAAAATTAGAAGATGTAAAAAATACACAAAAAGAATTATCAGATAACTTCAAAACATCAAAACTTGACAAAAACTTAAAGTTGCAGGATATCTTATCCAGTCTACAAAATACAAAAAATCAGCAGAAAGAACCAGAAGAAGTAGGATTAAAACATTCACTTAAAGATTCAAAACTAAAAGACCTTTTGAAAAGTCAGTTAAATGTTGAAAACAAAACTGATAAAATCAATGCTTTCACACTTAAAGAACAAAAAAACGAACATAAATTAGATGATTTTCTAAAGAAATTAGAAAATAAAGAAGAAAAAGCAGAAAATTTAAAAGTTAACGATGATAGAAACCTTTTAATAAACATATCAAAAAACGTTGAGCAAAAAACAGATACAAACGCAGACAAACCAAATAAAAACGAACCTTTTGCATCAGCTTACCAAAATGCCCAATCTGTTAACTATGATATTATAAGTGGCTATAACAGTTCTAAATCTTTTTCAGACCAACAGCAAAACGGCCAACAAACACCTCAACCTAACAGTCATGTATCTAACTACACTACTAACTTTCAGATTAACTACCAAGATACAAGTATAAATGCTACAATCTCAAAAAATATTGTAAATATGTTTATAAGAAGTTCAGATATAGTATTTACTCCTGAAATGATAGATGGAATTAAAAATATTCTTGAAAACAGTGGTTATAAAGATTTACGCCTAACACTCAGAGATAAGGAAAAAGTTTATAAATTTAATTTCTCAGATATGAACCGAACAGAGACAAAAAAGGGAATTAACCTTGTCGTATGAAAAAAATTTTTGTATGGCTACTTATACTTTTTATAAATATAAACTCATACGGAAAAAGTCAGGATAAAGACTACGAAATATATAAAAAAGCACTTTCTTACTATAACTACGGTTCTTATTACTCAGCCTTAGACGAGTTAGAAAAGATTCTTCCAAAAAGAAATCTTAACTTCTATCCAGACATACTACTTTTAACTGCAAAGACGTATTTAGGTATAGGTATAAAATCAGGTATAAACAAATACCTTTGGAATGCAGTTTACTATCTAAACTATTACGTTGCAGCTAACGGAAAACTTAACGAAGACTATTACTACACAAAAGGTTTAGCTTACGAAAGGTTAGGTTTTTACGAAAGAGCCTTAACAAACTACAAGATAGCTTTATTATCCAAGTCTGATAACTCTAATCTATCCAACAAGATTATCTTAGGTATCCTTAGAACATCTATACTTTTAGGTAAAGTAGATAACATAACAAAGTACATAGTTTACCTTGCACCACTTGAAACGAAAGAAGGAGAGGAGCTTTCTCTTATACTTGGTATGAAGTCTTTTTTTGAAGGAAACTATAAACTTGCTTTTGATTATTTTTCTCAAGTTTATCAAGATTTTGAAGAGTATCTTCTTTACAACCCAGAGTTTTACTACTACATAGGAGAGACAGCTTACAGACTAAAGAATTACAGTTTTGCAAAGAGGATTTTTAGAAAGATAGTAAGTAATGTAAAAAACGACGAAGTAATAAGAAAAGCCTACTTAAGACTTGGCGATATAGCACTTATAGAAAACGATAAATACGAGGCGTTTAATAATTACTACATTGTTATAAACAGATTTCCAGAAACAAATGAAAACACAGTAGCAAGACTCAAGATGTTAGCCCTTGGATTAAAGTATCCAGATTTACAGCCAAGAATAAAAAAGATAAAACAGTTGGAAGACCCTATAAAATTTGTTGTAAAAACTTTAATTTCAAACAGAACAAACTACATTGGAAAGTATGCTATAGGAAACTTTGGAGTTTTAGTATTACAAAACCCAACGGATTATCTAATAAACAAACTTTCCTATGAACTATCTTTACTATATCCAGCATCTTTTACTTACGAACAGGCGGAATACATACGTTGGTTATGGAGTCCGTATCTGAAAAAATTAGATAAATCAGCATTAGTTAAACTTTACAAAGCAAATCCGAAGTTTTTTAAGGATATTTTTGACGAAGATATTCTAAAAATTATAGTGGACAATCTAAACGACAATTACTACAAAAAGGACCTATTAAAGTTTTTAGTGCAAAAGTATAGCAAAGATGAGTATAAAATACAGTTAGCAAAAATATACTACCAAGAGAAAAAATACAGTAAAGGTTTAGACTTACTATCTACAGTTAACGACAAAAACTGTGATTACTACATTCTAAGTGCAGTTTTAAAACAAGCTATGTCTATGGATTTTAAAAAGGATTTAGAATCTATATCAACAACCTGCAAAGATAAAGAAATCAAACTACCTTTTGAAATAGGATTTGATTACTATCTCTTAAAAGGTCAGTATGATGAAATTGTTTCTTTAATCCAGCAAAATAAAGATAAACTGCCTAACGACGACGCATTCAAGCAAAAATTATCAAACTTCCTTATAGAACTCTACAAAAAAGGTAAATACGAAGATATGGTAAAAATCTTAGACTCAATCTCTGAGAATTACATTCCAAAAGAAAAAATGTGCGATATTTCATCTTATTACCTTATTGCTAAAACTAAACTTAACTCTTTAGATGCGAAAGATGTGTATTATAATAATGTAGAAAAATGTGAAAATGAATTGGCTAAAGTTGCTTTAGAGTTATACAAAACATTAAAAGTAATCAAGGAGGTTAATAAAAATGTTCGATGAGTTAGATAAAATAAATAAAATGTCTTCCTTTTACTTTGAAAGGTTTAAAGTGATACAAGGTAATATAGCAAACGTTAATACACCTTTTTATAAACCAAAAGATTTAACCTTCGAAGAATTATTTCAAAACTACACCCAGATGAAGTTAACCGACCCAAGACATATAAACCCATATGGAAAAGAAGATATAGTTATAAAACCATTGGAAAACGGTTTTTTAACTGGCTACGACCAAAACAAGGTAAACCTTGAAGAGGAAATGGCAAAACTTGCCGAAACTTCGATAATGTACAAAACGTTGGTAGAGATTATGAAGAAAAAGTTAGCTGGTATGAAATACGCTATATCAGGTAAGTAAGGAGGGATTAAAAGATGTTGTTTAAAGGTTTAGAAGTATCAGTATCTGGAATGCAGGCTGAGAGAGTTAGGATAGATTTAGCTGCAAGCAACCTTGCCAACGTAAACTCAACAAGGGCTGAAGATGGACAACCCTACAGAAGGAAAGTGCCAGTTTTTGAAGCCGTTTTAGACAGCTACTCAAACAACATACCTATATACAAGGTTAGAGTGAAAGAAATACAAACAGACCCTTCACCTTTTAAACTAAAGTTTGACCCTAACAATCCAGATGCTGGTCCAGATGGATACGTGAGACTTCCTAACGTAGACCCAATGAGAGAAATGGTAGATATGATGTCTGCCATAAGAAGTTACGAAGCAAACTTAACAGCATTTAACACTCACAAAGATATGATACTCAAAAGTCTTGAAATAATAAGAGTTTAAGGAGTATAAAGTATGAGGGTAGAAGGTTTAAACGGAGGACTTCCATTAAAAATCGATAACGAACAACAGATATCTTCTCAGGAAAAACTATCTTTTGGAGACATACTTAAAAACTTTATACAAGAGGTAAATAACGCAGAACTTACTGCCAATCAAGTAGAACAAGACCTTGCCTTAGGTAAAGTCCAAAACATACAGGAAGCTATGTATCTAATAGAAAAAGCCGATATCTACTTTAAACTTTTAACAGAATTAAGAAACAAAGCCATAGAAGCCTACCAAGAAGTAATGAGAATGCAGGTGTAACTTTAGTCCATGGATTTTAATCAGATAAAAGAGAAGATAAAAACATTTTTAGAAGATAAGAAAAACTTTAAGTATGTAATAGCTGGTTTAGCCGGTTTATTTATAATTGTTTTTTTAACAATTATCCTCTTTAAAACGTTCCATAAAGAAGATTATGCCGTTTTATACTCTGGTTTATCTCCAGATGATGCAGGCAACGTCTTAACAGCCCTATCACAGGAAAATATACCTTACAAAATCGAAGGAAACGGAACCATAATAATGGTTCCCAAAGATAAGGTTTACGATGCAAGGTTAAAGCTTGCAGCAAAAGGACTTCCTTCTGGAAAGGTTGTAGGATTTGAGATATTTGAAGAACCAAAGTTAGGTACAACTCAGTTTCAAGAAAACGTTAACTACATAAGGGCAGTTGAAGGAGAGTTAACAAGAACAATAAAACAACTTGACGCTGTTATGGATGCTAAAGTAAACATATCTATGCCGAAGGATTCCCTTTTTGTTAGAGATGAAGATGAGGCGAAAGCTTCCGTCATAATAAAACTATGGCCAGATAAAGATTTAACAAAAGAGCAGGTAAAGGCTATCGTTTTCTTAGTTTCCCATGCTGTGCCAAAGCTTAAACCAGAAAATGTTACTGTTGTTGACAACAGAGGTAGAGTTTTATCTGATTTGATAGATGAAAACAACTCAGAATCTTCAGGAGACAAAACCGTAGACTTAAAAAGGAAGTTAGAAAGACAGATAGAAAAAGACATTCAATCCATGCTTGCTAAAGTAGTAGGACCAGAAAGGGTAGTAGTCAAGGCAAGCGTGGAGCTTGAAACAGGAAAAGTAAATCAGAAAGATGAAATATACGACCCAGATAAGGTTGCAGTAGTTAGCGAGAGGAAAATAAAAGAGTCTGAAGTTGAAGAAGGAAACACTGTAAACGCACCACCGGGAACACCTACCAACGTTCCACCAGTAATGAATGTTCCTGTTTTTGGTGGTGGAGGTAAGAAAAAAGAAAAAAGTGATATCACTACTAACTACGACGTATCAAAGTCTATGATAGAAACTCAAAAACCACTCTTTGTAATCAAGAAGATAAGTGTTGGAGTAATGATAGATGGAAAGTATAAAGAAATCAAAGATAAAGATGGAAACGTAAAACTTGAATTTGAACCAAGGAGTCCCCAAGAACTACAGTCTTACGAAAACCTCATAAAGAGTGCCATAGGTTACGACCCAAACAGAGGAGACCAAGTTACGGTTATCAGCGTGCCTTTTGAATCTTTAGAATCTCAAAAAACCAAAGAAGAAAAAAGTCTTATACCTTACATAATAGCTGGAATACTTTTACTAATCTTGTTAGGATTGATAGCTTTCTTAATTTTAAAGTCCAAGAAGAAAAAACAGGAAGTAGCAGCCATTCCTACAGGTGGTCCTGCTGCTACAGGTGTAGCACCTACCGAACTTTCTTCTCTTGCTGCTAAAATGTATGGTGAAAAAGAAACGTCTGAAGATTTTGAAGGACTTCCAGAGTACATAAAAATACTACAGATAGCCGATGAAAACCCACAACTTCTAGCAAACCTAATATCAAAATGGCTTAAAGAAGAAGGTAAAAAATAATGCTTGAGCTTACAGATTTTAGCAAACTTTTACAACAATCTACTGACAAACATCTGGAAGACGAAAACTATAAAAGCTTAGAAGCTGAAAACATACTTTTAAAGCAACAGATAGAGGAGTTAAAACAAAAATTAGAAGAAGTTAAGGAAATTTCCTTTAAAGAAGGATACCAGAAAGCAACACAAGAGTTAACAGAACTTTACGAAAAGCAGAAACAGGAATATTACAAATATTTAGAATCTGAATTTGAATCAAAACTAAAACAGAGTTTGGAATCTTACAGTGAAAGTTTAAACAAAATCAGTTTAGCTATAAACGACAGTCTAAAGCAGATTTTAGACAAAATCAACGATTTGATTACAGATACTCTGGAAGATATTCTAAACTTCATTCTACTAAACTACCACGACCCTAAAGCTTTAAAAGAAAGTATATCCTCTTTAATAGAAGAGTTAGAACCTTACAAACTAATGAGAATAAAAGTTGGTAGTCATCAGTTAGAAGAGATTTTAAAAAAATCGCTTCCAAATGTAGAGATAATTTACGATGAGACTTTAGAATTAAACGATTTTAGAGTAGAGTTTGAATTTATAAAAGTGGAAAACAACACGAAAGAAAAATTACAGCTGGTGAAAGATGAAATTAAAAGAGAGATTAAGAAGTTATCCGAAGTATAAAATAATAGGAAGAGTAAAAAGCATAAAAGGCAATACTGTAGAAGCAATCATGCCAGAAGTAAGTATAGGAGATATATGTTTCATAGATGGACACATAGAGTCTCAAGTTATAGGATTTAACGATAAGTACACCATTCTTATGAGTTATCAAGACATAGATGGTGTAAAGGTAGATAGCCCAGTTGTTTTAAGTTATACAAAAGGTAACGTTTTAGTAGGAGAAGATTTACTTGGTTGCGTTTTAGACCCATTCGGTAAACCACTAAACAGAGATAAGGTAAACTACTCAAACAGTTATTACCTAAAACTTGAATCAGTAAATCCATTAGAAAGAGAGAGAATAAAAGAAGTCTTAGACGTAGGAATAAAGGTGATAAATTCACTATTTACGGTAGGAAAAGGGCAAAGGATAGGCATAATCGCTCCAGCAGGTGTAGGTAAAAGCACCCTACTTGGAATGTTAGCAAGGTATACCGATTCTGACGTAAACGTTATCGCCCTTATTGGAGAAAGAGGAAGAGAAGTAAGAGAGTTTATTGAGGATAACCTTGGAGAGGAAGGTTTAAAAAAATCTGTGGTAGTAGTAGCAACGTCCGATATGTCCCCATTAGCTAAGATAAGAGCGGTTTTAACGTCATTAATAATAGCAAAATACTTTTCTGATAAAAAGAAAAATGTTTTATACCTTTTAGATTCCTTGACAAGAGTTGCTATGGCACAAAGAGAGATAGGTCTTTCTGCTGGAGAACCACCAACAACTAAAGGATACACACCATCAGTTTTTACACTTATGCCAAAAATAATAGAGCAGGCAGGAAATTTTAAAGACAGAGGAAGTATAACTGGTATTTACACAGTTTTAATGGAAGGAGAAGAAATATCTACAGACCCGATAGCTGACGCTGCAGTCTCATTTTTAGATGGACATATAGTTTTATCCAGACAGATTGCAAACAAAAGAGTTTATCCAGCCGTTGATATATTAAAAAGTATAAGTAGACTGACGCCTCAACTTGTAGATGAGGAAATATTAAAATACCAATCCATCGTTATAAACTTAGAAAGTAAGTATAGAGAAATGGAAGATATGATAAACCTTGGACTTTACAAAGAAGGAACCTCTAAAGAAGTAGATTTAGCTATAAAAATGCACCCAGTTATAGAGGACTATATAAAACAAAGCATAAACGAAAAATTCGACTTTCAATCTTCTATTGAAAAATTAAAAAATGTGATACACTATTATCTAAAAATAGGGGGTGAAGTAGTATGATAGATACGTCTTTAACAAAATTCCCCGATACAGCAACCAGCTCAAAACCTAAGATAGTAGATGCTAACTACGATAACTCTAAAATGTCAAACTCTGATTTTTTAAAGGTTCTTTTAGCTGACCTACAATGGCAGGACCCCCTTAACGCAAAAGATATTTCAGACTTTCTAAACAACACAGTAAAACTTAGAGAAATGGAATCTTTAGATAGTATTCAAAAGTTAGCCGATTCTATATCAAAGTTAGCAAACGGTATACTCTCCGCTGCACCACTTATAGGTAAAAAAGTTAAGTACGAAGGAAACCAAACGTATATACAAAATGGAAAAGGTGAAGTAGAGTTTAAACTAAACTCTCAAGCTTCTATAGTAAAAGTCTCCATAGTAGACCAAAACGGAAATGTTGTAGATGAAAAAGTTTTTAAAGATTTAAACCCTAACACAACTTACCCTTACGAAATAGACAATCCAAAACTGAGTGATGGTTATTACAAAGTTGTAATCACTGCAAAAGACTCTCAAGGTAATGATGTATCTTCTACAGTTTACTCTTACGGAATAGTTAACAGTGTTTACAAAGATACAGATGGTTCTATAAATGCTAAAATAGCAAATACTTCAGTATCTTTAGATAAAATTTTAGAAATAAGTATGTAAGGAGGTAAGGAGCCATGTTACAATCATTCTATACAGCCGTAAGTGGTTTAAATGGCAATCAAAGATGGATAGATGTTATATCTGATAACATAGCAAACGTAAACACTATAGGTTTCAAATCTGAGAGAGTTACTTTTGAAGACTTAATAGCAAGAAGCCTTACAACGTTTGGAAATAATGTTCCAAAAAACACAGAAATAGGTGGTGGTTCTTTTATTGCATTAACTACAAAAGATTTCTCACAAGGTTCTTTTCAAACCACAACAAATCCATTAGATTTAGCATTAGACGGAGAAGGTTTTTTCATAGTTAAAGATAACCAGGGAACTGTATACTACACAAGAGCAGGACAATTTAGATTAGATGCTGATGGAAATATCGTAAACGTAGACGGATTAAAGCTGCAAGGATGGAAGTTAGACTCAGCAGGAAATATAGTAGGTGCTTTAGACAAAATAAACGTTCCTTACTCTGTTTTACCAAAGGTAACTACAAAAATAAATTTAGTGGAGCCTACAAACTTAGATTCAAGAGTGAATACCATTACTGGTACAATAAACCCAACAGACCCAACAACTTTTAACTATGCAAACTCTATGACAATATACGACTCTTTAGGTAATCCTCATACATTAACCTTTTACTTCCAAAAAAGTGCTGCAAACACTTGGAACGTTGCAGCCTATTTAGATAACAACACAACCACTCCTGTTGGAAATGGAACTTTAACATTTGATACAAATGGTAAATTAACTGGTGGTTCTCCAATTACTTTGAACATTACTCTTACAAACGGCGCAACATCTCCGCAGTCTGTAACCGTTGACTTTTCACAAATTAAGCAAGTTGCTTCAGATTTTATTTTCTATGCAAACCAAGACGGCTTTGCAAAAGGAGACTTAATAGGAGTTTCAGTTGCTGAAGATGGAGTAGTAAGAGGTATGTATTCTAACGGGAAAGTAGAACTTATTGCAAGATTAGCAGTAGCTACTTTTAAAGATAAAGAGATGCTTGTAAGGAAAGGTAATAATTTGTATGTTCCAAATACACAATCTTACACTCCTATAATTACACCCGGAGGTATATTAAGTAAAGTAAGAAGTGGATTTTTAGAAATGTCTAACGTGGATATATCAAGGGAGTTTATAAACCTTATAACGGCACAAAGAGCTTATCAAGCAAACGCAAGAGTAATAACTACAGATGACCAAGTACTACAAGAAGCTATGAACCTTAAAAGATAATAAGAGGTATTAAATGGCCGAAGAAAAAGAACAACAAGAACAGCAGCAAGAGGAAGGAAAAGGTAGTAAAAAAAAGTTATTATTAATTTTACCCATTATACTACTGATAGTTGGTGGTGGCGGCTTTGCCGCCTACAAATTCTTTTTAGCTCCTAAAGATGAAGGTAAGCCAGCCGAGAAAATCGCTAAAGAAGTTCAAAATGTAGAAGATAAAGGTGTAGAGTTAGAAGTTGGAACGTTTATCGCAAACTTAGCAGATAAAGATGCAGACAGATATATAAAAGTTACGATAGTAATGGAAGTTCAAGATGAGAAAGTCAAAGAAGAAGCTACAAAAAGAATGCCACAGATAAAAGATGCTATCAACACATTACTTTTTACAAAAACATCTGAAGAGTTAAAATCTCCTGAAGGTATAGAAAGATTAA
>PNIU01000024.1 GCA_002878035.1 Sulfurihydrogenibium sp.
TTAGTTTTTCCTTAAGGTATTTAACTGTATCTTTATACTCTGAGAAGATGATTATCTTTCTTTTTGGTTTTTCTTTTTTGTTTAATGTTTCTTCTATGTATTTTATAAGTGCTTCTGCTTTTGGGTCATCTTCTAACAGGTTTAGTTTTTCCATTTCTTGAAGTATATCATTAAGTAGTTTTATATCCTTCTCTATATCTTCTAAAAACTTTGCCTTCTCTTTAAACTCCTTTAAATCATATACGTAGAGGTCTTTCGATTGCAATAAATCTTTTAATTCAATTTTTACGTTTTCCATAATTCCCATTCTTTTCTTAAGTTCTGTTAATAAAGCATCATCATCTTCCACTCCTTGGCTTAACTCTAACAGCTTTCTATCTAAAACATAAAGTCCCGTCTTCTCTATAAAGTTTTTTGCTTTTTCGTAGAATTTTAAAAAGTTTCTTATAGTCTGTTCAAACGCCCCAAAGGAACTTTCAAATCTCTTAATTAAAAGTCTTCTCATCATACTTCTTAAGCCTTCCTGTGATAATGCTTCAAAATTTCTTTTCTTCTCATCTTCTTCACTAAAACCTTCCTTGTATCTGTAAGGCACATATATAGCCCCTGTAAACTTCCCTTCTTCTCCAAAGTATTCTGTTATAACTCTGTCGTAAAACTCTGACTGCTTTTTATTTAGTCCATATAAAACTTCTATTGGGTCTTCTACTTTTGGTAGGTCTTTGACTTCTTTACTGTAAATTGGATTATTTCTTAGGTCAAGTCTGTTTCTTCTTATCACTACTGGTTGTATGAAATTTTTAATCCGTCTTGATAGTTTCTTCAGTCTTTCTTCTACTTCTTTTATGTCTATAGTCTCATAACCAAAAATCTCTCTGTAGTATTTCTCGGCTAACTCTTTCTTCTTTTTGTTATGCGATTTGTATTTTGTCTTTATTTCTATAAGTTTTTTAAATTCAATTTCATAACTTCTAAATCTATTAACTGCTTTACCGTCTAACGTTAAGGTTGATTTCTTTGGTATCTGGAAAAGTTTTA
>PNIU01000111.1 GCA_002878035.1 Sulfurihydrogenibium sp.
GTAGCAACAAGTGGTAAAACTTTTATCTCTTCTCCTAAATCAAGGGCTGTTCTTATATCTTCTGGACTCCAAGCACCTTTTAAGTCCTGTTTATTACAACCAACTACGAATGGTGCAGGGTATTTAGATTCAAAAAAGTTTATTATCCTTCTTGCCTCGTGGAAAGTAGCAGGGTCTGTGCTATCAACTAAAACTACAAGTCCAACCATTCCCTTTCCAAGAATATCCCACATAAAATCAAACCTTGACTGTCCTGGAGTACCAAATAGATAGAGCGTGTGTTCATCATCTATTTTTATTCTTCCAAAGTCCATCGCAACCGTTGTATGGTCTTTTTTCTCTTTCTCTCCCACTTTTGTAGTACGAGCCTCTGTTTTAACCGTTTCTATTTCGCTTATAGTGTTTATAAATTGTGTCTTTCCTGCTGCATAAGGTCCAGATACTACTATTTTTATTTTCTTTTCAGCCATGATTACAACCCTTTGATTTTGGAAATTATCTTACTAAGTAGATTTTTTGTTAAATCAAAGCCAATTTTTCTTTCTTTTTTCTTTTCTCTTTGTATAATACCACAAGCTAAGAAACCGTATAAAGTTCTTTTTACTATAAGAGGGTCCAGTTTTGTTTGGTTTATTATATCAGATACTTTGTTTTTACCGTTTATAAGGTGTAGTATTTTCTTTTCGTAATCTAAAAGATAGGCTTTTTTTGCCTTTTCTTCCCAATTTTCGGCTTTTTCAAATACTAAGTCTAAATCTGATATTTTCCTTTCTACTTCTTCTTCAGTTAACTGTCTTGCAAGATACATTATAAGCTTTTCTATAGGTATCATAGGTTTAATATCGGGTGGATACCTTATAAAGCCGGGTGTAAAGGAGAATTTACCTTCTTTAAGACTTAGAAGGTTTGGTAACCTTGCAACTAAAACATTGTAAATTTCGTCTTTAGATACACCTTCTTTCTGTAAGACGGCTTCAAAGTCAACGTCAAGGTAAACGTAAAATAC
>PNIU01000089.1 GCA_002878035.1 Sulfurihydrogenibium sp.
GTAAAGCATTTAGATTTTCTTTTTCATTTTTTAAATCTTTAAGAGACTTTTTATCGGCTATCTTATCAGTTATCTTTTCTAAGTTTTTTTTAAATTCAGTAGGTTTATCTTGCTTTACAGTTTGAGACAGGATAATATCAAAGATATTTACATTTTTATTTTTTTGTTTTCCCTTTAATTGCTTAGTATCTACTATATTACCTTCTAATATATTTTCTCTTACGTTCATGGTTCCCTCCAGAATTCTCTTCATAATCATACATAATTTTTTTGATTTTTTCCAGTGCTTTTGATTTTATCTGAGAAATTCTGCCTAAGCTTACGCCTAAAATTTCTTGTATTTCTTTCGGTTCTTTTTCTTCAAAATAAAGGTAGTATATTACTTTCCTTTCGTTTTCATCTAAATGATTTTCTATTACGTAGCTGATTTTTTCAATCATTTCTTTTAATGCATACTCTTCTTCTGGTGTCTTAGAGTTTGATACAATTGTATCTATAAGTGATATACTATCATCTTCTTCTGATATTACTTTGTTTAAACTTAGAATTAATCCAGTTTTAGTGTAAGGAAGTTCTTCGTCTTCTGGTTCTGCTTTTTCTACTGTAATGTAATCTTTTTCCGTGTTCGGGTAGATATTTTGCTGTCTAAGGAAATCCAGTATTTCTCCTCTTATTCTAATGTAAGCATAAGTAGAGAATTTTCCTTTATCTTCATTGTAGTTTTCCAAAGCTTTTATTAAACCTATAACTCCTACTTGAAAAAGGTCATCAAAATCTATTCCCATATCAGGAAGTCTATAATAAATCTTTGATGCGACTTTTCTTACTAAGTTTAAATTTTCCTGTACTATTTTATCTCTGTCTTTAATTGTTTGCATTCTTAAGCTCTTCCTTTTAGCAAAGATAAAAATTTTTCAAAGAAAGATTTCTCTTTTTTTTCTGTTTTTTCTCCTGTTTCTTTCAAAGCTATTTCTAATATCTTTTCGGAAAATTTATCTTTTGGAAACTCTTCACAGACTAACTTTCTTTCTATAACTGATTTTTTTAAGTTTTCTGAAATCGGTAAAAATCCTGCTAACTCTAAATCCAGATTTAAAAATTTTTTTGAAGAAGTGTCAATTCTATTAAAAGTTTCGTAGGCTTCTTCTTCGTTTTTTGCTAAGTTTACGATGATTTTAAAATTTTTGTAGTTGTATATTTTATAAAGAGATTTTATGAAACTGTATGCATCTGTTAAAGCAGTAGGCTCTGGAGTTGTAATAACAAAAGTTTTATCGGAAGGAACCACGAAGTTAATTACATCTTTACCGATTCCCGCTCCTGTATCGATAATTATGTAGTCATAATTTGCAGAGATTTCATTTAATTTATTTACAAGCATTACAACCTTTTCTTCTTCCAATTCTGATATGTTATCTATGCCAGAAAATCCGGGAATAAGGTCAAAACCTTTGACACTTATTATGTTTTCTTCGATATCCTTTTTTCCTTCAAAAAAATCTTTTAAAGACCTGATTAAAGGTATGTTTAAAATTACGTGAATGTTTCCAAGACCTATGTCTGCATCTATAAGAAGCACTTTTTTATCAAGCTTGTTAGCTAAAGTATAGGCAAAGTTTACAGAAAAGTTGGTTTTCCCTACGCCTCCCTTTCCAGATGCAACGCATAGAAATTTAGAATTTTTTATATTTTCTGTTTTATTTTCTAAGTTTTTTTCTACTAACTGTTTTAAGTGTTTAAGTTGTTCTTCCATCATTCTGTTTCCCTCAGTAAGTAAGATGCCAATCTTTCTGCAGTTAATACTTTTAAATCTTCTGGAACGTTTTGCCCTGTGCTAATGTAGGTAAGTGGTATTCCAGTTTTGTAAGCTAAATTTAGTATTATTCCGGGATAGAGTGTTTCGTCTATCTTTGTAAAGAATAGGTAATTTATCTTAAAGAATTTTTGATACTTTTCCAATATGTTTACGCTTTCTTTTGTGTTCATGTTACAACTTACTACCATCATATACTCTATTTCGTCTAAGAATCTTAACGTTTCTTTAATCTCTCCAAGTTTCCAATGGTCGTAGTGGCTTCTGCCGATGGTGTCTATAAGTATCACATCGACAAAGTGTAAATCATCTACGGTTTCTCTTATTTTCTTAGGGTCAGATAATAGATAAAAGGGTATTCCAAGTATGTTAGAGTAGCTTCTTGCCTGCTCTCCCGCTCCCGCTTTAAATGTGTCTATAGATAGAACGGCTACTTTCATTTTTTTATTTAAAACAAGGTTTGATGCTATCTTAAATAGATTGGTAGTTTTTCCTACACCAGTTGGTCCCAAAAATGCAATAACTTTTCTTTTATTTATGTTTTCAAAAATGTCTCCTTTAAAGTTTAGAGTGTTTTTTAGTCCTTCTATCAAAGACTCTCTGATTGTAAAATGTTTCAAATCGAGTTTGTTAGATATAAGTTCTAATCCACATCCTTTTTTTACGATTTCCTTAGCTACGTTTAGGCTAACTTCTTTTTCAGTTAGCATTTTTATAAGGTCTATAGCTTTACCAGAAAATTCTTTGGTTACTTCTTCCAACTCATAATCTACTTTTTGGTCTAAATTGATTTCGATTTTTTTGGGGCTTTCTTCAGGCTCTATTAGTGGATAGTTTCTAAAAGGTGTCTCATTTTGTTTTAACGCTGAATCTTCTTCTTTTTTAATCTCTGCTTCCAAGATATCTTCAAATTTTGTATCACTACCGTTTGTCGATTCAACTATCAAAACATGCTTTGTTTTTTTTACAAAAGGTATTTTTGTTTTTACTTTAATTTTATCTTGGTAGAGTATTTTGTAATTGTGTCCAAGTTCCTGTTCTATTTTGTTTATTATATCTTCTAAATTAAAACCTTCATAAATCTTAATTTTCATTTACATCCACCATCCCTACTATATTTAATTTTACATTACTTTCTATCTCTGCATACGATAGGACAACTATGTTCGGAAGGTAGTTTTCAAGAATCTGCTTTACATACCTTCTAACTGTGGGAGATGTTATCAGTATAGGTTGAGAGCCGTTTATTACAAACTTATCTAAATGCTGACTTATGCCAGTTATAAGTTTTTGGACGAAGGAAGGGCTTACAGAAGGCATGCTTCCTTCACTTTGTTTGATAAGATTTGTTAGATAGTTTTCTGCTGAGTTTCCTAAAACTATAGCTGTAATTTCTCCATCTTTTTGATACATAGAGGTTATAACTCTCTTTAAAGCCATCCTTACGTATTCTGTAAGAATTTCTGGGTCGTTGGTTTTGTTTATGTTATCAGATAAAGCTTCTACTATAGTAGGTATGTCGTTTATAGGCACTGATTCTTTCAAGAGGTTTTGTAAAACTTTGTGTAGAATATTCAAAGGCACTTGGTCTGGTATTATATCTTTTACCATAGGATAGTTTTTGGATACTATATCTATTAGTTCTCTAACCTGCTGTCTTGTAAGTATCTCGTAAGAGTATTTTTTAATTATTTCAGATAAGTGAGTTATTATAACAGTGTTTATATCTACTACCGTGTAGCCTGCCAACCTTGCTTTGTCTTTTAAATTTTCATCTATCCATATTGCACTTAATCCAAAGGCAGGGTCCTTAGTAGGTATTCCATCTAACTTTTCTTTTGTCATACCTGTATCTATGGCAAGATATTTACCCGGTTGAACTTCATACTTTGCTACCTCTACGCCTTTTATGAGTATTCTGTATTCATTTGGTTTTAGCTGAAGGTTATCTTTTATATGGACAAGTGGTATGACCATACCAAGTTCTTTAGTTAACTGTTTTCTTAGATTCTTTATTCTCTTTATGAGTTCTCCACCTTGGTTTTCGTCTACTAAGTATATGAGTCCGTATCCGATTTCCAACGTTAAAGGTTCAGGTGGTTGGACGTAATCCTCCGGTTTTTCTCTCTCTAAGGACTGTATCATATCTTTTGCTTTCTCTTCTTTCTCTTTCTTCTCTTTTTCTTTTAAAACTAAAGTCATCATATAGGCTGCTGCACCTACTATGGCAGATAGTATTAAGAAAGGTAAAGTAGGCATTCCGGGAATAATTCCCATAACGAATATGGCTCCGGCTGCCATAAAGAGTGCTTTTGGATAACCTGTAAGCTGACTGAATATTTCTTTACCAAGGTTCATTTCCGATGCTGCCCTTGTAACCATCAAACCGGCTGCAGTGGAAGTTATCAAAGCTGGTATCTGAGATACAAGACCGTCACCTATCGTTAGTATCGTGAAGTTTTGTAAAGCTGTCTGAAAGTCCATACCTTTTTGAACCATTCCTATGATTATTCCACCTATTATGTTTATAAAGGTTATTATGATACCGGCTACTGCGTCTCCTCTTATGAACTTTGTAGCACCGTCCATAGCTCCGTAAAAGTCTGCTTCTCTTTGAACTTCCTGTCTTCTTCTTTGGGCTTCTTTCTCATCTATTAGTCCACTGTTTAAGTCTGCGTCTATACTCATCTGTTTTCCGGGCATTGCATCAAGTGTAAACCTTGCCGCAACCTCTGAAATTCTTTCTGTTCCTTTTGTTATGACTATAAAGTTTATGATTACAAGTATTAGAAACACTATCAAACCTACAACATAGCTACCACCTACTACAAACTGACCAAAAGCCTGTATTACATGACCGGCTGCATCTGGTCCTTCATGCCCGTGTAAAAGTATCCTTCTGGTAGATGCAACGTTTAGTGAAAGTCTTAAAAGAGTTGCCATAAGAAGTATTGAAGGAAAGGAAGAAAACTTTAACGGACT
This sequence comes from Sulfurihydrogenibium sp., assembly GCA_002878035.1. Lineage (GTDB taxonomy): Bacteria > Aquificota > Aquificia > Aquificales > Hydrogenothermaceae > Sulfurihydrogenibium. Next base: position 4,796 of record PNIU01000089.1, read on the forward strand.
TTCTACATAAACTGTAGCCATAAGTATAAGCATCGAGAAAGTGATACTAAACGTTAGCAGTATATCCAGTAAAAAAGGTGGAATAGGTAAAACGAGAGAAGCGAGTATAACAAGGATAAGAACTACTATTATAGCGTCAGAATACTGGTTTATCTTTTCAAATATACTTAAGGCTCTTTCCAAGGTTGTTCCTTACTTGGTGTTTTGATTCTGAGTGTAGGCTTTTATGGCGTTTAGTATGTAATCTTTTAATCCAAGCTGGTCTGAGTCTGCCATAACTTGGGCAAGTTGCATGTCAAACATATCAAGATACATCTTACTTCCAAAATCGTTAGACGAAAACTGAGGAACGGTTTTTCTCATCTCTTTAACTACTATTGATAGAAATATTGTTTGAAAGTTTTTAGCTACTTCTTCTGGTGTCTTTGCTTCTTGAATACTCTTTAAATCAAAGTAAGAGTTTATTCTTCCTACCTCCATTTTTAACCTCACATTACGATTATTTCTGCGTTTATTTTACCTGCATTTTTTATTGCTTGAATTATGGCTATAAGGTCGTAAGGTGAAACTCCAAGGTCATTTAGGGCTTTTACTAAGTCTTTTAAAGTTGGTTTTTCTATTTCTATTATTCTTCCCTTTTCTTCTGTAACTGTGGCAGTAGTTTGCTGAGTTACTACAGTTTGACCTGCCGATAAAGGTGGTGGCTGAGATACAATTGGTTTTGTTTCTACAGATACGTATATGTTACCGTGTGAAACGTAAACAGGAGCATCTATAACAATATCTCCACTCATTATGACTGTTCCGGTTTTTTCGTATATAACTATCGTTGGTTTATCTGAGTCTAACGAAACTTTTAAATCTAAAATAGATGCCAGAAAATCTGCTTTTGAAGTTCCTTCGGGAAGTTTCACTTTTATTGAAGTTGCATCTAAAAGCTGGGCTACGTTTGGATACTTTTTGTTTATAGTTTTTGCTATAAGAGAGGCTTTCTTAAAATCTGGATTTTTTAAATTTAGGGTTATCTCTGTTAAAGAGTTAAAGTCAAATGGAAGTTCTTCTTCTATTATGGCACCGTTAGGTATTATACCTGCAGTTGTGAAACCTTTTTGAATTTTACCGGTTTTGTTGGACTCTAAGTATCCTCCTCCGGTAGATACTGGACCTTGAGCAAATGCGTAAATCTTTCCATCTGGACCGTAAAGAGGTGTTCTTATAAGAAGACCATTTCTTATGTCTTTGGCATCTCCTATGGAAGCAACTTGCACATCAACAGTCATACCGGGTTTTGCAAAAGGTGGAAGGTTTGCTGTTACCATTACTGCTGCTGCGTTTTTTGTTCTAACTTGGGCTGGGTCTATGTATATTCCCATCTTTCTTAGCATGTTTGCAATGCTGATTAGAGTATATCTACTGGTGGTTCCATCTCCAGTTCCGTTTAAACCTACAACTATACCGTAGCCTGTAAGATAGTTAGTCCTAAAACCTTCAACGCTTACTAAATCCCTGATTTTTATATCTGAAGATGTTGCTCCATAACTACAAAAGGAAGCTATCAGAATTATTAAAAGAAGTCTTTTTAACATCGTTTCCACCTGTTAAAACGGCCATATTTTCTTTAAGAACTGAGCAAGCCAACCTGGGCGAGTGCTGTCTGCCATATAACCTTCACCGTTATACTCTACGTAAAGGTCAGATATTCTTGAAGAGTCAACGGAGTTATCCTGTAGAATATCGGTAGGTCTAACTATACCTGATATTACAAGGGTCTGGTAGTCATCGTTTACTTTAACTACCTTTTTACCAACGATAAACAGGTTTCCGTTTGGGTAAACTTTTGTCACTCTTGCAGATATAGAAGCTATCAACTTAGAAGACCTGTTAGTAGAAGCTGTTCCTTTGTAAGTGTCAGAGTTGCTTTCGGTTACACCGGCTATAGGCTTGTTGATTATAGGTTTACCAAGTAATGATGGAGAAGGAAAGTTTAAATTCATATTTGACTGTTCTTGTGTCGTTGTGCCGGAAGATGTCTGTCCTGCGATAGTCTCAGTAACTCTTATAGTTATCACATCTCCAACTGTAAAAGCTTTAGAATCTGTAAAAAGGTTATTGTAGCTTCCAGTGTATAAAGAGCCGGGCGTAGCTTTCTTTTTTTCTTCTTGAATATCGGGGGGTATAGGGTTATAAGGTTTGGCATACTCGTTTTTCTTCGATGCACAACCTATTAACAAAGCCGATAGTAAAAATACACCAAACCTTCTCATCTTACTCACCCTCAACTAAAACTGTTTGCTGGTCTATAACCTTTCCAACCAGTTCTTTTCCTGTAGAAATGTTTTTTACTTTTATATAACTTCCAACTCTGCCACTTTCTAAAGCGGTTCCCAAAAGCTGTATTTTTATACTCCCGTTTATGTATAAAATATTCACTTTTTGGTTTTTGTGAATAACCGGAGTTAAACTACCATCTTTGCTTAACTGGGATATTCTGTATGTAACCGGTATCTCACCGTTTTGTTTTCCATCTTTGTAAGTAAAGCAGGAAAGGTAAAGGTAAAGACCACTGTTACCTTTACTTTTACACTCAACAGAATCAAAATCTTCAGGTATCTGTTTAATGTAGCTTTTCGGTATCTTCACCATGTTTACAATTTCAAACTCTTTAAAGTTTTGCTTTACGTAGTTATCGACCATACTTTCAAACTTACTGACTTTATCATCGGCTAAACTAATACCAACGAAAAAAAGTATAAAAGTTAAAAAAAGTCTTACCATAGTTTAGCTTTTAAGGGTTGTAACTGTTCTAAGCATTTCGTCTGCAGTTATTATACCTTTTGCGTTTACTTCGTAAGCTCTTTGTGCAACAATCAAGTTAACCATCTCTTCAACTATGTTAACGTTTGACATTTCTAAAAAGCCTTGGGTTATCTTTCCAAAACCATCGGTATTAGGGTCTCCTTCTATAGGCTCTCCAGAGCTTTCAGTATACTTAAATAGGTTCTGTCCTATAGCCTTTAAACCTGCTGGGTTCATAAATCTGTAAAGTTTTATATCTCCTGCTTCTTCTGTAGTTTGTTGTCCTCCACTGTTTCTAACAACTACTACTTTACCGTTTGGACTTATGGATATGCTTATAACAGTTTCTGGAGCTGATATCTGTATGTTAGGACTTAGTCTGTAACCTTCTGGGTTTACTATGTAGCCTTCGTTATCAAGCTGGAAGTTTCCTGCTCTTGTGAAGGCTTCGCTACCGTCCGGCATCTCTATCTTGAAAAATCCCTCTCCTTGAATAGCAAGGTCTAAAGGATTATCTGTTTTCATAAGACTACCTTGAGAAAATATCTTAGCAACATCTGAAACCTTAACTCCTAAACCAATCTGAATACCGGCTGGAACTCTGTTCTGTGTAGAGCTTAAGACTCCCGGGTCCCTTACGTCCTGATAAATCAAATCTTCAAAGTTTGCTCTACTTCTTTTGAAACCTACAGTGTTTACGTTAGCTATGTTGTGAGATATTACATCTAAGTTTGTCTGTTGAGCTTCCATACCTGAAGCTGAAGTCCATAAAGCTCTAAGCATCTTTTAACACCTCCTTAAGCTTTTCCTATTTCGTTTAATCTACCTTCAAGTTGGTCTAAAGCCTTTGCAAGGTTCATATAAATATCAAACCTTCTATGGCTGTTTATCATATCTACCATCTCTTTTACTATATTTACGTTAGAAGCTTCCAAAAAGCCTTGCCTTACTAAGAACCTTTGAGCTTGTGTTTCTTGTCCTGTGTAGTATCCGTTACCGGCAGGCTGAAGATTCTGTAAATTTACAACTTTTAATCTTCCCATAAGCTGGTTGTCTTGGTATATCTCTCCATTTGGAGTTATATCTACCCTTCCTTCACCAGTTAAACGTATTCTTCTATTGTTAATGTCTAACACGTAAGCTCCGTTTTGGTCCACTAAGAAACCGTCTCTGTCTTTGTAAAAATGTCCATTTCTTGTGTAAAACCTTCCAATACCACTTTCAACTTGAAAAAATCCATCGCCTTCTATGGCTACATCTAAGGGATTCTCCGTTTTTATTAGACCACCTTGACTGTTTAAAACTTGAGTATCTCTAAACCTTGGAAATACCAGTAAATCACCTGTTTGACCAACGTTTTCAGGAATTTTTTGACTCATCTCTCTCATAAGTATTTTTTTAAATCCAACAGTGCTTGCGTTTGCAATGTTGTTTGTAACGGTATCAAGCTGTTCTACAGCTCGGCTACCGCCAGATGCAAGTATGTATATAGGTTGGAAATTTACAGCCATACATTACCCCCTTGTATACTGTCTTGATATAAGGTTTACACGTTCTTCCTTTGTTAAGATTTCTTTAATTTTTATAGCAAACTGGTCTTCCTCTTGGTACAGTTCACCTTTAGCTACCAAAACACCGTTTACCTTAAGGTCTATAGGCTCGTTTATGTATCTATCTAAATCTATCACACTACTTGGAGATAACTTTAATATATCCTCTATAGCCATTACTTTTGAACCTATCTCTACAGTTATGTTTATCGGAATGTCTAAAAGTAGGCTGAGTTTACGCTGTAGGTCAGAAGGTAAAGATTGAGTC
>PNIU01000062.1 GCA_002878035.1 Sulfurihydrogenibium sp.
TGTTGCTAACTTACACGTTTAGGTATATGATAAAATTATTGTTATTTTAAAAATTTTGTTGGAGGTCTTATAGCATGGCAAAAATTGTTATTGCCGGTAGTGGGTTTGCAGGTCATTACGCAGCTCTTACACTCGGAGATAAGTTGAAGGGCAAGCACGACATAACGGTTGTCACTCCAAACGAAACGTTCAACTACATACCTTCTTTGGTATGGGTTGGTGTAGGTCAGTGGCCAGTAGAGAAAACTCAGTTTCCTCTAAAGCCAGTTTACGACAAGTTTGGTATAAAATACCTAAGAGGTTTTCTAACAGAAGTTCACCCTGACGAAAACTACGTTATAGTTCAACCTTACGGAACCCAAGAATCTAAAAAATTAGACTACGACTATCTACTTGTAGCTACTGGACCAAAGTTAAACTTTGACGCAACACCGGGACTTGGTCCAGACAAAGGTTACACTCATTCTGTTTGTACACCTCCTCACGCTGTAGAGACAGCTAAAGCTTACTTAGAACTGGTAAAAAGGTTAGAGAAAGGAGATAAAGCAAAAATATTCGTTGGAACGGGACACGGAACATGCACATGCCAAGGTGGAGCTTTTGAATTCCTAATGAACATACACAGCGATTTAGTTGATAGAGGTCTAAGAGATAGAGTAGAGCTTACCTGGTTATCAAACGAACCAAAACTTGGAGACTTTGGTGTAGACGGTGTTGAAGCTAAAAGAGGCTCTTCAATATACACCTCTGAAATGCTGACAGAAGCTCTATTCTACGATTACGGTATAAAGTATGAAATAAGAAGCCACGTCCACAAGGTAGATGAGAAGAAAATATACATAGAAAACTTGGACGGAGAGTTTAAAGAGCTTGAATACGACTTTGCTATGCTTCTACCTCCTTTTGCTGGTCAACCTATAAAGTGGATAGATAAAGATGGAAACGACATAAAGGATAAAGTATGTAACCCTGCAGGGTTTGTTAAAGTAGATGCAGTTTACGGAAAACCTTACGAAGAGTTAGATGGTCCAGACTGGCCTAAAACTTATCAAAATCCAATCTATAAAAACATATTTTCAGCCGGAATAGCCTTTGCACCACCGGGACCTATATCTAAACCGGGTAAATCTCCAAATGGGACTATAATAGCTCCTTCACCACCAAGAATAGGTTTTACATCTGAGCTTACCGGTAAGGCAGCCGCTTTAAACATAATAGATATGATAGAAGGTAGAGAGCCTCAAAACACTGCATCTATGGCGGAAACGGCAGGTCTTTGCGTTGCATCTATAAAAAACGGTATATTCAGCGGTTTGGCTGGTACAGTAGCTAAGTTTCCAGTTGCAAGGAACAGAGCTAAATACGGAAAGTATGGAAGAGATTTAGACATTTGCGTAGTAGAAGTCGGTAAAGCAGGAGCTTGGTTTAAACTTGGATTACATTACGCATTCTTATGGAAACTACAAGGTAAACCTTTCTGGAAGTTAATACCTTAAAAAAATCAAAAAAAGGAGGAGATTTTATGGCAGAGCCTAAGTTTAGATTTTCAGACAGTGACAGAAAAAAAATACATTCTCTAATATTCCAGTTCTTTAGAGCTATAGCACTTGCCTTTCATTTTTTAAAGATGGTAGAAAAATCAGATAAGGGTTTTAAAACTCACTGATTTTACTTTTAACAGCCCTTTTAAGGGCTGTTTTTATAAAGATTGTTTTTTAAAATATAATCTTCAACGCCGTGGTGTGTTAGATATTTTATTGATTTACCAAGTTTTACCCTTTCCCTTATCTCGGTTGAGGATATATCAACTCTTCTTGAATCGAAAAAGTAAACACCATTTCCAATACTTTTTTCGTTGCAGTAAATACTGTCGTAGTTAAACATCTTTTTAAGATAATGGCTAACCATCTTAAAACTGTCTTTACCTCTTCCAACCACTATAAAATTTGCTATCTCTAACAGTTTTTCTGGGCTTTTCCACTTATGGAAAGTTAGTATAGAGTCCGTTCCCAGTATAAAGGTTGGTTTGTGAGGCAAAATTTTCCTGTAGTATTCTGCAGTTTCAACTGTATAAGATTTTCCACCTTTTTTTATTTCGTAGTCTGACACTTCAAAGTAAGGGTTATCTTTTGTGGCAATGTTTAACATATTCAACCTATCTTCGGCAGATGCATTTGTAGAGTCTTTTAAAGGAGAAAGGTAGGCTGGAACGAAGATAACTTTTTCCAGCCCAAAAAACTCCCTTACATCTTCGGCGATTCTTAAATGACCCAGATGAACTGGGTCAAAACTTCCACCAAAAAGAGCTATCATCTTATGGATAAAGTTGTGTATATTCTGTTGTCTCCTCTTTGAACGTAAAGAAGGACGTTATCCTGACCTTCTTTTTTGGCTTTTTTAACTAAATTCCAGAACTCAGAAGAACTTCTTACAGGTTCTCTGTTTACAGATAGAATTATATCACCTGCCTGTAATCCAGCATCTTCTGCAGCAGAACCTTCTTTTACGGCATACACTAAAACACCATTATTAACCTTAGGTAAACCATACTTTCTTATTAAGTCAGGTGTTAGGTCTTTTACTATAAGACCTAAGGTATTTTCTATGTTTGTAGCGTCCTGAGGAGTTTCAGATGCTGTCTCATCAGACTCTAAAGGCACGGTAACAACATCAAATGTAAGTTCTTTTCCATCTCTAATAACTTTTATTTTTAGTTTTGTTCCCGGTGGATTTCTCATAACTTGGTTTTGAAGGTCTGAGATGTCAGATATTTTTTTACCGTTTACTTCCACTATTATATCTCCAGCTTTTATACCGGCTTTGTCTGCAGGACCACCCGGTTGAACGTTAGCAACTAATGCACCTTCATTAACACCAAAATGTTCAGCTAAATCTGCCGTTAAAGGTTGGATTATAACACCGATTTTACTTCTTTTTACTTTTCCATACTTAAGTATCTGTTCCATCACCCATTTTGCTTGGTTTATAGGCACTGCAAAACCAAGGCCTTGAGCCCCGGCTATGATTGCCGTGTTTATACCTACTACCTCTCCTTTTACGTTTATTAAAGGTCCTCCTGAGTTACCGGGATTTATGGCAGCATCGGTTTGTATAAAACCTTCTCCCGGTCTATCTTCTATCTGTCTATTTTTAGCAGAAACTATACCTATAGTTACAGTGTCCGATAATCCAAGAGGAGCACCTATAGCTATTACAGTAGCACCAACTTTTAGTTGGTCAGAATCTCCAAGTTTTAAGACGTTTTTAGATGCAAAATCTTCTATGCCTTTTTTGAAAGGAACCTCTATCAAAGCAACATCGCTAAGTTTATCTGCACCTACTACCTTTGCTTTTAATACTACCTTATTTTTAAACTGAACCTGAATATCTTTTGCATTTTCTACTACGTGATTGTTTGTTAGTAGATAGACCACTTTTTTGTTGTAATCTACATCAACTATAAACGCAGAACCTAAACCATGACTTCTTTGTTTAAACTGAGGAGTGTTTGGAATATCAAAGAAGTCTCCAAAAGGCATATCATAAAACGGATTTTGAATTGTTACTTCTTGAGTGGTAAACACGGTAGCAACACCGGAAGATACAGACTCTATAAGTTTTATTCTCTCTTCATCTGCAGCTTGAAGATTAGGAAAGTTGTAGGATTTTCCTTGGATTGTCTGTTTATAACCAGACTGTTCTGTATGAAACTTTTCAAACTGAGCCTTTACGATAAAAGCAAGAGCCAAGATGATTGCTATCGGCAAAACTACCTTCTTCATTATTTTTACTACCTCCTGTTTTTTAATCAACTTACTACTCCAAAGCTTGTTATAATTATTATAATTTTAAAGTTGCAAGGAAGTGTTAACAAGTGATAAATAAAATTAAAACCTACTTTGAATTGATAAAGTTTTCACACACAATCTTTGCCCTTCCCTTTGCAGTATCATCAGTATTCATCGTTGAAAAAGGAATACCAGAAATTGAAAAAATGTTTTGGATTGTGATGGCTTTGGTTTTTGCAAGGACTGCAGGCATGGCTTTTAACAGATACATAGATGCACCAATAGATAAGATGAACCCAAGGACAAAAAACTGGCCTTCTGCCAAAGGAGAAATAAAACCTTGGGAAATAATGGCTTTGGGACTTGTTTCTTCCATTCTTTTTATGTTTTCGTCTTACAACTTAAACATGCTTGCATTCTGGCTTTCTCCTGTAGTTATACTTCTTCTTTTAATATACCCAGCAGGTAAAAGGTTTACCCAGTATGTCCATCTTATATTAGGTTTAGTCTACTTTCTTATACCTGTAGCCGTATCGATAGCGTTAAAAGGTTATGTTGAACCTGCATCATTAACACTTGGTTTAGCTATGGCTTTCTGGGTTTCCGGCTTTGATATTCTGTATGCTTTACAGGATTACGAGTTTGATAAAAGCTTTGGAATATACTCAATACCGGCAAAGTATGGAATAAAAAAAGCTATACTGATTGCAAGATTTTTTCACTTTTTAACGTTTGTGTTTGTGATACTTACAGGTTTGATAGCAGACTTAGGAACAGTTTACTTTGTTGGAATTTTTATTCTAAGTGGTTTTTTGGTTTATGAACACCTTCTTATAAAAGAAAACGATTTATCAAAGATTAACAAAGCTTTTTTTACAGTTAACGGATTTGTAAGTATAATATATATGATTTTTGTAATTTTGGACGTTTATATCTAAGGAGGTTTATAATGGAAAATGTTATGGATATAATGAAAGTTTTACCCCATAGATACCCTTTTCTGTTGGTAGACAGAATACTTGAGTTAGATGTAGAAAATATGAAAATAAAAGCTTTAAAAAACGTTACTTACAACGAGCCTTTTTTTGTAGGACATTTTCCAGATAACCCAGTTATGCCGGGAGTTTTGATAATAGAAGCTATGGCACAGGTTGGAGCCTACCTTATGCTTAAGAAAGCCAATATCACAAACGGAACAGTACTATTTGCCAGTATAGAAGAAGCAAAGTTTAGAAAACCGGTTGTCCCCGGAGACCAGATAATATTTGAAGTGGAAGGAATAAATATAAAAAAATCTATGGGAAAAATAAAAGCCGTTGCAAAAGTTGACGGTCAGGTCGTTTGTGAAGCCATACTGATGGCAGCCGTAAAGTAAAAGATGTATTTTAGACTAAATAAAATCTTTAGCTTACTTATAGGTTTATACCTACTTTTTGCAAACTCTATAACGTTAGTCCACCACCACGAAGATAACCAACCACACCCAGACTGTCAGGTTTGTGTCCTTCAACTTAACCAGCAATCAGAAGACCCATTAGACCTAACCTTTGTTTTTGAACTTCCAGAATACAAAGAAGATTATCAAGAAATCTACACATCATTTTTCTTTAAAAAATCAATACCATTTAACCTACTTCCAAGAAGCCCTCCTCTCTTCTGAAAATATCCAACAAAAATCTTTTTAACTTTAAAAAACTAACTAAAGAGAGGAGGTAAAACTATGAAAAAATACCTTATAACAGCTTTATTACCTATTTTTACTGCTACAGCTTCAGAGTTAGACGAGTTAAAAAAACAAATCCAACAACAACAAGAAATAATCCAGCAACTTCAAGAAAAAGTAAAACAGCTACAAGAACAGCAAGAAGTGATACAGCAAACTCAGGAGAAGCTAAAAAATGTAGACGGTAGAGACCCTATAGAAAAAGTTCTATCAAACCCATTCTCACAAGCTAAGTTTGTTCCTGATATATCTCTGATTTTAGATACGTCGTTTGTATCAAGAAACCTTACAGATGATACATACAGACAGGTTAATATACCGGGATTTAACCATGGACTTTTTGATATGCACGATGGACATGGTCATATGCCTTACAACGCAGAAAGAGGATTTAACCTTAACTACGCAGAGATGTATGTAGCATCTACGGTAGACCCTTACTTTGACTTAGTCGGTGTTTTCCATTTGTCAGAAAACGATTTTGAGATAGAAGAGGCATACTTTAAAACTCGTTCTCTACCTTATAACCTTGCAGTAAAAGGTGGTAAGTTTTACAGTGAGTTTGGAAGGTTAAACAAGTTTCACCATCACGTATGGGATTTTGCAGATGCACCACTCATATACAGCGCAGTTTTTGGAGAGCATAATTTACTTGAGAAAGGTGCCCAGATTACTTGGCTTGCACCTACTCCATTTTTCTTGATGCTTGGAGCAGAAGCTTTCCAAGGTGATAACGAAAACAACTTTAACAGAACAGGATTTACAGTAAACACAAAAAGAGATGGTAGCGGAGACAATGTAAAAATATCTGACACTAAAAAGCCAAACCTTTACGTTCTATTCATAAAGCCATCTTTTGATATAGGAAACACCTCTATTCTTACGGGAGTATCTTACGCATTTGGTAAAACCAGAATAGACCATCTTGAAGATGAAGACCCACACGCATTTGCAGGAGATACAAAGATACTTGGCTTTGAATTTACGGCTAAGCACCTACTGGATTCTTACAGATACCTACAACTGCAAGGAGAGTATATATATAGAAAAACAGATGGCAGTAAATTTGCTTACAATAATGCAGGCAACTTGGTTACAGTTCCCCTTGAGAAAAAGCAGGGAGGTTTCTACGTCCAAGGTATATACAAGTTTGACCAAAGATGGAGAGTAGGTCTAAGGTATGACTTAATAAACAAAAACGATGTAATTGCTGAAGGTAAGAATCAAAACTTTTCAGACAACCTTTACAGATACTCTGCTATGATAGACTTTTTACCTTCGGAATTTTCCAGAATAAGACTACAGTATAACTACGACAAAAGCCTCTTTTTAGGAAGTGAAAGAAAAACGAACCATGAAATCATTCTACAGTTTAACTTAGCCATAGGAGCCCACGGAGCCCACGGATTTTAAAAAACTAAGGAGGTAAGGTAATGATGAAAGTATTTAACATTTTGATATTATCAGTTTTGATACTTCTAACAAATGCAAAAGCCCAGTTAAAGATAGTGACCACTTACCCTTACATAGCAAGTATAACTCAGGAGATAGTTAAAGATAAAGCAAAGGTTGATTTTTTAGCAGTAGGAAATTTAGACCCTCACTTTATAGTTCCAAAGCCTTCTTTAGCAGTAAAACTCAGAAACGCAGACCTTCTTATAATAAACGGAGCTCAGCTTGAGATAGGATGGCTTCCACCCCTTTTAGACCAAGCAAACAATGCCAAAATAAGACCTTCTGCATCTGGCTTTTTAGATTTATCACAGTATGTTAGATTGATTGAAAAACCAGAAAACGTATCAAGAGCTATGGGAGATGTCCATCCCGAAGGAAACCCCCACTTCCACTTAGACCCATACAATATACCAATCCTATCTGACGTTATAACGACTAAACTCTGTAAATTAGAGCCTGAAAACTGCTCCTACTACCAAGAAAACAACAAACTCTTTAAATCCAAATGGAACGAAAAACTAAAACAGTGGAACTCAGCCTTAGAAAAATTGAAAGGAACAAAAGTTATAGAGTATCACAAACTTTACGACTACTTTATAAACAGGTATGGATTAGTTTTAAGTGGAACAGTAGAGCCTCTTCCGGGAATACCACCGACAGGAAAACACCTTGAAAATCTAATAGAAATAATAAAAACCCAGAACGTAAAACTCATAATGCAAGATGTATACCACCCTCTAAAGCCAGCCCAGTTTTTAAATCAAAAGACAGGAATAAAGTATATAGTGATACCACACGACGTAGGAGCAGTTCCAGAAGCCAAAGACATATTCTCACTGTTTGATGAAATCGTTAGGAGATTGACAAGTGAGTGATATACTCCTTCCACCCCTTATCCTTAGCGTTATACTACTGGCTATTCACAGCTACTACGGGATAGAGATAATCAAAAGAAACATAATATTCACAGACCTTGCAGTTGGTCAGATGGCGGCCGCAGGAGTCGCCATCTCCCTTTACCTTTTAGAAGGACAACACTTATACTTAATATCACTATCCTTTGCATTGTTAGCATCTATACTTATAGCATACGTAAACCATAGAGAAGATATCTCAAAAGAAGCCTTCATAGGACTTTTATACGCCTTAGGAATATCCTTAGTTTTTATTGTCATGTCAAAGTCCCCCCACGGCTTAGAAGAGTTAAACAACCTTTTAGCCTACGATATACTCTTTACATCTTATCAAGAGATATTAAAAGTCAGTGTAATTTATCTTTTTATCGGAATGTTTATTTACTTTTTCCTTCATAGACTAAAAGGTTTCATAAGAGAAGTGGCATTTTTTACAAGTTTTGCTATAACTTTAACAAGTTCAGTAAAGTTAGCAGGAGTTTTTGTAGTATTTTCAATATTAATAGCACCTACCTTAATATCTCTAAAACTTTTTAAAAAACATCAGATTTTTTACTCAGTAATCGTAGGAACGATAATAATACTCATATCTTTAACAGTTTCCTACAACCTTGACTTTCCAACAGGTTACACGATAGTGTTTTTCAACACATTATCTGCGATTTTAGTATCACTTTTAAAAAAATGATAGAATAATTTTATGAAGCTAACGGTTTTAATCCTTACAAAAAACGAAGAGAAAAACATAGAAAGGGCTATAAAAAGTGTTTTAGATATTGCAGAAGAGATAGTAGTCTTGGACTCCGGCTCTACAGATAGAACTGTAGAAATTGCAAAAAACTTAGGGGCTAAAGTATTTTTCAGAGAATTTGATACTTATCCTGACCAAATAAACTATGGATTTTCAATCTGTAATGGAGATTGGATACTGGTTTTAGATGCAGATGAAGAAGTATCGGAAAAACTAAGAGAAAATATAAAGAGAGAACTTGAAAATCCAAAATTTGACTGTTATGAAATCCCAAGAAGAACTTACTATTTGGGAAGATTTTTAAAATACGTATGGTATCCAGAGTATAGGAAAAGGCTTTTTAGAAAAGGTAAGGTTAGGTATGAAGGTAAACTGCACGAGGAAGTTATTTGTGATGGAAAAGTTGGAAGGTTAGAAGGGGATTTATACCATTACTCTTACAAAAGCCTTTACCATCAATTTATAAAAACTATAGACTATGCCAGAAGTATGGCAGAAATCATGCATTCAGAAGGTAAAAAATTTAAACTTTACAAACTTATAATCAATCCTTTCGTAATTTTCTTTAAACTTTACTTTTTAAAGCTTGGCTTTTTAGAAGGAACAAGAGGTCTTATAATAGCTTTTTCTGGCTTTTTGTATGTTTTTTTAAAGTATGCGTTTTTATACGAACTAAAACTAAAAGAAAAATACAAAGACAAACTTTGGCTCTAAGTTAAGAAAAATCAGTTATAAATCTTAA
>PNIU01000077.1 GCA_002878035.1 Sulfurihydrogenibium sp.
TCGTCTTTGTAAGAATACCAAGCTCCGCTTTTCTTTATAATTCCAATCTCTTCACCTAAATCCAGGATTTCTCCTTCTTTTGATATACCTTCTCCGTATATAACGTCAAACTCGGCTTCTTTGAAAGGTGGAGCTAATTTGTTTTTTACTATCTTGATTTTTACTCTACTTCCTACTTTTTCTCCGTCTGTTTTTAAATCGCTTTTTCTAACTTCCATTCTCATATCTGCAAAAAACTTGATTGCTCTACCACCTGTTGTAGTCTCTGGATTACCGAACATAACACCTACTTTTTCTCTAATCTGGTTTATAAGTATAAGTGCTGTATTGCTTTTGTTTACGGCTCCCTTTAACACTCTCATAGCTTTAGACATAAGCCTTGCGTGTAAACCAACGTTTGAGTCTTCTATATCTCCTTCAATCTCGGCTTTTGGAACAAGTGCTGCTACTGAGTCTATAACTATCACATCTACGGCATTACTTCTGACTAACGTTTCAGCTATTTCTATAGCCTGTTCACCGTAGTCTGGTTGGGATATTATAAGGTCGTCAAGGTTTACACCTATAGCTTTTGCATACTTTGGGTCAAAGGCATGCTCTGCGTCTATAAATACTGCCTTACCTCCTTTTTTCTGAGCTTCGGCTATAATGTGAAGGGTTAAAGTTGTTTTTCCTGAAGATTCTGGTCCGTATATCTCTATAACTCTTCCTTTTGGTATTCCTCCTATACCTGTTGCTATATCGAGAGATATTGAGCCAGTTGGAATAGTATCTACCGTCTTTATCCCTTCAGAAGATAAAGTCATCAAAGAACCTTTGCCATACTTTTTCTCTATCTGTAGTATCGCACTTTCTAAAGCTTTTCTCTTTGAGTCCAACTCTTTTTCTTCTAAAGCCATAAAAATTTACCTCCTTTTATCCTACTACTCTTGGAACTACAAAAAATCCACCTTCTTTCAAAGGAGCGTTTAGTAAAGCCTCTTCGTTAGATATTGAACCGGCTGCAACGTCGTCTCTGTAATAGCTTTCCTGTAAATCTAATTCGTAAAACGGCAAAACTCCTTCCGTGTCTACCTCTTTTAAAACCTCAACAAAAGATAAAATATCGTTAAATTGCTTAGAAAAAATCTCTACTTCTTCGTTTTTTAGTTTTAGTTTTGATAGCTGTGCTACCTTTAAAACAGTCTCTTTATCTACCATAACTGCACCTCTAATATATGATTGTAATCATTTTAATTACATTCGAAGTATAATATATTTTAATTACCTTATTTCGCATCCCCCTCCCTCCCCCTCCATACCTGGCTGGGAGCAATCCCAGCCCTTTTTTATTTTTTAAATTTTTTTAACTTACTTGCTATAAACTTTAAAGCTTCTGCCGGTTTTTCTATCAAATCTTCTCTACCGTATTTTATTAAAACATTTTTTTGTTTTTCTGACAACTGATAGTTTTTCATAGCTTCTTTCTTAGCTTTGTCTATCCACTTTTTGAGAGTTTTTTTATCGCTAAGTTCTTTGTCTGTAAGTTTTAAACCTGTTTTTTCAGACAAGGCTTTTGCATACTCTACCTGTTTTTCTGATGGTTTTTTGTCTGCATGATTATCTATAAATTCTTTTATCTTTTCTGGGTCGTTTAAGATGTGGTCTATATCTTTTCCGTGTTTTTTAGCTAAATCTAAGGCGTAATCGAGCATTTTTTTAGAAACGGCAGACTTTACTTTTGATATAGATTTTTGATGAAGTTCTTTTACAAACTCTTTCCAGTCTTTCTTGTTTTCTTCTACTTTATCTAAAAACTCTTCCATCTTTTTTGTAAAGTTGTAGTCTATAACCCAGCCGTATTTTTGATTTAGGTAATCTATAAGGTCAAAAGCATGCTGTGTAGGTTTTAAGCTTGAGCCTTCTTTTACTACATAGCCTCTGTCTTTGATGGTTTTTATGATTGTTGCGTAGGTGGAAGGTCTTCCTATACCGAGTTCTTCGAGTTTTTTTACTAAGCTTCCTTCCGTATACCTTGGTGGTGGTTTGGTCCATTTTTCTTCCATTTTTATGTTGTCTATCTTTATACTCTCTCCATTTTCTAACTTTGGTAGGTTTTGTGTTTCTTCTTCCTCTTCTTCAAAGTTGTAAACTGCTTTGAAACCTTTAAACTTTAGCACGCTTCCACTTGCTTTGAATGTGTGGTTTTTTATGTTTAGTGTTATGTTTGTTCTTTCAAATAAAGCATCTGCCATCTGGCATGCTAACGTTCTTTCGTAGATAAGTTTTAAGAGTTTAAAATGGTCTTCTGAAAGGCCTTTTTCTTCTACAAGCTGTCTTTGTTTTTCAAGGTTTACGAAGTTTGTTATTCTGATTGCTTCGTGGGCGTCTGCCTGTGTGTTTTTTGATTTGTAAACTCTTGGAGACTTTGGTAAGTACTCATCTCCAAACTCTTTTTGGATTAGTTTCCTTATCTCGTTTATGGCTTTTTCTGATATTCTTGTGCTGTCTGTTCTGTGGTAGGTTATAAGACCACTTTCGAAAAGGTCCTGTGCCAAGCTCATCGTTCTTTCGGCTGGAAATCTGTAAATTGAGTTTGCAGTCTGTTGCAAAGTCGATGTTGTAAAAGGTGGTTTTGGACTTTGTTTTACCTGTTTTTTCTCGATTTTTTCGACTTTAGCCGTTTTTTCGTCTTTTATGTCTTGGTATAACTCTTCTGCCTGCTGTTTGTCTTCTATCTTTTGTTTTTCATAAATAGCTACAAACTTTGTGTTGTTTTTTTCAAGGATAGCCGATATTACGTAGTAAGGTGTTGGTTTAAAGTTCATTATTTCTCTTTCTCTTTCGACTATCAATCTAACGGCTGGAGATTGGACTCTACCTACGCTGAACTTTCCCCCTATCTCCCTTGATGCTATAGGTGATAGAATGTAACCTACTATCCTATCTCCAACTCTTCTTCCTAAAAATGCTTTAAATAAGCCGAAGTTAGTTTTTTCAAAATCTTCGGCGTTTTTTATCTTCTCTTGGACGTGGTCTTTTGTAATCTCGTGAAACTCTGCTCTCTTTATTTGTTTTGCTTTTTTCTTTAGCTCTTCCCACATAAAGTATCCTATGGCGTAACCTTCTCTGTCTGGGTCTGTGGCTATGTAAACTTCTGCGTCTTCTGCGGCTTTTTTTATCTCAGCTAATATTTTTTTATGGTTTGGTGATTTTATTACAAACTTTGGTTCGTAGTTTTTCAGGTCTACTCCCATTTCATCTTCCGGTAGGTCTTTAAAGTGTCCTACAGTAGCTTTTACGATAAAATCCTTTCCTAAAAAGTGGGCTATCTCTTTTGCTTTTTTTGGTGATTCTACTATAACTATTTTTTTCAAAACTGCTTACCTCAATCCTATTGATTTTAAAGCTTCTTCTCTCTGTATACAGGTTGCACACTCTCCGCAGGGTGGGTTTGTTCCTTTGTAGCAGGAATAAGTTTTTTCAAATGGAACTCCAAGCTGCTTTCCAAGTTTTGCTATATCTACTTTACTCATTCCTAAAAATGGAGTGTATATTTTTATCCGATTTTTCTTTTTTGCAACCATCACAGAACTTGAGTTTATGGCTGCTTCCGTTGCAGATGCAAACTCTGCTCTACAGTCTGGGTATGGGGAGTCCAAAGAGTGTATTCCTATGCCTATGTTTTCTATCTCGTAAACGTCTGCAAAAGCTGCGGCTATTGATAAAAACGTTAAGTTTCTCATAGGCACGGTGGTTATAGGTGGTTCATCTGGATAACTTTCGGAAGGTATCTCTAAACTATCGTCTGTAAGGGCGTTTTTTCCAAGTTGTTTTAAGTGGGGTATCTCGACTATAAAATGTTGTTTTACATTTACCATACGTGCAAGTTCTTTTGCGTACTCAAGTTCTATACTGTGTTTCTGTCCGTAAAAAAAAGAGATTGCGTAGATATCCTCAAATTTTTCTTTTGCAAGCCAAAGTAAAGTAGCACTGTCCATACCACCAGATAGTAAGACTATTATATTTTTTTCTTTCACTGTTGGTCTCCTTTTGCTTTCCATTTAAGGTAGCTTTCTATAAAGCCGTCTATCTCTCCGTCCATAACTGCTTGTATGTTTCCGCTTTCATATCCAGTCCTTAAGTCTTTTACAAGTTGGTAAGGTTGGAAAACGTATGACCTTATCTGGCTTCCCCACGTTATATCTTTTTTCTCTCCTTCTAACTCTTTCTGCTTTTCTTTTTTCTTTTCAAGTTCCAGTTGGTAGAGTTTTGCTTTTAGCATATTAAGGGCTTTTAGTTTGTTCTGTAGCTGTGACCTTTCACTTTGACAGGATACCACTATACCTGTAGGAATGTGGGTTATTCTTACTGCCGTATCGGTTTTGTTTACGTGCTGACCACCGGCTCCACCTGCTCTAAATGTATCTATTCTTAGGTCGTCTTCGTTTATCTCTACTTTTATGTCTTCATCTATCTCTGGTATCACAGTTACGGCTGCGAAAGATGTGTGTCTTCTCTTGTTTGCATCGAAAGGAGATATTCTAACTAATCTATGGACTCCTTGCTCTCCTTTTAAGTATCCGTAAGCAAAAGGTCCCTTTACTATGATGGTGGCGCTTTTAATCCCGGCTACATCGTCAGGTTGGTAATCTACGATTTCCACTTGGTATCCTTTACTTTCAGCCCATCTTAGATACATTCTCATAAGCATCTGAGTCCAGTCACATGCTTCCACACCACCGGAACCTGCCTGTAGAGTAAGAATAGCGTTTTTAGAGTCCATCTCTCCAGAAAGGAGACTGTTTATCTCAAGTCTTTCAATCTCTTTTTCTAAGTTGTTTAGCTCTTTTTCTACTTCTGAGAAAAGGGATTCATCTTCTTCCATCTCTAAAAGTTGTATATATTCGTTTATATCTTTTACTTTGTTTTCTACTTTCAGGATTTCTTCCAGTTTTTCTCCGAGGTAGTTCCTTTTTGAAGATATTTCCTGAGCTTTTTTTGTATCGTTCCAAAAGTTAGGGTCTGCCATCTGTTTATCTAACTCTTTTATCTCTTCTTCCAGTTTTTCTGGTTTTAGAATATCCTTTAAATTCTTCCATTTATCGGCTATCTCTTCGTATTTGGTCTTTACTTCTTCCAGTATCATCTTTTCACCGTTTTTTGTGATTTTTAGCTTATAAATTTTAGTAAAACTTTTTAAATTTTCAATCTATGGATAGTCTTTTTTCTCTGCTTTCGGAAAGTATTTCTATGATTTTGTTTTCATCTTCCTTTTCTATGGCATCTTTTAGTTTTTGGACTGATTGTAAGAAAGTGTCTAAGGTATGGATTAGGTTTTCTTTGTTTTCGAGGAATATATCCTTCCATATCGTAGGGGAGCTTGCCGCTATCCTTGTAAAGTCTCTAAAACCACCACCCGGGTATTTAAATAAGTCTATCCCTGATTCTTTCGATAGAGTTATCAGACTATCAACCAGAGAAAATGCTATTGCATGTGGAAGGTGTGATACACTTGCAAAAACAAAGTCATGTAAGTGTGGGTCCATAACTTCTGTCTTTGAACCTAAATCTTTCCAAAGTTTTTCAACTTTCTCTACTTTTTCTGTATCTTCTCCGATTGGTGTTAGGATA
The DNA here is from genome assembly GCA_002878035.1 of Sulfurihydrogenibium sp. Classification (GTDB taxonomy): domain Bacteria; phylum Aquificota; class Aquificia; order Aquificales; family Hydrogenothermaceae; genus Sulfurihydrogenibium. The sequence continues at coordinate 5,614 of PNIU01000077.1, forward strand.
AGTCTTGCGTTTTTAAAAAGGTCTGGTTTTGCGTTTTCTATACCTTCTTTTTCCGTTCCGGCTATTGGATGGACTCCAACGAAAGTGTGAGGCTTTAAAACTTCATGAATTTTTAAAACAAGGTCTCCTTTTACACTTCCAACATCACTTACTACTGTGTCTTGATTTAAAAAAGGTTTTATAGTTTTAGCTATATCTAAAAAGGTTTTTACAGGTGTAGATAATACTACAAGGTCTACACTTTCCCAAGGAATATTCTCTAAACTGTTAAATCCTTCATCTACTGCTTTTAATTCTAAAGCTGTTTTTACTCTATTTTCGTTAAGGTCGTAGCCGTAGATTTTACCTTTGTAACCTTCTTTTTTAAGCCCTAAAGCTAAAGAACCGCCTATAAGTCCAAGACCTATTATCAGTATTCCTTTAAATCCACCAAAATCTTTCTCCATCGTCACCTCTACTTAACGAGTAAAACTGGAACTGGAGATTTTGATAATATGTAGTTTGTTGTGCTTCCAAGGATTAATTCTTTTACGGTGCTTTCACCGAAAGCCCCCATCACTACTAAGTCTATACTATCTTTATTTTGAGATATGTAATCTTCTAAAATTTCTTCAGGTTGTCCGTATCTGTCTATAAACTCAAAATTTACTTCTAAAAGATTTTTTAGTCTGTTTTCAAATTCGGCTTTCTTTTCTGAGTCCTTTACTTTGTCTTCAAACACAGATATAACCTTTACGTTCTCTGTAGGTATATGTTTTGCTAAGTAATTTACATAAAGTGATGCATGAACCGATTTTTCCCTTCCGTCAAAAGCAAAGAGAATGTTTTTTATCTCTCTAAAGCTATCGTAAGTGATTAATACTGGAGATTTTGATTTTCTTGCGATGCCTTCTGCCGTAGAGCCTAAGAACAGAGGAGAAAATTCTAAATGTTGTCCTTTTTTACCAATCACTATAAGGTCTTCTGGGTCTGCCATGTTTACAATCTCATCTACAACTATTCCGTAAGCTTCGGCTATAGAACAGTCTCCACCCTTTTCTCTACAGGTTGCCGCAAACTCATCAAGTATAACGTCTGCTTTCGCTTCTAAGATTGACTTAATCTTTGGTAAAAGGTCTGCGTAAGTGCTAAATCCAAGTCCTCCTGATATATCTGCTAAAAAAGGTCCTTCAAGTAGTCTGATGTCGATTATGTGGATTCCTACAACCGGTCTTTTTAGTGTTTTAGACAAGTATATACCATACTCTCCAGCTACTTTTGAACTTTTTGAACCATCAAGACCTACCAGTATTCTTCCTATCATCTTTCTCCCTCTTTTTTGTTAAATTCTTTCCAAGATTTTATCACTTCTTCAAGAGCTTCTTCAAATTTATCTTTTTCTGTTTCCCAAACCATAATACTTGACCTTGCAAGCATAAACCTCGTTGCAAAATCGTTAGGATGGTTTTTTGATACCACTATATCAACTCCTGAGTTTGCTATTATCTGACCTTTGTTTTCTATTAGTTTTAGTTTTGGGTTTTTTACAATCTCAAAATCTTTTGATATATCAACTGTTAGTATGTAGTCCGCCGTTTCAAAATCTTTTATATTTTCATTTTCATCGATTAAAAAAGCTACTCTTAAACCTTCCTGTCTAACTGGTTCGTAATGTATGGTTACAGAGTCTATGTTTGGTATTTTCCTTTTTATCTCTTCGGCTAAATTATCTACTATTTTATGGGCTTCTCTGAGAGAAAGGTTATGCATAAGTATTTCAAGTTCTAAAAATTTATAACTTCCGGCAGACCTTCCTTTTATACTTTTTAAATCTATTATTGCTGGGTGTTTTAAAACGATGTTTCTAATCTTTTGTATATCTTCTTTCTCAACTGTAAAATCAAGTAAAACTTTTATAGAGTCTTTAAGTATTTCAAATCCACTATGGAATATAAACAGAGATACAACGGCAGCCGCATACTTATCTATGTTGTATCCAAAGTAAACACCTATCAAACCTACTAAAACTATGATGGAAGATAAAAAGTCAGCCCAGATATGTTCGGCATCGGCTATAAGTGTAGGTGAGTTTAGTCTTTTTCCTGCTTCTTTTTCAAGTCTTGAGTAAAAAAACGTCAACACCATAGCTACAACCATAACGGCTATAGCATACTGTGGGTTTGATACTTGCCTCTCTTCGTGATGGAAAAAAGCCTCCTTTATTATCTCGTAAGCGGCAAAGAATAGAAAGAAAGATATTATGAGTGCGGCTACGTTTTCTAATTTGTAAAGTCCGTAAGGAAAGTCTTTTGATTTTTTTGCTGAAAGTTTAACACCTATAAAAGATATGATAGAAGCCACCAAATCAGAAAAAGAGTGTATAGCCTCGGCTATAAGTCCGAGGCTGTTAGTTAAAACACCAAAGAAAAGTTTCAGTATAGATAAAAAAAGGTTTATTAAAAGAGAGCCTAATATCCATCTTTCTTTTAAGGTTTGTTCCATTACTTTTTACACTCTTTTATTAGATTGTAAAACTCGTCAAATATGTAAAAAGAGTCGTGAGGTCCCGGTGCAGCCTCTGGGTGATGCTGTATAGAAAACACAGGATAGTTTTTATGTCTCATTCCTTCTATTGTGTTATCGTTTAGATTTATATGGGTTATCTCAACATCTTGAGGTAGTTTTGTTTCGTCTGTTGCGTAGTTATGGTTTTGAGCCGTTATTTCTACTTTTCCAGTTTTTAGGTTTTTTACTGGATGGTTCCCGCCGTGATGTCCAAACTCAAGCTTGTAAGTTCTACTTCCAAAAGCCCAAGAAAGTAGCTGATGTCCTAAACATATTCCAAATATAGGTTTTTCTGATGCTATTAGTTTTTGTATCTGCTTTATCTGATAGGTTAAGGTAGCTGGGTCTCCCGGACCGTTAGATAAGAATATTCCATCTGGATTTATCGATAAAACTTCTTCTGCAGATGCGTTGTAAGGAAAACAGATAAGTTCTAAATTTCTATCGGCTAAAAGTCTTAGGATATCCCTTTTTACACCGTAGTCTAAAACTGCCACTTTGTAGTGAAATTCTGTCTGTTCTTCGTAACCTTTTGGCCACTTCCAGCTTTTCTGAGTCCATCTGTAGACGGAAGGTTTAGATACTTCTGCAACAAGGTTTAACTCAGATATGTCTGGAATACTTCTGGCTTTTTTTACTGCTTCAACTGGAGATATATCACCTACTCCTATATAACCTTTCATCACACCTTTTTCTCTCAAAATCCTAACAACAGCCCTCGTATCAACACCAAAAATGCCTAAAACGTTGTTTTTCTCAAGGTAGCTTTTTAAACTCTCAACGGCTCTGTAATTAGAGTATACGTTTGGCACATCTTTTACAACAAAACCATTTACCCAAACTCTGTCAGATTGACTATCTTCTTCATTTATTCCATAGTTTCCTATTTCTGAAGCTGTCATAACTACAATCTGACCTTTGTAAGATGGGTCTGTGAGAATTTCTTGGTATCCTGTCATAGATGTGTTAAATATAACTTCACCACCAGTTTCTCTAACCGGAGAAGAAAAAGACCATCCGTAGAAAAAGTAGCCATTTTCTAAAGCAAGAATAGCTTTTTCCATAAGTTACCTCTAAAGGTTTATTTATGATATTTTACCATTTTTGAAGGCTTACGTTTTGAT
>PNIU01000059.1 GCA_002878035.1 Sulfurihydrogenibium sp.
TTTTTATATGATTTAGTATGGAAGAGAAAGAGATTTTAAAAACGTTTTATGCGTTGTCAGACCCTATAAGATTAAAGATAGTTAAAATGGTTTTGAAAGAAAAAGAAGTTTGCGTATGTAATTTCGTAGAAGCTTTCAAACTTTCTCAACCAAGAATATCATTCCATCTAAGAATCTTAAAACAAGCAAACATCTTAAAATCCAGAAAAGAAGGTAAATGGACTTATTACTCTCTATCTCAAAATAACAAAGTGTTAAACAGAGTTTTAGACATTATAGAAAAAAATATTCAAGTAGATTTTGAAAATCTTAAATGTGAGGTTAAGAATGGCTAAAAAGATAGCTTTTATATGCACTGGTAATTCTGCAAGAAGTCAGATGGCAGAAGGTTATGCAAAGTATTTTGCAAAACTTTACGGTAAAGATGTAGAAGTTTACTCTGCAGGTTCAAATCCTTCTGGATATATCCACCCAAAAGCCATAGAAGTTATGAGAGAAGATTCCATAGACATATCAGACCAATACTCAAAACATATAGACGAAATACCTATAGACCAGATGGACTATATAATCACACTTTGCGGAGATGCTGCAGAAAGCTGTCCTGTTGTTCCTTCTGCAAACACTCAACATTGGGGACTTCCAGACCCTGCACGAGTAATAGGACCTACTGAAGACGCAAAGTTAGAAGCATTTAGAAAGGTTCGAGATGAGATAAAAAACAGAGTAGAAAAACTGATAAAAGAGTTGTAAAAGTTGGAAAAGATTCTGTCTATATCGATTTTTTTTCTTACTCTGTATCTTGTCATAAAAAAGCCAAAAGGTATCGATATAGGTTGGAGTGCTACGTTAGGGGCTTTACTTTCTATAGCCGTTGGTATCGTTTCTTTTTCTGATGTGTTTAAGGTTGTTGAGATTGTATGGGACGCAACGTTAGCGTTTATAGGCATAGTATTTATATCGTTGATTTTGGAAAAGGTAGGATTTTTTGAATGGGCTGCTCTTCATATTATAAACTTTTCAAAAGGCGATGGTATAAGGCTTTTTATATATCTTATACTTCTTGGGGCGTTAATATCGGCGTTTTTTGCCAACGATGGGGCTGCGTTGATACTTACTCCTATCGTTTATCAGAAGATAAAACACCTTGGACTTAGTAAAAAGTATATGCTACCTTACATAATGGGTAGTGGTTTTGTTGCAGACACTACAAGCATGCCACTTATAATTTCAAATCTTGTAAATATACTTACTGCAGACTTTTTTAATATAGGATTTTTTGAGTATGCATCTGTGATGGTCTGGGTTAATTTCTTTTCTTTGGTAGCTACTTTGATAGTTTTGTATCTTTACTTTAAAAACGATTTACTTAAAAAGGTAGATTTAGAAGCCGTAGAAGATAAACCACCTAAGTATGCTATCAAAAGTAGATTTATTTTTAAGTTAAGCTGGGTTGTTTTCTTTATTTTGTTTGTTGGATTTTTTGTTGCTGAATATTACCACATTCCAGTTTCTATAGTGATAGGTTTAGGTGCTTTTATACTCGGTGCTGCAACTTACAAAGAAGAGATTGTAGATATGAAAAGGTTGGTTTTAAAAGAGACACCTTGGAAGATAATCATTTTTTCCGTTGGAATGTATCTGGTTGTTTACAGTTGGAAAAACGTAGGTTTAACTGATGTTTTTATGAACGTTATAAAGAAAACTACTGAAATATCTTTAGATTTAGGCGTAATCACAACTGGATTTTTGGCTGCGTTTTTGTCTTCTGTTATGAATAACCTTCCTTCTGTTATGATAGTAAACCTTTCAATTGCAGACACTGGCTTAGATGCAAACACTATGAAAGCTTTGGCTTACGCAAATATTATAGGTTGTGATATAGGTCCAAAGATAACACCTATCGGCTCCCTTGCAACATTGCTTTGGTTGTTTGTTTTAGACCAGAAAGGCATTCATATTAGCTGGGGATACTACTTTAAAGTAGGAATAATTTTAACGTTGCCTGTCTTGTTTTTTACTCTGGTTGGTTTGATAGTCGTTTTAAATGTGTTTTCTTAACGTAAGAAATTGCTTCTTCTTTTGTTTTTATACTGTTTTGTAGGTATTTTACAAAAACATCTTCCAGTATATCTTTGAATATCTTAGAAGGTTTTAAACCAAGTTTAATTAGGTCTTCTCCTGTAAGAACTGGCTTTTTTTCTTTTTCCAACATTTCCAACAATATCTTAAACTTATCTTCCGTCAATAAAGACATTAAGGCAGGTAAAAACTGTCTGTTGAAGGATTTTAAAGTTTTGTATATGTCAAAAATGCTGTCTGTGTTTTTTATCGATTGTAAGGTTGTGTAGAACTCGTTTAGGTATGATGCTTCTTTTTCAAAGTGGTATTTTTTTAGAAGGTTATAAGTTATCTCTTCTGGATAGTTTCCAAGTAAAACGTAAAGGTAGTTTGAGTTTTTAGGAAAGTGTATCCCAAGGACTTTTTCAAGTAGTAAGAGGCTATCTTGAAGTTTTATCAAAACTTTTTCTTTGTTTTGGTCTATACTTAATCCTGCGAAAAGTTTGTAAAGGACTTTGTATCTATCCATAAGCATCAGTATTTCAAAAGTGTTTTCTTCTTTGAAGGTAAGGTTTAGCTCTAAGTTTATTCTGCCGGTTGGTGCAAAGTTTAACAGGTCTCTTTCTACGGCGTAAATCAGTAAGTTTTCTGTTTTTTTCTCCAGTTTGAAGTTTAATCTACCTGCAAACCTTAAAGCTCTTAAAATTCTTATAGGGTCTTCTACAAAACTTAGCGAGTGTAGTATTCTTATCCTTTTTTCTTTTATATCTACAAGACCGTTAAAGTAGTCTATAAGTTTGCCAAAGTTTGATTTTGTTATTTCTATGGCAAGGGTGTTTATGGTAAAGTCTCTTCTGTATAAATCTTCAAACAGGTTTGCTTTTTCTACCTTTGGATAGGAACCGGGTGAGTCATACTCCTCTTTCCTTGCAGTTGCAAAATCAAGCTTTAGTCCGTTAGGTAGCAGTATAACTCCAGTCATAAACTCTGGATAAACGTAAAAGTTAAAATTTTTATCCTTTGCATAAGCCTTTATCAAATCTACGGCAGAACCTTCTACAATAATATCTACATCTAAATTTTCTTTGTTTAAAACGATATCCCTTACAACACCACCTATTATAAAGGCTCTGTAGCCAAGTTTTTCTGCGTATTCTCCAACTTCTTTCAACGTTTGGAATATCTCTAAAGGAAAGAATTTCTTAACTCTGTTTAGGTAATTTACAGTTTTTGGTTTTGATATAGGTAAAAAGATAGGTTTGTCTTCTTTAATGCCAGATATTTCACTTACAAACTCTTTTTTGTAAATAACACCTTTGTAATAACCTTTTTCTACAACAGGAAAAATATCCGTTTGATAGGTTGAAAACATTTTTAAAAGCTGAATAAAACTAACATCGGGAGATACGGTTATAAGCTCTTCTGCAAATACTATAGCTTTTTCATTTGAAAATCCGTGTTTTATGGCGTTGTTTATCAGTTTATCGTTAAGTATACCTACATACCTGCCATTTTGTAGGACTACTACGTATCTATAACGTCCAAGGTAAGATTTTACCTCTTCTATACTTAAATCTGCTTCTACTGTAGGTAAATCCGTTTTTATGAAAGACGTTAACGGTTTTTGGTGTTTGGCAGTTAAGAATGTGAGAAAGGTTTTTATCTCATCGTAGCTAAAACCTACAATCGTAGTAGATGCGGCAAACTTATGACCACCACCATCAAGCTGAGATAAAATCTTACCTACGTCTATACTCTCATCTTTTGACCTTCCGATGATAAATTTCTTTGACTTTTGATTTACAACCAGAAAGTAAGCATCTGCAGGTTCAAAAGGTTTAATATACTTTAAAATCCAAGCAACGTCTTTTGAATACTTTCTATAAAGAGTTGATATATAGACTTTTTTACCTTCAACGGGAAGTTGCTCTGCATTCTTTATGATTTCTTTTATAACTTCAACATCTTCTAAATCGAACGTATCAGAAACAACCTGCTGTAATTTTAAAAAGTCCAATCCAGACTTTGTTAGAAAAGTAAAAGCTTTTAAATCTCTTTCTGTAGTTCCAGAGAATTTAAAACCACCTGTATCATCGTATATTCCAAGGGATAGGATTGTAGCATCTTCTTTGTCTAAATTTACTTTGGCTTTTTTTATCTTTTCTACTATTACAGTTGTGATAGAACCTACGTTGTAAAGGTTTAACTTTACATTTTTACCTTTGTAGTTTAACGACTTGTTAGGATGGTGGTCAAAAATTTCTATCGGAACGTTTACATCTGGCACTGTTTGAGAATCTACAACAAAAACCTTATCTACTTTTTCAAAATTTATACCTTCTTTAGTTAAAATTTTATCTTTGATTTTATCCTGAAAAAGGCTTATAGCTTTACTTACTTTGTATTGAAAAACGTTTGGAAGAAGTATAAAGGTGGAAGGGTATAAAAGTGTAAGACCGTATGCCGAAGAGAAAGCGTCTAAATCTGACCCTTCACTTAGTATAACAACTTGCAAATTTTTCTCCTATGGTATATAATGTTTAACTACTTTCCTGCCCAGGTGGCGAAACTGGCAGACGCGCTGTCTTGAGGGGACAGTGCCCGCAAGGGCGTGTGGGTTCAAATCCCACCCTGGGCACTAAAGTTTAATCTCCTGCAACGGTCAAACCTTCAACTACAACAGACGGACTTCCTACATTACCGTAAAACTTTAAATCTTCTCCAACGAGAATAACTCTGTTTAGTATATCTAAAAAGTTTCCTGCAATCGTTATTCCTCTTACTGATTTTACAATCTCACCTTTATGGTAGATTATTCCTGAAGCACCTAAAGAAAACTCTCCAGATATCGGGTCTGCAGTATGAAGACCCATCAAGTCTATGATATATAAAACTTCATCACTATCATTTAAAAACGACTTTATGTCATCATTTCCTTTTTCTATGTAGAAGTTTGTTATATCAACGGACGGTAAAGACCTAAAGTCTCTTCTTACTGCGTTTCCAGTAGAAGATAAACCTAACTTTTTAGCCGTGTAAAGGTTATGTAAAAAACCTTTAAAGATACCGTTTTCTACTAAAACGTTTTTCCTTTTTACACTTCCTTCTGCATCGTAAGAAGATGAGTAAAGACCTTTTGGATATCTTCCATTATCTACGATGCTTAACTTTTGTGATGCTACCTTTTCTTCTAATTTATCTTTAAACAAGGTTTTACCTTTTATAAGTGCGTCTGCAGTAAAAGCGTAAGAAAAAGTAGCTAAAATCTCCGTCATAGCGTGAGGGGCAAGTAGCACCGTCATTTTTTTAGTAGGTATCGTTTTTGCGTTTAGTAAAGATGTGGCATGAAAGACTGCCTCAGATGCTATATCATCTAAATTTAAATCACCTAAAAATCTGGTAGCATTGTAGCTCCAAGCAATCTGTGAATCTGAATTTTCTACTGCAACGGCAGACACCATAGCAGTGTAGTAAGTTCCCTTTTCTTCTATCTTCACACCGTAGGAGTTTACAAGGCTTGTGTAAACGATATTTTCTATAAAGGTTGAACTTCTTACGGCTTTAATTCTTTCATCTTTCTGTTTAACGAGTTTTTCTAACTCTATGGCTTTCTCTACCTTCTCTTCAAAAGGAAGGTTTACTGCAAACGTATCGAAATACTCTACCTTTTCTGAGTTTTCTAATTTATCAAGTAGATAGTTTCCTTCATCTGGTGAAGTTATCTCAGAAAGGGCTTTTGCAGTTTCTATCGTTTCTTTTATAGCCTCATCTGTGAAAGAGGTTGAATAGGCGAATCCTTGCCTGTTTTCGTTTAAAACTCTTATACTAAATCCGCTGTCTTCTGCAGAAGATACCTTTTCTAACTTAAAGTCGTTGGATTCTGCTTTGAGTTTTTTATTTTTTAGATAAAAAATCTCCCACTGGTAACCTTTAAGGTTTTTCTCTGCAATCTCTAAAACTTTATCTAACATTCTACTTCATCCTCTCTTTTAATTCTTTTGGTATTTTTATAACTTTTCTGTTTTCTCTGTTTATGCAACAGTGTTTTGTCTCACCTACGGCACATAAACTACTTTCAACAAAAACGTCGTATTTAAACTTAAAAAAGTAGCTATCTGACTGAACGAGAGAAAACTTTATAGACAGTGTGTCTCCAAATCTAACTGGCTTAAGGTATTCTACAGATAAAGACAGTAGCACCACATCTACGTTTAACTGTTCTCTTAATTTGGGATAGGGAAAGCCTACACTTTCTAAGTAGTAGCCACGGGCTTCTTCAAAGTATCTGGGATAGTTTGAGTGATGAACTACTCCTTGCGCGTCAGTCTCGTAGAAGTTAACCTTTCTTAAATACTCTAAAACCATCATTCAATAAAGTCTTCTTCATCTCCGAGAAGTATTTCTGCCGTTCTTTTGCAACCTTCTACAAACCCAAGAGTTAAATCATCAAGTTGGATAGTCATTGAAGGGACGTTTTCATACTTTTTGTTTTCAAAATCTTCTTCAGATATAAAAGCTATAGAAAAAGACCCTTTATCTATAAGAGTTTCCCAACTTTCTCCGTAAGGTAGAGAGAAAAATATCTCACTATCTCCTACGTAAACGGTCATAATTATGTAAAGTTCTTGGTCTTCGTCGTCGTAATCAACGTCAACGTCTAACTCTACGTGTTCTGATTGGTTTTCTACTACTGATAAAAGATGTTCGTCTGGTTCTACAAGGACTATTAACTCTCCTTCTTCAGTTTCTAAAACTTCAAACGGTTGATACATGTTTTCCATGGTTTACTCCTTTATTAAATAAGTTTTTTTGCTTCATTTATTAAATCTTCAGTTGTCTTTAAAGATGGAGTTTCTGCGTATATTCTTAAAACAGGCTCCGTTCCAGAGGCTCTAAACAGTAGCCAGCTGTCATCTTCAAATATCAGTTTTACTCCGTCGGTTGTATCTTTCTCTTTGACTTTTAATCCTGCAAACTCTTTTATATCCTTATCTTTTAGAGATTTTACAAGGTCTAAACCTTGGCTTCCTTCCACTTTTAGGTCTTCTCTTTTGTAGTAGGCTTCTCCAAACTCCTTAAACATATCTTTTATTATTTCAGTTATTGGTTTTCCGTAAAGCATAACCATCTCAAGTAATAACATTCCAGATAGGATACCGTCTCTTTCTGGAATATGAAAACCAAAACCGTATCCACCAGATTCTTCTCCACCAAAAGCGACAGTCTCTTTAAGCATTATATCGGCTACATACTTAAATCCTACAGGTGTTTTGTGTATCGGTAAACCTTCTTTTTTTGCTATTCTGTCTGCTAAGTAAGTGGTAGAGACAGTCTTAACAACACTACCTTTAAACTTCCTGTTTCTTACTGTATGTAGTAAAAGTAAAGCGTACAAAATCTGAGTGCTTATAAACTCTCCACTTTCAGAAACTAATCCAACTCTGTCTGAGTCTCCGTCGTTGGCTATACCTAAATCTGCTTCCGTAGCCACAACCTTTGCTTTTAAAAGTGATAAATTTTTGTCTATAGGCTCTGGGTGGTGTCCCCCAAAGTAAGGGTCTTTAAAGTGGTTAATCTCTATAACATCTACAAATGTATCTTCTAAAAGTCTGTTAAAAAGTCCTATGGAAGTAGCAAACATCGGGTCGTGTATAAGTTTTATCTCTTTCTGTCTGAAGATTGAGTAATCAAAGTAAGATTTTAACTTTTCTAAGTAGTTAGAAGTAAAGTCTAAAATTTGAAAATCTTTTTTTCCTTTTAAAACTGGTGTTTTATCTATCTTACTTTCTACGTCTTTAATGATTTCTACCGTAGCAGGTCCACCGTAACCACCTTTTATTTTGTAGCCGTTGTATTTGTATCCGTTGTGAGATGCAGTAATCATCACTCCTTCATCTGCTTGTAGATGTTTAACTGCGTAAGACAAAGCCGGAGTAGTGCAGCTTCCTTTAGATACCACAACTTCAAAACCGTTTGAAGAGAAAACTTCCGCAACTGTAAAGGCAAAATCTTCTGATAAAAACCTTGTATCGTAACCAACTACTACCTTTTTAGCTTTTCTTTCCTTTAGAGATTCTGCTTGGGCTTGTGCTATTTTTTCAACGATATCAAAAGTAAAATCTTTACCTATGATGGCTCTGTATCCATCTGTTCCAAACTTTATCATCTTATCCCCCCTGTTATATATTTTTTTTCTTTTGTTTTACTGAGTAGTATACATCATTGAGTATAAGTTTTACAAGCTCGGTGTAGTCTTTTGCAAAAGCGTCTACCTGTTTGTTTTCTATCATAACTCTCCAAAGGTAAGGATTGTTTCCTACTACCGCAGTCCCTTCAGGAAGGGCAGATATACTTAAATTTACTAAAACAAGTGGCACCACCGACGGAGAAAGGTCCTTTGCTTTTTGTAAGTAATCTTTAGAGTAAATCTGGACTAAGAAGTAGTTGTTTTCAATGTATATTTCTCTAAATTCAAAGTTGTTTTTTTGACACACGTTTTTAAGTTCGTTGTAGTATTCCTGAGGAGTAATCTTTGGATAGGCAAACTCTATGAGGGCTTCTTGTCTTACCTTACCAACCGATAGTTGATACACAAACAGAAAAACGAAGATTAAAGTTGCAACGATACCAAAACCGGTTAGTATGATAAAGGGATAGTTAGGTGTTTTTTTGTTCTGGTTTTCCATCTTGGTTTTCCTGTGTTTGGTTTAATTGCTGTTGTTTTTGCTTTTGCTTTTCTTCGTTGTAGCTTGCCTTTATAGATAACCCCCAAAGAAGACCAACGATAATAACCATCCATGTGAAAAAGATTATACCTGCAAGCTCAAACCAGCTGCTTTCGCTTTCCATTTTTATACCTCAAAAATTCGTATAATCTAAATTTTATCACAATGTTTTTTATGTTTGATATCTAAATTTTTATGGTAAACTATTATCAAAAATACGGTTAACGAGGTTAGTGGTATGGAATTTATAAAAAATTTAGCAGACAGAGTTTTGAGCGGTGAAAAACTTACAAAAGAAGATGGTCTAAAAATACTATCCATAGAAGATGAGTACGTGATGGATTTGGTAGAAGAAGCGGCAAAAGTAAGAGAGGCTGTATTTAGCAATCAGATGGAATTTTGCAGTCTTATTAACGCAAAAAACGGAGCTTGCACTGAAGACTGCTCTTTCTGTGCTCAGTCGGC
>PNIU01000041.1 GCA_002878035.1 Sulfurihydrogenibium sp.
ATTAAAGCCTTTTTTCCTGCAAAAGCATGGGTTGATATAAGTAAAATGATAACTGTAAATTTTAGCTTTTTCATCAACTCTCTTTGATTTTTTTTAACTATTATAACAATTGACAATGTTAAATTTTGAGTTGAAATCAACATAAAAATAATATATGATTTAAATCAATAAAAAAAGTAGGAGGTATTCGAATGAAGAAAGCTCTCAGTTTTCTAATCGTTCTGATTTTCAGTTTAAGCTCTATGGCTTACACGTTGCAGGGAAGTGTAAAAGGTTATCCTAAAAAGGTTATCGAAGTTCAGAATCTTGTAAATGAAGAAGGTAAACCTACAAAACTTTCAGACTTTAAAGGTAAGGTTGTTATCCTTTACTTTGGTTTTACACACTGTAAACATGTATGTCCTACTGTAACTGCTTCTTTAAAAAGAATATCAGATGCTCTTATTGAAAAAGGTTTAAAAGATAAGTTTCAGATTGTTTTTATAACTGTAGACCCTAATAAGGATACTCCAGAAGTTTTAAAGCAGTATAAAGAGTCCATAGGATTAGACACTTTTACATTTTTAACTGGTAAAGAAAGCGACCTTAAAAAGGTTTGGAAAGCTTACGGTATAGAAGTTGAAGAAAAAGAAATGTGTATGGAAGACCACGGCGAACATCACCACCACGAAGGCCATGAAGGACATCATGAATGTCACGGAGCTAAAGAAAAAACAATCGTCCACACACCTGTTGTAACATTCATAATAGACAAATCGGGAAATATAGTTGAAGACTTTAAGGGTATATACCTTCCTGAAGATAAAATGATTCAAGATATTGAGTATCTAATCAAAAAATAAAACGTTAAAGGGGCTTTTAAGCCCCTTTGTTAAACATTCTATATACAATCGGTAGTATAAGTAGCGTAAGCATCGTAGATGTGAATATTCCACCTATAACCACGATGGCTATCGGTTTTTGAGTTTCTGAGCCTATATCTCCACTAAGGAGTATCGGTATAAGTCCCAAAGATGACGCTGTAGCTGTAATCAATATAGGACGTAGCCTTAGCCTTGTAGCTACGTTTATCGCTTCATCTACCGTTTTTCCTTCAAAAATCAGTTGTCTTATGTAGGATATTAAAACTACACCGTTTAAAGTTGCTATTCCGAAGACTGCTATAAATCCAATGGCTGCCGGAACGGATAAGTTGTAGCCAGATAGGTAAAGTGATAGTATACCACCTATCGTTGCAAACGGAACGTTTAAGATAACTATCAGAGCATCTTTGAAAGAGTTGTAGTTTACGTAAAGGAGCATAAAGATTAGTAGTATAACCATAGGGACTATTACAGAAAGTTTTTTCATAGCTCTCTCTTGGTTTTCAAACTGACCAGAAAACTGTATAAAATATCCTTCTGGAAGTTTTATCTGTTTGTCTATCTTTTCTTTAAGTTCTTTTATAAATCCTCCAAGGTCTCTTCCTTCAAGGTTTGATTGAACTAAGGCGTATCTTATTCCATTTTCATGTCTTATCTTAAAAAATCCTTCTGATATCTCTATGTTTGCCACGTCAGACAGAGATAGTAGATAGCCGTTTTTTGTCGTAATGGGTATACTGGCTAACTTTTCAAGGCTGTTGATATAATCGTTTGGAAGCCTTAAGACGATAGGAAAGGTTATCAAACCTTCTTTTAAATAGTTTGCTTCGTAACCTGTAAAGTATTTACCAAACACAAGTAAAATATCTTCTGCTGTAATACCGTATTTAGCTAAAACATCTCTTTTTGGCGTTATTTTAAGTTGTAGTTTGCCAGATTGGGCTTCTGTCTCAACGTCTACGGCACCTTTTGTGTTTCTTACAATCTCTTCGATTTTTTGTCCTATCTGGTTTACTTTATCAAGGTCATCACCAAAAACTTTTATTGCTACGGTAGATTTTACACCTGATAGAAGTTCATCGATTCTCATCTGTATAGGCTGAGTAAAACTAAAACCTACTCCGGGAATGTCCTTTAGCTTTTCTCTTAAAATGTTTTCAAAATCTTCTCTTCTTTTAAAGTTTTTCCATTGGTTGTAAGGTTTTAGAATTATAAACGTTTCTATGTAGTTAACGTCTTCTGGTTCTCCTTTCTCTGCACGCCCGATGTTAGAAAATGCGTTTTCTACTTCTGGAAACTGTTTTGCTGTTTCTTCCACTAAGAAGGCAACTCTTTTTGCTTCTTCAAGGCTAACGTTAGGGTTAAGAAAACTTTTTACTAAAACTGAGCCTTCGTTTAAGGTTGGCGCAAACTCTGTTCCTATCTTAGTGAAAATCCATATAGAAAATACAAAAACGATTACCACACCTGTTAAAACAATCTTACCGTGTTTTAAAGCTTTGTTGAGTATCTTATGGTATAGGTTGTTTATTAGTTCCATAACTTTTGTTTCTTCGCTTTTTGGAGTTTTTAGGAAGTAGTAAGATAAAACTGGCATAAATACAAAGGCTACAACTAAAGAAGAAACAAGGGCAAATATGATAGTCAAAGCAAGTGGTTTGTAATACTTACCTTCTACAGATTCAAAACTAAAAATAGGTAAAAAAACTGCAATTATAATTAAAATTGCAAAAACTACAGGCTTAAAAACTTCTTTTACTGCAATCTGAATTATCTGAATTTTAGATAGGTTTTGTGGGTTATGGAACATATTTCTAAAAGTGTTTTCTACAACTACCACCGTAGCATCTGCAAATAGACCTATACCTATTGCAAGGCCTGATAGAGACATAAGGTTTCCAGACAGTCCAACCTCTTTCATAAATATAAATGCCATCAAAAGGGTTATTGGTATGGATAAAACGACCAGTAAAGCAGACCTAAGGTTTCCAAGGTAAAACACCATAGCTATAGCTACCAAGATAATACCTTCCATCAAGGCTTTTTCTACAGTAGATACTGCTTTTTTAGTTAAGTAAGATTGGTCGTAGAGTATCTTTAGTTCTACATCTTTTGGTAAAATCTTTTTAATCTCTTCAAACTGCTGGTAAAGTCTATCAACTAAGTCCTTTGTATTTGTGTTTACTCTTTTTAAGACTATGTTTCCTTGAACTTCTTGTCCGTTAAGTGTAAAGGCACCTCTTCTGTTTGGGACTTCTCCAACTTCAACGTCTGCAACGTCAGACAGTCTTAAGAAGTATCCGTTTTCAGACATTATTGGTATGTTTTTTATATCTTCTATGGAAGTTAAGTAGTTAGTTGCCCTTACAATCAAGTCTCCTTCGTTTGTTTTTGAAAAACCACCACCTGCCACACCACCGTTTTTTTCTACGGCATTACTTATATCTTCTAACGTTAAACCGTAGGAAAGAAGTTTATCTGGATGTATTTTTACCAAGAATGCTTTATCTGGACCCCACTGGCTAATCTCTTCTACACCATCAACGGCTTTTATTAAAGGTTTTATCTTCCACTCTTCAATGGTTTTTAAATCTACCAAAGATTTACTTTTTGAAGTAAGAGCGTATATTAGAACATTTCCCAATCCAGAGCTGTTGGGTCCCATTATAGGGTTATACTGAGATGGTATCTGAGCTTTTGCGTCTGAAAGTTTTTCCATAACAAGTCTTCTTGCAAAGTAAACGTCCGTTCCATCTTTAAAAAACACAGAAATGTAGGAAAGACCCGGTAGTGAAACACTTCTAACGGTAGTAACGTCCTTTATACCAGACATTACAGTCTCTATTTTCTTGGTTATCAGACTTTCAACTTCTTCGGCGGAAAGTCCCGGCGCGTCTGTGTATATGTTTACCTGTATCGGCGTTGGGTCTGGAAACGTGTCTATAGATAGAGTTTTGTAAGAGTAGTATCCAAATGATACTGTTAAAACAAGTAAAAATAGAACGAATATCCTAAACTTTAGTATGTTTTCAATCATTAGTTCCACCCCCGAAAACAGAAGACCTTAAAAATATAACTCCAGAGTAAGCTACCTCTTCCCCTTCTTTTAAACCAGAAATTACAACTGCTTCTTTCTCATCTTTTTGAGATGTTTTTATCTCTCTAAGGATAAACTTGTTTCCGTTTTTCACAAAACAGTACTCTTTACCGTTTTCAACGAATACTGCTGAGCTTGGTACTACAAGTCCTTTACTGGAAGAGATAGGTATCTCTACGTTTACAAAAAGGTTTGGTTTTAGTATGTCTCCTACGTTATTTACCACTATTCTAACGTCGTTTCTCCTTGTTTTAGGGTCTATTTCGTGGTTTATGTATGTTAACTTCCCTTGGATTTTTTTACCGTTTGGAGCTAAAACAAAGGCAGTTTGACCGATTTTGAGATTTTGAACGTCTTCAAAAGGAACTTGAGCGATAACCCACAACCTTTCGTGAGAGTGAATAAGCATAATCTGTTCTCCAACATTTACCGGACTTCCTTTTATAACTTTTATATCAGCTATAAAACCGTCTATCTTACTTCTCAAAATGATACTGTTACCTTTAACTTCTCCGTAGGAGTTTAACATTTTCTTAAGGGCGTTTAACTCTCCCAAGGCTTTTTCGTATTCTATTTTTGCGTTGTAGTATCTAACGTATGGAATTACATCTTCTTTGTATAATAGTTCTTCTCTTTCAAAGACCTGTTTTGCAGTGTTTAGTTTAACTTTTGCCATTTCTATGTTTGCCTGAATATCGGCTATCTTTGGAGAGTAAACAGAAAGCAAAACCTGACCCTTTTTTACATAATCACCTGGCTTAACGTATAGAGTATCAACAATACCATCAACAGAAGAAGACACACCAAAAGAAAGTGTAGGGTCTTCACTTACAACGGCAGGGTAAGTTTTAGATAAGGTTATATCTTTATAAGTAGCCGGTATAGTTTTTATATTCATCTTCTTTTGAATTTCTGGATTTACTATAACTTCTTTGGCAAAGGATACTGTGAAAAACAAAAGTATAAAGATTAACGCTTTTTTCATATCTGACCTCCTATTTCGATATACTTTGTGTAAATCTGATGTAAGTTTTTATAAAGTTCTAACTTATATTTTAAGGCTTCAAAAAACTGGGTTTTTACGTTTGAAAACTCAAACAGAGATATAACTTTTAGTTTGTAGCTTTTCTCTGCAAGTTTAAGCTCTTCTGAAGAAATAGTCAGTGTTTTGTCTAAATCTGAGATGATTTTTAAGGTTGAGTTGTAGTTTTCTTTTATGGAAGAAAGGGTAATCTTGAGACTGTTTATCTTATAATCTTTCAAGTATTCAAAACTTGATTTTTGATGTTTAACAGAAACGATTTCTCCAAGATTTCTGTAAAACACAGGGATAGAAAAAGTAACCATAAATCCTGCTTCATACTTGTTAGTAGAAGACTCCTTTGTTATTAAACCTAAGCTAACCTGTGGTTTAGCCAAAGCTCTGTAATACTTTTCCATACTTTCTAAAGATTTAACTTTTTCTTCCAAGGACTTTATATCTGGTAAGTTTTCCACATCTAAATCTTTTAAGTCTCTAACTTGGAAAAAGTTTCCTTCTACGTCGTTTACTTGGTAGCCTACTAATGCTGAAAGATTTTTAAGACTTTCTCTGTAAGTATTTTGATACTGTTTTAACCGTGCAAGGGATAGTTCATAATCCTTTTGAGCTCTAAACAAATCAAGCTTTGCACTTTCTCCAAGCTTATAGGTTTTTTCTACAAAATCTAAAATCTCCTTTGAAAGGTTTGTTTCCCTTTCGATTACGTTCAGTAATTCTTTGTAATACAGAGTATCGTAAAAGGCAGAGTAAACAGTAGCTAAATACTGTCTTCTTAAAGCTTCAAATTGTAGTTTTTGATAAGATTTTTCTTTTAACGCTGCTTGGGTTTGGTAAACTCTCTGACCGTATAGTTTTAAAGGTTGAGATATAGAAAACTGTGTAATCGTAGCTGAGCTGTTGTTTCCAACAAGTCTTCCAACTTCAAGGTAACCTTCTGGATTAGGAAGAGACTTTGCTTTTATAACCTCTCCTTCGTAAGACTCAACCATACTTAGATTACTTTTTATGTAAGGATTTTCATCTATCTTAGATAAGATTTCTTCTAAAGTCTCTCCTTTAGCAAATAAAACAAATAGAAACAAAGCTAAAACGTAATACATAATAGACCCCCAAAAGTTTTTTTAAAGACAGAGTATTCCCTATAGATTTTTAGACAGGGAATATTGGGGGCTTAAAGATTTCCTTCTGGATAGGTTTTTGATTGAGATTTTGTGAAAAGACTTTTTTATGGACTGTAAAAGGTTCTTGTAAGAGTATTTGGCTGTCTAAAACTAAAAACGGTGAATGTAAAACTTTGTGAATATCTACGTTCTTATCGTGGCTGTCCTCCGATTCCTGTAATGCTATAACTTGTATGTTTTTGTCTTTCAAAGCAACGAAAAAGTAATCGTGGAATGTGTTGAAAATTATAGAAAACAAAAACGACAACAGAACAAACTTTTTAAACTTAACTGCATGGAAAATTTTCATCTTATATCCACTTTATTTTTTCACGCCATACTCTACAGGTAAACCTTCTTTTTTCCAGTCTATGATTCCATACTTTAAGTTATAAACGTTTTTAAAACCGTTTTGTTCTAAAAATTTGCTTGCAACGGAACTTCTACTACCAGACCTACAGTAGACAAGTATCTTCTTATCTTTAAATTTTTCTAAGTCTTTTATATACTGCGGTAAAACTTGCACAGGTATCAGTATAGAGTTAGGAATATGGCCATCTTTATCATATTCTTCCGGTGTTCTAACGTCTAAGATGATTATATTCTTTTCTTGCTGAATCATCTTGTAGAAACTTTTTGAATCCAGATTTTCATAGGCAAAGGATATACCGACCACTAAAAGTAATGCTAAAATAACTTTTCTCATTTTACTCTTCCTCTATTTTAATAGATAACTCTTTTAACTGTTTTTCTGATACGTAGTCTGGTGCTCCTGTCAACGGGCAGATACCTTTTTGTGTCTTTGGAAACGCTATAACATCTCTTATACTTTCACTTCCAGTCATGATGGCAAGTATTCTATCAAGTCCAAAAGCTAAGCCTCCGTGAGGTGGTGCTCCGTAGCTTAAAGCTTCTATCAAAAATCCAAACTTTTCTTTAGCTTCTTCTTCAGATATGTTTAAAAGTTTAAATATCTTTTGCTGTATGTAAGGAGTATGTATCCTTATTGAACCTCCCCCTATCTCTTCACCATTTAAAACCATGTCGTAAGCTTTTGATTTAAACGATAAAGCAAGCTGTGGATTTTCCAAAGCTTCATCCAGTTTTTCTATATCTTCATCTTTTGGACTGGTAAATGGATGGTGTAAAGCAACAAGTCTGTTTTCTTCTTCGTCCCACTCTAAAAGAGGAAAATCAACAACCCATAAAAACTCTAACTTGTTTTTATCTATGAGATTTAGCTTTTCGGCTAAATGTTTTCTTAAAAATCCTAAAACTCTGTGGGTTATCTCTTTTTTGTCTGCTATAAAGACTAATAAATCTCCGTCTTCTGCTTGCATTTTTTCAAAAAGTCTTTGTTTCTGCTCTTGTGTAAAAAACTTTAGTATAGGTGAAGTAGCTTCACCATTTTCAAGCTTAATCCAAGCCATTCCTTTGGCACCAAACTTTTTAGCGTATTCTGTAAGGTCATCTATCTCTTTTCTTGAAAATTTAGCTCCACCTTTTACATTTATTCCTTTTACCAATCCCCCAGATTTTGCCACATCGTTAAAGACTTTAAACTCTACTTCAGAGGCTAAATCGGTTATATCTATAAGTTCCAGTCCGTATCTTAGGTCTGGTTTGTCGGTTCCATACCTGTTTATCGCTTCTTCATAAGTCATTCTTCTAAATGGTATTTTTACATCAATACCAAGGACTTTTTTATAAACATGTTGTATAAGTGCTTCTGACAAACTCATAACATCTTCTTCTGTTACAAAAGACATTTCTAAGTCTATCTGGGTAAACTCTGGTTGTCTATCTGCCCTTAAGTCTTCATCTCTGAAACATTTTACTATCTGGAAATACCTTTCAAAACCTGCCACCATAAGTATCTGTTTGAAAAGTTGAGGAGACTGGGGAAGTGCGTAAAATTTACCTTTTTCTAACCTTGAAGGAACTAAAAAGTCTCTTGCTCCTTCAGGTGTTGACTTTGTAAGCATAGGAGTTTCTACTTCTATAAAACCGTTTCCTACTAAAAACTCTCTAACGGCTTGATAAACTTCGTGGCGTAAGATTATATTTCTCTGCATAGAAGGTCTTCTAAGGTCAAGGTATCTGTATTTTAACCTGATTTCTTCACTTACTTTTATGTTATCTTCTATCTGAAAAGGAAGGACTTCGCTTGTGTTTAAGATAAGAAGATAATCGGCTGCAACTTCTATATTTCCTGTTTTCATCTTTGGGTTTTCTGTGCCAACGGGTCTTCTGTTTACTGTTCCTTTTACACCAATAACATACTCAGGTTTTAATTTTTTGGCTTTATTGTAAAGGTCTTGTGATATTTTAGAAGGGTCAAAAACTACCTGAACGATACCTTCCCTGTCTCTTAAATTTATAAACAAAACGCCCCCATGGTCTCTAACTGTATCTACCCATCCAAGAAGTCTTACTTCTTCTCCAATGTTGTTTTCTGTTAAATCGCCGCAGTAGTAATCTCTTTTAAAGTCTCTAAGCTGGTCGGTCATATACCTCTCCTGTAAATGTTTTATGTTATAATTATATCAAAACTTTAGCTTGGAGGAATTATGTATAGACTTGACGTTGTTACTCCATTAGGAAACGTCTTTAGTGGTGAGGTATACCAAACTGTAATAACAACTGCCGATGGTGAGATAGGTATATTGGAAAACCATATGCTGCTTTTGACAAACATAACTCCCGGAAAGTTAAGAATAGAGCAGGCTAACGGTGAAGTTAAGGAAATGGCTGTTACATACGGTGTTTTAGATGTAGCAGGAGATAAAGTTATAGCCCTTGTAGAAGAAGTTTTTGAACTTGACGAGATAAACCTTGAAGAAGAGAAGAAAATCTTGGAAGAAGCAAAAGCAAAGCTTGAGAGTGAAGGTTTAACCGAAGAAGAGAGAGCTCATTACGAAAAGTTGAAACAAAGAGCTGAAGTATTAATAAGTCTTGCAACTGCAA
>PNIU01000100.1 GCA_002878035.1 Sulfurihydrogenibium sp.
CTGGAAATAATAAACTTTCTAAACAAAAACATTAAACTCTTATCTTATTCTTCAAATGTGCTGAAAGTATTCATTATTTGGTTTTTTGTTTTTCTACTTTTCTATTACTTTACTCCTAAAAAAGTTTTTAAAAGAGATGTTTTATTAACTTCTTTAATTTTTACGTTCTTCTTACTTGTGCTTGAATTTTTGTTTAAAATACTACTACTTAACTTTTTATCTAAAAATCCCCTGTTTTTAACTTTAGGTTCTATTTTTGTCTTTATTATGTGGGCAAAATTTTCTTTTGATATTATTTTGATTGGAGAAAGGTTTTTGTATTACTTAAGTAATAAAGCGGAAGGTAAAAACCTTCCTAAAGTGTCTGTTAAGGAATTTTTGCCATGTTGAAGGTAGTTTATCTATCTCTTCTTGTGCTATCTTCAAAACTTTGTCTTTTATTTTGTTTACATCACATTTTGCTCTTAGTTTTACATCGCAAACCTGTGGTTCGGTAATTGGTTTTCCTATCTGGCTTACCAAGTAGCAGTAAGCTTCTTCTACTTCTTCTATTTCTGCTACTATTCTTTCTGCCATATCCATAGCGGCCGTGTTGTAAATTTTACCTATATGACTTACAGGGTTTTTACCTGCTGCAGCCTCTAAGCTCATAGGTCTGTAAGGTGTTATAAGACCGTTGACTCTGTTACCTCTTCCAACTTGACCATCATCACCAGCTTCTGCAGATGTTCCAGTAACCGTTATGTAAACTGACTGATTTTCTATATCGTCTGCTGTGTTGATAAATATGTCAACGTGTTTTGTTGTTAATCTTTGTGCTATAGAGTAAGCATAGTTTGTTACTATCTCTTTCTTTTCAACGTAATCTTTTATGTTTTCTACATACTTATCTACAAAAGCCATAGCTATGGTTATTCTTATGTTATCCTTGTTTCTTACTCCCATAACTTTTATATCTTCACCAACGTATGGGTGTTCCTTTTTAAATTCTTTGTTATTTAAAGCTCTTTCTAACTCGTAAACTATAGTTTCTACATCTGAAAATGGTGCAAATCCAACACCAAAAGAAGTATCGTTTGCTAAAGGTATTTCACCTTTTAATTGAAATCTTTCAAAAAGTTCAACAAGGTCTTTACTTCCGGGCTTTAGTTTTGGATGGACTATTACATGGTTTACTATGTCAAGGTTAGGTATATTTTCTTTTATCCATTTATGGGCCGTTTCTACTGCCAGTTCTTTTACCGGTAACTTTTTACCATTTTTTTCATCTATAGCTCTACCGGTTAGGTATATCTCTATAGGCTCTATTATTTTTCCACCTTTGAATTTTGGGTCTGCAACACCACCTATGAGTAAAGCTTTATCAACGTTATGGTGCATAATGGCTCCAAACTCTTCTCTGTAAAGGTTAGATAAAGCTATGGAAAGTTCTTCGGCTAAAGCATCACAGATTGTATCTGGATGACCGGTCCCTTTTCTTTCTACTATTTCTACAGGTTGAGAAGAAACTTTTTCAAAGTCTAATACACCTACGTTAATATTTGCCAATCTAAACCTCCTAACTGAGAATTTTGAGTTAATTAGATTAACATAAATCGATAGATGTTGCAAATTTTTTTTAAACGATGTAAAATATTTAGTCTTAAAAATCTAAACGGAGGAATAGATGGCAAAGGCTACACTATCACCTAAGAAGTTGAAACATAAAAGAAGAGTCAAGAAAAACGTTAGAGTTGCTGAAAGAAGAAGGTTAGAAAACAGATATCACATATCCAGAATGAAGACTGCTTTTAAAAAGTTCTACGAAACTTTAAAGAAAGAAGGAAAGGAAGCTGCCGAAAAGCTTTTACCTTTATGTCAAAAGTTGGCTTACAGGGCTGCAGCTAAAGGTGCTATACACAAGAACGAAGCTGCAAGGAGAGTTTCAAGAGCTGCAAAAAGGTTAAAAGAGGCCTCTTCTCAACAGGTTGCATAAATAAAAATTTTTAGTAAAATATATATTCAAAAAACTGGCGGTATAGCTCAGTTGGTTAGAGCACGCGGCTCATATCCGCGGGGTCCGGGGTTCGAATCCCTGTACCGCCACTTTTAAAATGGTTGAAAAACTTTTTCTAAAAGCTATAAAAGATTACTCTCTTATAAATCCTAACGATAGAGTCCTTGTTGCTTTTTCAGGTGGTCCAGATTCTGTTGCATTAACTTACCTATTTTACAAATTTAAGGATTTTTTAAAGTTAGATAGAATAGTTTTAGCTCATCTTAACCACTCTTTGAGAGAAGAGGCCGATTTAGACGAGTCTTTCTCTAAATCTTTTGGTGAAAAGTATGGAATTCCTGTTTTTACAAAAAAAGTTGATGTTAGATGTATAGCTAAAAAAAACAGAATTTCCATAGAGGAAGCCGGAAGGTTAGAGAGATACAAATTTTTCCAAGAGGTGATGCAAAATCAAAATCTAAATAAACTGGCAACAGCTCATCATTTGTCTGATTTAGTAGAAACTATGTTTTTATGGTTTATACAAGGAAGTAAGAGAGGCTTGAAAGGTTTTAAACCAAAGGAAGGCAACATAATAAGACCTTTATACTTTGTTAAAAAAGAAGATATTTTAGATTTTTGTCAGAAAAACGCTTTAGAGTATGTTATAGATAAAACAAACTTTGATAGAAGGTATGTTAGAAACAAAGTTAGATTGGATATAGTGCCGCTTGCTAAATCTGTAAACATTGCTTTAGAAGAATCTCTTTTAAGACTGTCATACTTTGAAAATTTAGATGAAGATTTTTTAGATTCTTACTCAAAGGAAATTTTATCAAAATTAAAAGGAAAAAATTACATTGATTTAAACATGATTAAAGATTATCATGATACAGTAAAGTATAGAGTTATCAGAGATTGGATTTATGAAAACTTTGGTTTGCACTTATCCTACGAAAAGTTGATTAAGATACTTTCCATCATAAAAACAGGTGGAACTAAGATGATTTCTTTAGAAAAAGATGTAAAACTGATAAAAGAGTATGACAGGCTTTTTGTAAGAAATCTTGAAGATGTAGAAAATTTTGATAAAGAGTATAAATTAAAAATTGGAGATACTATCTTTATAAAAGAGGCTGGTATAACTTTGACTGCTTTTAAACCAAAAAGTGTTGATCTTAAAACTTTAAAAAATGATAAGACTGTTGAGTGTTTTAATTTACAGGCAGATGAGTTTACAGTCAGATTTAAGAGAGACGGAGATAGATTTTTACCTTTTGGAAGAAAAACTGAGAAGAAGCTTAAAGATATTTTTATAGATTTAAAGATACCAAAAAACATGAGAAAATCCATACCACTTTTGGTTTTTAATGATAAAATATTATGGATAGTGGGTTATAAAAGGTCGGCCTACTATCCTGTAGACGAAAATTCACAAAATCTTGTATGTTTTAAAGTTAAGGAGGAGCAAAGTTGCAGTTAACAAGGAGTCTTTTTATATGGTTTTTGATTGGTGCGATGATGATAATTGCTTTTAACCTCTTTGGTACTAGACAGCTAACGGACTCAAAGGTTTCTTTTACGGACTTTATGAAGATGGTTAACGAGGACAAGATAGTAGAAGCTACTGTAAGAGGTGAAGAGTTAACTGCCGTTACGCAAGACGGTAAAAAGGTAGAGACTGTCATACCTCCCGGATATTCTAAACTTTACGATATTCTCTCTGAAAACGGAGTTCAGGTTAAGGTTGTATCTACTGAAAACAGCAGCTGGTTAATGACACTTCTAATATCATGGCTTCCGATACTGCTTTTCATAGGTTTGTGGATTTTTATGATGAGGCAGATGTCTGGCGGTCCAAACAGAGCTTTCTCCTTTGCAAAAAGTAAAGGGAAGCTGTATTTAGAAGAAAGACCAAACGTTAAGCTTGATGATGTTGCAGGTATGGATGAAGTTAAAGAAGAAGTTAAAGAGATTATAGAGTATTTGAAAGACCCTTCAAGATATCAAAAACTTGGTGGTAGAGCTCCAAAAGGTATACTACTTTACGGTGACCCAGGAGTAGGTAAGACTCTACTTGCAAAGGCTATAGCAGGTGAAGCAAACGTTCCTTTCATATCTATATCTGGTTCTGACTTTGTTGAGATGTTTGTAGGTGTTGGTGCTGCAAGAGTAAGAGACCTGTTTGAAACTGCTAAGAAACATGCTCCATGTTTAATATTCATAGACGAGATAGACGCAGTAGGAAGAGCAAGGACTGGTGTTGGTTTTGGTGGTGGTCACGATGAAAGAGAGCAAACTTTAAACCAACTCCTTGTTGAGTTAGACGGCTTTGATACAAACGAAGGTATAATAGTGATAGCGGCAACCAACAGGCCAGACATATTAGACCCAGCTCTTTTAAGACCCGGAAGGTTTGATAGACAGATATCAGTTCCAAAACCAGACGTAAAAGGTAGATATGAAATCTTAAAAGTTCATGTAACTAAGAAAAACATTCCGTTAGATGAAGACGTAGATTTAATGGCAATAGCCAGAGGTACTCCCGGATTTTCTGGTGCAGACCTTGCAAACCTTGTTAACGAGGCAGCTCTCTTAGCTGCAAGAAGGAAGAAGGATAAAGTTGGTATGAAAGAGTTAGAAGATGCTTTAGATAGAATTATGATGGGTTTAGAAAGAAAAGGTATGGCTATAACTCAAAAAGAAAAAGAGAAGATAGCTTATCACGAAGTTGGCCATGCTTTGGTAGGTGTTATGCTTGAAGAAGCAGACCCACTTCACAAAGTATCCATAATTCCAAGGGGAATGGCTTTAGGTGTAACGGTTAACCTTCCTGAAGAAGATAGACATATTTACTCTAAAAAAGATTTAATGGCAAGAATACTACAACTTTTCGGTGGAAGGGCTGCAGAAGAGGTGTTCTATGGTAAAGATGGTATAACAACAGGTGCAGAAAACGACCTTATGAGAGCTACAGAGCTTGCTTACAGAATAGTAGCCGCTTGGGGAATGAGTGATGAGATAGGACCTATCCACGTTCCAACAAACAGAAGTGGTAGCATATTTATGGGTGGACAAGGTATAGAGATAAGCGAAGAAACAGCAAGGAAGATAGACGAAGAAGTAAACAGAATACTTAGAGAGTCTTACGAAAAAGCTAAAAATATCATAGAAACTTACAAAGATGCTGTCGTAGCAGTTGTAGAGTTACTTCTTGATAAAGAAACCATTACATGTGAAGAGATGTTTGCCGTATTAAAAGAATATGGTGTTCCTGTTCTAAACAAATGTAGAAAATTTGAAAGCGTGGTTACCATTACTGAATCTTCTTCTCCAGAAGTTCCACCGGCAGAGTTACCACTACCAGCTTGATAGGTTTAAGTTATGGTTGACACCCACTGCCACTTAGATATGCTTCCTCAGGAAGATTTGATAGAGAGTGTTAAAGGTTTAGATGTTTTACTTACAATTGGATGCGATAAAGAAGAGATAAAGAAAGCTGTTGAAATAGGAAATAGTTACGAAAATGTATTTGTTGCCGTAGGGTATCATCCCTACGACGTTTCAGATATAAACGATAATGATTTACAAGATTTAGAAAATCTAATTAACTCTAACGAAAAAATCGTTGCCGTTGGAGAGTGTGGTTTAGATTTTTACAGAGATAAAACACCAAAAAATAAACAGGAGTACTTTTTCAAAAAACAGATAGAGATAGCAAAAAGGTTGAAAAAACCTATCATAATCCATTCAAGAAGTGCTGAGAGAGATACGGAAAGAATACTGTCTGAATACCTTCCTTTGGAAGCAAGTGGTATAATGCACTGTTTTGGGGGAGATGAAAGGTTGCTTGATTTTTCTTTAGAAGCAGGCTTTTACATTTCCTTTGCCGGAAACGTTACATATCCAAAAGCCGATAATCTGAGAGCTTTATTAAGAAAAGTTCCTTTAGATAGATTACTGCTGGAAACAGATAGTCCATTCCTATCTCCTCAGCAGGTTAGAGGAACTCAGAATAAACCAACGAACATATACTACACTTTAGAATACGTTTCAAAATTACTTGGCATTGATAAAGATGAGTTAGAAAAGATTTTAGACGAAAATTTTAGTAGATTAACTGGCTTAACTTTACCTTCCAAAAGCAAGGTTTAAAGCGTTTTTTATATCTTCAAAAAATATTTCTTCTTCTTTTGGGTTTCTGAGAACATAGGCCGGATGGTATGTTACGTAAACTTTTTTCCCTTCGTAATCAAGTATGTTTCCTCTTTCTTTTGTGATTTTAGCCTCTCTTTTAAATATTCCTCTGTAAGCTGTTGCACCAAGTAGACACAAAACTTTTGGATTTATTATATCTATCTGTCTTTTTAAGTATGGAAAGCATGCTTCTTGTTCTTCTACGGTTGGAGTTCTGTTACCGGGTGGTCTACATTTGTTTATATTAGCTATATAGACGTCGCTTCTTTTGTAACCTGCAAGCTCTATAGCTTTTGTGAGAAGTTGTCCTGCTCTTCCTACAAAAGGTCTCCCCTGTTTATCTTCTTCCTCTCCCGGTGCTTCCCCGATAAACATTATAGGAGAGTTTGGATTTCCTTCTCCAAGTACGGCTTGTTTTCTTTCTTTGTGTAAATCACACTTTGTGCATACTTGTATCTCTTTATTTATTTCTTCTAAAAGTTTTATCTTGTTTTGTGTAATACTGTTATCGATTATAATCTCATCAAAACCCAAATCTTTAAGAACGTGTAAAATCTCTTTTATGTCCAACTTTACTTCCTTACTGGAGAAGTTGGTAGATTTTTAGTAAGGTAATTTAGATTGTCTGATTCGTGGTAGAGTATTGAATCTTTTGATATATATTCTTGTTTCTTTTTGTTGAACCATTTTTCTTCTTTTTCATAAGTTATAACGTCAGATGGTGCTATACACCTATTTGATTTTAGTATTTCGATAAACTCGTTGTTCTCAAGGTATCCTAAACTACAGAAAACCTCTTTAAAAGGGGCGTGGTAAAAGATGTACATATCACCATCTGTATTTGATATTGGAATTTCCAAAACATCTTTGTTTTCCACAAACAGCTTTAGTTTAAGAGATTTACCTTCAAGATTTTGTTTTAGTTCATCTTTTAAAAACCAGTAAACGAAGAATTTTGATGGGTTTACGGCAAGTAAAATAAGTTTGTTTACGTTAAATCTTTCTGGAATTATGTAATTGTTGTTTCTATCTTCTCTTAAGATTTCATCTTTTGTATGTATGATATGGCTGGAAAAGTTGTCTTCTTCAAGACTGAGTTTGATAATCTCGTTCATAACTTTACCTCTCTGCTATACTTTATGTTTTCGTATAGTTTTATATACTTTGCTGCTGTGCTTTCTATAGAAAAATCAAGTTCCATAACTTTTTTCCTTAAATCTTCGAAGGTTGTCTTGTTTTTATAAAGTTCTACAGCTCTACTTATAGCGTTTAGAAATTCGTGCTTTTCTGGTTTTTCGAAAACTATTCCGTATCCGTCTTTTTCAGAAATATCTTTTACAGTATCGTTTAGACCACCTGTTTTACGTGCAACAACCAACGTTCCATACCTCATAGCTATCATCTGATTCAGACCACATGGTTCAAACAATGATGGCATTATAAGGAAGTCAGCAGATGCATACATTTTTCTGCTTAAAGGTTCATCGTATCCTACTTTTACAAATATGTTTTCGTATTTACCTTTTATACTTTCAAAAAAATCGTTGTATCCTTTATCACCACTGCCAAGAATAGCAAGGTTTATAGGTAGTTTGGATAAATCATCTATGCTATCTATGATTAAATCTATCCCTTTTTGTTTAGCAAATCTTCCTATAAAGATAAACAACGGTTTGCTTTTATCTTTCAAACCTGTTTCTTTTAAAAACATTTCTTTGTTTATGTCTTTGTTTTGTAGAGTAAAACTACAGTAATTTTTGTATATGTGCTTGTCTGTTTCTGGGTTCCAAACATCGTAATCTATTCCGTTTATTATTCCAAATAGTTTTTTTTCATACTTCCTAAGTAGTCCATCTAATCCGTAACCGTATTCTGGTGTTAGTATCTCTTTTGCATAAGTTGGGCTTACAGTTGTAACGGCTGTGCTAAAAACTATACCACCTTTTAGAAAGTTTACTTTATCGTAAAACTCTAAGGCCTCCATATGAAATAAATCCCAACCGAGGTTTAACCTTTCGATTGAATACTTATCAAATATTCCTTGATAAGCTAAGTTATGAATTGTTAATACAGTTTTTACATCATGCCAGCCATACTTGTAGTATGTTAAAACTGGGATAAGTGATGTCTGCCAATCGTTAACGTGGATTATATCCGGGTTTAAACCTTCGTTTTTTATAAATTCCATAACTGCATAGGAAAAAGCTCCAAATCTAACGTCGTTGTCTGGATAATCTCCCTCTGGTGTTCCGTAAAGATAATCTCTACCAAAAAGCTCATCGTTTTTTAGAAAAAAGTAAGAAACTCCATCTATTAGTTTATAGACTTCAAAAGTATAGCTTCTTCCGTTAAGATAAACATCTAATTTAACGTTTATAGGTTTTATGCCAAATTTTTCCGTATCTACTGTTTTGTAGAGAGGCATAAACGCAAAGGTTCTTATTCCGTGTTTTGTTATTTTAACAGGTAAAGCTCCAGCTATATCTGCAAGACCTCCAGTTTTCGCAAAAGGATAAATTTCACTTGATACAAAAACAACTTTCATTCTACACTACCTCCCTCAAGAACCTTGCAGCTTCTTCTGGCATAGTAGGATTTATATAATAATCAGTTCCAAGTTCAAAACCTGCAAGTGTAGTTATCCTTGGAAGAATATCTATATGCCAGTGGAAATGTTTGTCTAAATGTTCGTAGATTGTTTTATCTATGTAGTCTTCTCGGTAAGGTGGTGCTGTGTGAAGTATCATGTTAAAAGGTGGATTAATCAGAGTTTTATGTAGTTTTCTAACTGTGAATTTTAACACATCTGCAAGTGTTTTTAGCTTTTCATCTGTAATGGTTGTAAA
>PNIU01000034.1 GCA_002878035.1 Sulfurihydrogenibium sp.
CGTCTGTTAAAACCACTGAAGCGGCAGCCTTTGCAACGTCTGTGGCGTTTGACACTGCTATACCAAAGTCTGCCTGTTTTAAGGCAGGGGCGTCGTTGATACCATCTCCTGTCATACCTACCGTATGTCCCATTTTTTGATAGGTTTTTACGATTTTAAATTTATCTTCAGGTAATACTCCGGCAAACACTCCGCAAGTTTCTTTTATATCTTTTGCTTCGCAAACATCTCCTTTTATTCCTACCAAAGATGCTATATGTTTTGCAGTTTCTTTGGTATCTCCAGTTATTATTTTTACATCAACTCCCAATTCTCTTAGCTTTTCTATAAGTTCTTTAGAATCTTCTCTTGGAGGGTCAGAAAAGCCTATAAAACCAACCAACTCTTTTTTGTTGTTTTTTTCTATCCAAACTGCCAGAACCCTTAGTCCCATGCTGGCCATTTCTTTATACAGGTTTTCTTGTTTTTCATTTTCTATAGGAGCTACCTTTGGTGAACCTTTGAATATATATATCTCTTCGTTGTCTTTTTTGATTTTTGCTGTTGAATACTTTTTTGATGGGTCAAAAGCTTCAAAATCTTCTTTTTCTATTTTGTAGCAATCATCTTTTAAATAGTTAAATATTGCTTCTTCTATGGGGTCTTTTTGTTTTGGGTCTGAGGCTAAAGCTGCGTAGCATATTACATCTTTTTCTTGAAAATTACCTAAAGGAAGTATTTTATCTACTGTTATCTTGTTTTTCGTGATAGTGCCTGTTTTATCGGTGCAAAGTATATCCATTGATGCAGCTGACTCAATGGCTGAAAGTTTTGTAATAAGGACACCATTTTTAGCTAATTCTTTTGCTCCTAAGGCTGTAGAAAGTGTAAAAACTGCTGGCAAAGCCACTGGTATAATAGGAAGAAGCATTACCACAAGTATAGGTAAAATATCGCCTAAATAAAAACCTCTTAATATCGAAAGTCCCAACAGTATTATTATGAGAAAGACTCCAAACAAAAATAGATATTTAACTAATTCAAAAACTACTACCTCAAGTTGAGTTTTGGTTTTAGCCTCTTGTACAAGTTTTGCAGATTTTCCAAAAAATGTATGCTCTCCTATATTTATTACTCTTCCAATAGCTTTTCCTTTTACTACAAAAGAACCCATATAAGCTATGTCCTTAGGTTTTAGGCTTTTAGGAAGAGATTCTCCTGTGATACTCGATTGGTCTACTGATATAGCCCCTTCTAATATCTCAACATCAGCTGGCACTGCAAATCCGCTTTGTAAAAGTACAATATCATCTATTGTAATATACTTTGCGTCTATTTCTTTCCAAACACCATCTCTTAATACTTTAGCTTTTATACTTAAATGTTTCTTTAAAAGTTCCAAAGCGTTTTGAGCGCTTAGTTCATGCCAAAAAGATACCAATCCGTTAAATATTAGCAATACAAAAATAGCTACCGTATCTGGATACTTTTTTAGTAAAAACGTCAATATACCTGTAAACTCTAAAAGCCATGGTATGGGACCCCAAAATTTTTGAAGAAATAAGACAAAAATTGGCACACTCTTTTCTTTTATCTCGTTGAAGCCATACTTTTTTATATTTTCTTTAGCTTGTTCTTCTGTTAAGCCCATATAATTCTCCATTTATACTTATTTTATCATAAATTTGAAACTGATTTTTTCTCTTTGTAATCAAAAATATGATACTATCAAAGGAACACTATAACGAATATTATTTTAAGAATGTGAAGAATACATAGATTATTAACCTTGATTGTTATATCTGTCTAAAAACTCTCTTTTAAAGCTTTTAAATCTATCTTCTTTAATAGCCTGTCTGATATCTTCCATTAGTTTTAGATAAAATCTTAGATTATGTATAGTCCCAAGGATATAAGCCGTTATTTCTTCTGCGTTGTAAAGGTGTCTGAGATATCCTTTTGAAAAATTTTTACAAGTATAACAATCACATAACGGGTCGATTGGGCTATCGTCTAACTTATACTTTGCAGATTTTATATTTATTTTTCCGTAATGAGTAAAAAGGGTTCCGTTTCTACCGTTGCGGGTTGGCATTACGCAGTCAAACATATCTACTCCTCTATCTACAGATTCCAGTAAGTCTTCTGGTGTTCCTACTCCCATCAGGTATCTTGGTTTGTTTTCTGGAAGTAAAGATGTTACGACTTCTGTCATTGAATACATAAACTCTTTTGGCTCTCCTACCGACAGACCTCCGATAGAGTATCCGTCCATATCCAGTTCTAATGTTTTTAGAGTGCTTTCTTTTCTCAAATCTTCGTAAACTGAACCTTGGATTATGCCAAAGAGTGCTTGGTTTGGATTTTTCTTTGCTTCTTTAGACCTTTTTAACCATCTTACGGTTCTATCAAGGCTTTGTTTTGCATACTGATGACTGCAAGGGTATGGTGGGCATTCATCAAGGGGCATCATTATATCGCTACCTATTATTTCCTGTATTTCTACTACAAACTCTGGTGTAAAAAAGTGCCAAGAACCGTCTAAATGGGATTTAAATTTAACTCCTTCTTCAGTAATTATCACTTGGGCTTTTTGTTTACCTTCTTTTTCTTTTCCAACTGCTAACGAAAAAACTTGAAAACCTCCGCTGTCTGTAAGTATTGGTTTTTTCCAAGAAGAAAAGTTATGAAGTCCTCCAAATTTTTTTAAAACTTCTAAACCGGGTCTTAGGTAAAGGTGGTATGTGTTTCCTAAGATTATCTGGGCGTTTATCTCTTCAAGATGTTTCATGGTAATGGCTTTTACGGTGCCTTGTGTTCCAACAGGCATAAATATTGGTGTTTCTATCTCTCCGTGGGAAGTGTAGATTTTTCCAAGCCGTGCGTTACCGTCTTTTTTGATAAGAGAAAATCTAAACATCTACCTTATATCTTGTCCTTTAGTGCTTCTATAAGGTCTTCTTGAGTGTAGAAAATTTCCTGCTGTCCTGATGCCATATCTTTAAGTTCATACTTGTCTGATACAAACACGACAAAATCAGATTTTAGTTTATCTGCCGTTTTTAGCATAGATTTTAAACTTCCTTCTTTTAGCATCGTTTCAGATTTAAGGTTGATATTTCTAAGTTTGTTTGAAAGTTGTATAGATTGAATGTTGTAATCGGGTGTTATTGGTATGACGGTTATTAGTGGTTTTTCTTTTGGTAGGTCTTTTACAAGTAGCATAAGTCTTTCTATTCCTGCTGCAAAGCCAAGGGCTGGTGTTGGTGGGCCTCCAAGCTGTTCTACAAGGTTATCGTATCTTCCTCCTGCCGCTACCGTTCCTTGGGCTCCTATCTCTTCTGTTATAAACTCAAAAACTGTGTCTGTGTAGTAATCAAGACCTCTTACCAATCTTGGATTTTCTATAAAATCTACGTTTAAAGCTTTAAGATACTCTTTTAACTGTAAAAATCTCTTTTGAGATTCTTCGGAAAGGAACTCTGTTATTTTTGGTGCTTCTTTGGTTATTTCTTTACAGGTTGGGACTTTACAGTCTAAAACTCTCAAAGGGTTTAGCTCTATTCTTTTCTGACATGTTTCGCAAAGTTGATTTTCGTATTTTTTCAGATAGTTAACTAAATTTTGTGTGTAAGATTTTCTTGATTGGAAGTCTCCTAAGGAGTTTATCTCGAGTTTGTAGTTTATTTTTAACTTTTTTAGGACGTTATCTACCATACTTATGAGTTCTGCATCTGCTAAAACGGAAGATACTCCGAATATCTCCGCTCCTATCTGGTGAAACTGTCTGTATCTTCCTGCCTGTGGTCTTTCGTATCTAAACATAGCTCCTTCGTAAAAGAGTTTATGATAACCTCCTTCTGCATACATTTTCTCTTCTATGTATGCTCTTACACAACTTGCCGTTCCTTCTGGACGTAAGGCAACTTCTCTACCACCTTTATCTGTGAATACATACATCTCTTTTTGCACTATATCTGTAGCTTCTCCAACTGACCTTTTAAACAGTGATATATCTTCTACGTATGGAAGTATTATTTCTTTGAAGTTGTAAAACTCAAACACTTTTCTAAACGTATCTACAACATACCTATACTTTTTAGCTTCTTCGCCGTAGATATCCTGAAAACCTCTTATTTTCTGTATCTTACTCAAATTAACCTCCACCTACAAAATGGACTATTTCTACTTTGTCTCCATCTTTTAGTTGGTAGGTTTCAAACTGGTCTTTTGGTATTACGTCAAAGCCGACTGCAACGGCTATAGCCGGTGATTTTATCTCAAGAAGGTTTATAAGTTCTTTTATGGTTAGTTGTTCTTTATCAAATACTTTTTCAACACCGTTTACTACCAGTCTCATCTTTAACACCTCACATACCTATGATGTTATAACCTGCATCTACATAAAGTATTTCTCCAGTTATTCCAGAGGCAAGGTCTGAACATAAAAACAGGGCTGCGTTTCCAACTTCTTCTATCGTTACGGCTTTTCTTAAAGGAGACCTTTCTATAGAAACTTTCTGAATATCTCCAAAGTCTGATATTCCCATCGCTGCAAGTGTTTTTATCGGTCCTGCAGATATACAGTTAACTCTTATTTTTTTCTCTAATCCAAGGTCTCTTGCAAGGTATTTAACCGATGCTTCTAAAGCTGCTTTTGCAACACCCATAACGTTGTAGTTGTATATAACCTTTTCTGCTCCGTAGTAGGATAGTGTAAGAAGGCTTCCACCTTCGTTCATTATTGGAAGAAACTCTCTTGCTATAGCTGTAAAAGAATAAACGCTTATATCCATAGCCTGCAAGAATGACTGTCTATCTACTTTGTAATAAAAGTCTTTTAAATACTCTTTTTTTGCGTAAGCTATCGAGTGGACAATTATATCTACACTTCCCCATTTTTCTTTTACAGTGTTAAACAGGTTTGTTATATCTTCATCTTTTGAAACATCACACTTTACTACTAAATCTGAGTTAAACTCTTCTGCTATAGGTCTAACTCTCTTTTCTATTCTTTCGTCTAAATAGTTAAATCCAAGTTTTGCTCCGTTTTCGTAAAATACTTTTGCTATACCGTAGGCTATGCTTTTGTCGTTAGCTACTCCAAGGATTAATGCTTTCTTGTTCTCTAATATTTTCAATTTTATCCTCCTGTAAACCGTATTCTATTATAGAAGAAGCCATTAAATAAAGCAGTCCTATAGCTATAGCTGTTGATAGACTTGTTCCACCATTTCTTACAATTTCTAAAGTTCTTTGTCTTTCATCGGTTATACTTTCTTTTATCTGTTTTATCTTGTTTTTTGCATACTGATAATAAAGGTAGTTTCCAAACATACCAACAACAACCGATATAAGTATGTTTGTTAGCATTATAACAATGGGGTGGGTTTTTACGGCTGTCTGAATGAATTGCAAAAAAAGACTAAACACAAGAAAAACAAAAGCGTAGGAATACATCTTTCTATAGCCAAACCAAAGTAAACCAAACATAAAGGCAGCCCAGTTCCAACTTACTTTTTGTGTTTCTCCAAGCTCTTCCCACTTAGCTATGTAGTAATCTGCGTTTTTTCCTACAAAAAGTCTTAACTCTTCCCTTTCTTCTATTGTCATTTAACTTCCCATAGTAGCTTTTTCGTTTTCGTTGTATATAGCTTCCCAGCCTGCAGGTGTTTTAAAGACTCTTATACATTTTATCTTTCTGTTTTCGTCAAGTTCAAACCAGTGTCTTACTCCAGCCGGAACAACTATAAGCTCTCCAGCTTCAACGTGTATATCTACTATATCGTCTTCTATCTTTACTGGGAATATTCCACTTCCATCTACTACGAATCTAACTTCGTCATCTATATGGTGATGTTCTCTTTTAAATTTTTCCATTAAAGCGTCTAAGTTTGGTGTTTTATCTGAAAGAACTACTATATCTTCTGTAATGTATCCCATCTTTTGTTTTAACTCGTCAAGCTCTGGCTTGTAAGCTTCTATGATTGTTTTTTGATTTTCTTCGTCTATATCGTATTTTTTTCTAACATCTTCAGGTAATCTATCTATTCCCCAAACATCGTAGATTACTCCATACTTAGATAGAAAGTTTTTTATTTCTTCTGTGTCTTCCATAACTTTTCCACTGTTTCTAAAAACTAATCTTGCCATCTATAAAACCTCCTATTACCAGATATTTTTTGTAGACTTAAATATAATTAGGTTTTTCATAAGTTCAAACATAAACTCGAAAGCTTCTACGTGTCTTTTTGCTTCAAACTCGTTTCTTCCCCAGCAGTATATTCCGTGGGTTTTTATAAGTATAGCCGGGACTTCTGGGTTTATAGCTTTTCCGGCTTCCTGTG
The DNA here is from genome assembly GCA_002878035.1 of Sulfurihydrogenibium sp. Classification (GTDB taxonomy): domain Bacteria; phylum Aquificota; class Aquificia; order Aquificales; family Hydrogenothermaceae; genus Sulfurihydrogenibium. The sequence goes on from PNIU01000034.1 coordinate 6,327, forward strand.
CTAACTTGTTTAAATCAAAGTAGTTTTCTACTATCGGAACTTCTATCTCTGCGTTTTCTTTCCAAATGTCCAAAGCTTTAATCATTTCTAAATCTTTTATTTTTACTTTACCGTCTTCGGCATAAACGTAGGATATAAAGTTGTTGGTGGGTGTGTGAATATGGATTATGCATCCTGCGTCTGTTTTTTGGTATATGTAAGAGTGTATCATAGTTTCAGCTGAAGGTTTCATTTTGGTTTTTTCTATAGGCTTACCATCTTTATCAACAAACATAACGTCTTCATGGGTGACTTTACCTTTATCTTTTCCTGATGTAGTTATGGCAAAGATTAAAGGGTCATTGTGAAGTTTGTAAGATAGGTTACCACTTGTAGCCGGAAACCAACCTTTGTTGTATAGTTTAATCTTTAAATCGTTTAAAATATTAACGGCTCTTTGTTTTTCCTCTTGGTAGAGTTTCTCTGACATTAAGAAACCTCTAAGTTTATAAAGTTAAACATAAATTTTATCATATATAAAAGTTGGTTGCAAAATATAAGAATTTAAGATAAAATTATCTTAAATTTGGGAGTAAAAAAATGAAAGAGTTGATACTTACGGTTCATATACTTGCGGCAACCTTATGGATAGGTGGAATGCTTTTTATGGTGTTTGTTCTATCTCCTTACGTAAGGTCCCTTCCAAACGCTACTGAAGCTTTTCAAAAGGTAGGAAAAAGGTTTTCTTTGGTAGGAACGTTTATTGGCCTGCCTGTTTTGTTTATAACGGGTTTATTGAATATGCAAAATATTGGTGTTTCTTTCTTTGATTTGATTAATAGGACTTCTACTTACGCATCTACTTTACACGATAAACTTCATCTATTTATTCTTACACTTATTTTGGCTTTGGTTCATGACTTATACTTAGGTCCAAGGTCTCATTTGAATGAAAAGTTTAGAGTTTTAACAAGGGTTGTTGGTTTAGTAAATCTTATCGTAGGAATTTTTATAGTTTATTTGGCTGCAAAACTTAGGTTTGGGGGTTAGAAAAATGTTATCGGAATCTGTTAAAGACTGTATAAGGGCTTTGGTTTACCTTGCTTTAAATGAGGATAAAAAGTATTTATCTGTAAAAGAAATAGCTTCAAACCTTAACTTACCTTTTTTCTTTCTGGCTAAAAACATTCAAAAACTGGTAAAAGACGATATTTTAGAATCTTACAGAGGACCAAAAGGTGGTATCACGTTCAAAAAACCTTTAGAACAAATCAAAATAATAGACATAGTAAAATCCATAGATGGAGACCATCTGTTTAGAAAGTGTATTTTGGGCTTTGAAGAATGTTCCGATGAAAATCCTTGTGCTATCCATCGAAAATGGGTTCCAGAAAGAGAACGTATAAAAAATATGTTTAGTTGTAATCTCAAAGAGATAGTAGAGGAAGTTAAATCTGGAAAAAATATAAAACTGTGATTAAAGTCTGAAAACAAGCTGGAGCAGTCTTTACAGCCTTGTTATTTCTTTACGAGTTAAACGTTCTTATGATATTTTATTTTTCAGCTTGATTAAAAAATTGTCAGATTTTTAAGTGTTAAGGGGTTTAATTAAAGATACTAATCTCATATAAGGGAGGAGATAAGATGAAAACATTCTTAGCTATGGTTTTTGTTCTGTTTCTAACAAGCATATCTTATGCCCAGAAGGAAATTGATGACTGCTATACCTACATCGATGCAGGAGATTATCAGAGAGCTATTGAAGCAGGTAAAAAGGCAGTAAAAATCTATCCAAAAAACGCAGCTGCTTATTTCTGCTTGGGAAGAGCTTATTATGAAACTGGGCAGATAGACCTTGCTATTGATAATCTTAAAAAGGCAGAGTCTTATGCAACAAAAGATGATGATCTAATGGTTATTTATAATTTTCTTGGACTTGCTTATGAAACCAAAGGTGATTTAGACAATGCTCTTTTCTATCATAGCAAAAGCCTTAATTTAGTAAAAAAATTGGGAAATAGAGAAGGAGAGGCAGCTGGACTTAATAATATAGCAGGTATTTTCCATAAAAGAGGAGAGCTTGATAAGGCATTAGAATATTACAAAGAATCCTTAAGGTTAACAACAAATGAAAAAGATAAAGCTACTATTTACAACAATATAGCACTTGTCTACATTGATAAAGGTGATTATAAAAGTGCTATTGAATACTTTAAGAAAGCAATTGAGATAGATGAAAGATATGGAGATTATCACAAAAGTGGTATACATATGCTAAACCTTGGGGATGCTTATAGGAGAGTTAAAGACTTTAAAAATGCTTATTATTACCTTTCTGAGGGTCTTAAAAGGATTCAAAAGGTTGGAGATAAATACTGGGAAGGAACGGGATTAGAATACTTAGGCTGGTATTTCAGAGATAAAGGGGATATAAAATCTGCAAGGGAATACTTAAACAGAGCATATGAGATTTTTAAGTCCATCGGAGCTGAAGGAAATGCTTCAGAAGTATTAAAGGATTTATCAGAGCTTGATAAGATAGAGAAAAACAAGAACAAGAAGTAAGATATCAAAAGAGCAGGCTAATTTTTTACTGCCTGCTCTCTTGTCTAATGTTTAATTAATA
>PNIU01000056.1 GCA_002878035.1 Sulfurihydrogenibium sp.
CCTTTTCTATTCCAACAGGTGGTTTAGACGGTTTAAGGTTAATATTTGAAGATATTGACAAACCTGTTAAGGAGTAAAAAATTATTAAAGATTAAATTTTGTAAAGGAGAGTGATGCTATCTTCCATTAGCATTAAAAAATTCCTATATATAAAAGACTTAGATTTGAACCTTTCCCCGAGTATGAATGTTTTTACTGGAGAAACAGGCGTTGGTAAATCTCTCATCATAGATGCCATACTTTTCGTGTTAGGTGAGAAAGGAAACTACCAAGAAGGAGACTTTGTAGAACTTACATTTGAATTAGAAAATGAACACTCAGAGGACGGTCTTCTGATAATCGCAAGAGAGGTAAAAAACGGAAAAAGCATATACTACCTAAACGGTAGAAAAGTAGGAAAATCTCTTATACAAGAAATATCAAAAGATATCATAGAAATACACGGGCAACACTACAGCCAAAAACTCTTTGACAAAGATTACCACAGACAAGTTTACGACAAATTTCTAAACATAGAAGACAAACTGCAAGAGTTCCAACAGCTTTACATACTCTATCTAAAACTAAAAAAAGAGTATGAAGACATTTTACAAAAGCAGTCAGATAGGCTAAGAAAGATAGACTTTTTAAACTTTCAGATAAACGAACTTAAAAACGCTAACCTTAAAGAAGGTGAAAAGCATAAGTTAGAAGAAGAGTATAAATACTATTCAAACATTCAAACCATAAGAGAAAGTTTAGAGTTTGCAAAATCTATCCTTTCTCAGGACGGACAAGGGATACTTCAAAATCTATCATTGATAATAAAAAACATCTCGAAAGTATCCCACTACAACGAAAAACTATCCCAGCTATTAGACAGTTTTGAAAATGCAAAAAGCATACTGGAAGATGCTTACTACTCTTTGGAAGACTTTGAACTTGACTTTGATGAAAATAAACTTATGCAGATAGAAGAACGCCTAAACCTGCTTAACAACTTAGAAAGAAAATACGCAACCGATGAAAAAGGACTTATAGACCTTCTTAGACAGTTTGAAGAAGAACTACAATCTTTACTAATTCTTGAAGATAAAGCCCCTCAGTTAGAAAAACAGTTAAAAGAGATAGAAGATAAAATTTTAAAAATGGCAAAAGATATTTCTTCTATAAGAAAAGAAAAGGTACAGGATTTTGAAAATCTAACGTTGAGTCATTTACAAGACCTTGCTTTTAAATCAGCCCAGTTTAAAGTCCATATAGAAGAAAAACCTTTAGATAGGTATGGAATAGATAAAATTCAGTTTTTATTTTCAGCCAACAAAGGTTTTGAACCTAAGCCTCTTGATGAAATTGCGTCCGGTGGAGAAATATCCAGAATATCTTTAGTGTTAAAATTAATATCTAAAAAATCTGTAAACACTATGATTTTTGACGAAATAGATACTGGCGTTGGTGGAGCTACGGCAGTTTCGATGGCAAAAAAGTTAAAACAACTTTCAAAAGATTTTCAGGTAATACTTATAACACACCTTCCACAGATAGCGGTCGTAGGAGATAAACATTTTTATATAGATAAAAAAGAAGAAAACTCTCAGACTGTAGCAGTTGTAAAAGAGTTAAACCAAGAAGAGAGAGTAAGAGAAATAGCAAGAATGTTAAGCGGAATAATAAACGAAGAGTCCTTAAACCTTGCAAAAGAACTACTTAAACAAGGGGAGACATGGACAAGATAATCATACACGGAGCAAGACAACACAACCTTAAAAACATTGACTTAGAACTTCCAAAAAATAAACTAATAGTCATAACTGGACCATCTGGTTCAGGAAAGTCATCGTTGGCTTTTGATACCATATACGCAGAAGGTCAAAGAAGGTATGTAGAAAGTCTATCTGCTTACGCAAGACAGTTTCTTGGTATTATGGAAAAACCAGATGTAGACAGTATAGAAGGTTTATCTCCAGCTATTGCCATAGACCAAAAGACCACTTCTAAAAACCCAAGGTCAACCGTAGGAACGATAACAGAGATTTACGATTATCTTAGACTTTTGTTTGCCAGAGTAGGAAAGGCTTACTGTCCTGAGTGTGGAACAGAAATATCTTCACAATCGGCTCAAGAAATATCCGAAAACATTATGAAACTGCCTCAAGGCACAAAGATACAGATACTGGCACCGATAGTAAGAGGTCAAAAAGGAGAGCATAAAGAAACCTTAGAAAGGATAAAAAGGTTAGGTTATCCAAGAGTAAGAATAGACTCTGAAATATACCTTACAGAAGAGATACCAAAACTGGACAAAAACAAAAAACATACGATAGAGATTGTTGTAGATAGAATAACAATAAAAGAAGGTATAAGAACGAGAGTAAACGACTCTGTAGAACAGGCTTTGAAACTATCTGATGGACTTGTGATTGTAAACCTTGTAGAAGAAGGGAAGGATTTAATATACAGTGAAAAGTTTGCCTGTCCAGTCCATAACTTTTCCATATCTGAGATTTCTCCAAGACTTTTTTCCTTCAACAGTCCTTACGGAGCCTGTCCTGTGTGTAAAGGTCTTGGAGTTATACACAAGATAGACGAAAATCTACTGATAGATGAAAACAGGTCAGCGGTAGAAGCCTTCAGAATAGCCGATAACATCTCGTTTAAGTATATAAAAGCTATGGTAAGCGAAATTTTAGATTACTACAGAGTAAGCAAGTATAAAAAGTTTAAAGAACTTCCGGCTCACGTAAGACAGGATTTACTCTACGGAAACGGTTATATAGAAGGTGTGATAACACATTTAGAAAAAAAGTATCTGGAAACAGATGTAGAAAAATACAGAGAAGAAATAGGTAAGTATATAAAAGAGCTAACCTGTCCAGAGTGTAAAGGTTCAAGGTTAAGGAAAGAAGCTCTAACTGTTTTGGTAGGTGGTAAAAACATATACCAAGTGGTTCAAATGGATATAAAACAGGCTTACGACTTCTTTACTGAGTTTGAAAAATTGCCTATGTCAGAAAAAGACAGACTTGTAGCAGAAAAAGTTATAAAAGAGATAAAAGAAAGGTTAAAATTCCTTATAGATGTAGGTTTAGACTACCTTACGTTAGAAAGGTCAGCAACCACGTTAAGCGGTGGAGAAGCTCAAAGAATAAGACTTGCTACACAGATAGGCTCTAAACTGTCCGGTGTTTTGTATGTTTTAGATGAACCATCTATAGGACTTCATCCAAGGGATACGGCAAAACTGGTAAATACTCTAAAAGAACTTAGAGACCTTGGAAACACGGTTATAGTGGTAGAACACGACCCAGAAACAATAGAGGAAGCGGACTACATAGTCGATATTGGTCCCGGAAGCGGTGTTTACGGAGGACAGATAACGGCACAAGGAACAGTTGAAGAGATAAAGCAAAATCCAAACTCACTTACAGGAAAGTATCTAAGTGGAAAGTTAAAAATACCAGTTCCAAAAGAAAGAAGAAGGATAAAAGATAAATTTTTGACAATCTACGGAGCAAAACATCATAATCTAAAAAATATAGATGTAAAGATACCACTTGGTGTTTTGGTTGCGATAACCGGTGTGTCTGGAAGTGGAAAGTCTACACTTATCTACGATATTCTATGGCAGGCGGCTAAACAAAAGTTTTACGGTAGCAGTGAAGATGTAGGACTTCACGATAAAATTGAAGGATGGGAACATATAGACAAAGTTATAAACGTAGACCAATCCCCAATAGGAAGAACTCCAAGGTCAAACCCTGCAACTTACACAAAAGTTTTCGACCACATAAGAGAACTTTTTGCATCTACTATGGAAGCAAAAGCCAGAGGCTACACTGCAGGTAGATTTTCCTTTAACGTAAAAGGTGGAAGATGTGAAGCATGCCAAGGAGAAGGTGTTGTAAAGATAGAGATGCATTTTTTACCAGATATATACGTTACCTGTGAAGTCTGCGGTGGAAAAAGGTATAACAAAGAAACACTGTCTATACTCTATAAAGGAAAGAATATCGCAGATGTCTTGGATATGACTGTTGCAGAAGCGTTAGAGTTTTTCGAGAATGTCCCAACGATAAGAAACAAGCTAAAAGTACTTCACGATGTAGGACTTGATTACATTAAGTTAGGCCAACCAGCAACTACGTTAAGCGGTGGAGAAGCCCAGAGAATAAAACTATCCAGAGAACTCTCTAAAAGGGATACAGGAAAAACCTTATACCTACTGGACGAACCAACAACAGGCCTTCATTCCCATGATGTAGCAAAACTAATTCAGGTCTTAAACCAACTTGTAGAAAAAGGAAACACGGTTGTAGTTATAGAACATAACCTTGATGTTATAAAATGTGCAGACTGGATAATAGACCTTGGACCAGAAGGTGGAGATAAAGGAGGCCAGATAGTAGCCCAAGGCACTCCTGAGATGATAGCACAAAACGAAAACTCTTACACGGGCAGATTTTTAAGAAAGTATTTAAACTTATAGTTTTACAACCATACAAGTTGTAGCTTTTTTTACTCCCGGTATAGAGTTTATATCTTTTATTACAACTCTACCTATCTCGTTTTGGTCTTCTCCTATAAGATAAACGATTATGTCGTATATACCTGTAACAACGTCAGCAGACTTTACGTTAGGCACAGCGGCTAAAGCTTTTAGTATCCCGGGAATTTCAGAAGGATTGGCTTCTATCAAAACGTAAGCAGAAGCGGCGGTTTTAATCTCAACATCTTTCAAAAGCTCTTCAAACGTTATGGGAACCTCTTCCAATTTTTCCATGTCCATAGTTAACTCTCCTTTTTTGTTTTTTTACCGTGTGAGTTTAAAATATTATTATATATTTTTTCATAGGAAAAGTAATATGTTAGAAAAAAAACTCATACAGACTGTAGATAGAAGAGACTTCATAAAAACCCTTGTAGTAGGTGCTACCTTTATACTTGGATGTGGTGGTGGGGGCGGTGGAGAATCATCTTCCAGTTCCAACGTAAACATAACCCAAAAACAGATAAAGTTTGGCCTTGGTGATGACCCAGAACAGATAATTACAACTACCGAAGGTAGGTATGTACTGGAAACTTTAAAACCAGATATACTCTGTATGTGGATAAACGGTGCAAAGGATAACGTAGGTAGAGTTTACTCTCCAAGTATGGATTACGTTAGAGATTTTGCAAAGAGAGGAAGGTTTACAGAGTATTCACGTTTAGGTTACGAAATAATGGTTATAACGTGGGAAAACTACGACGGACAAAACACATCTTACGGACAACCAACCAAAGGAGACTATCACATTTCAGACAGCTTTTTAGCAGACATTGAAGAGACCTTATCCTACCTATCTTCCTACGGTAGAACAGTTTACTTTGCCCTTGCTACAGAACAGTCTACCTACACAGCTTGCAGATATGACTGTTCAAGACGATACGAATACTCCGATAGAATAAACGACACAACTATAGAATACTACAGTAAACTAAGAGATAACCTTTTAAAAGCAGTTAGACTTATAAAAAGTAAGATGCCTTCGGCCCAGGTAGGTATAAGTTTCGGTGGATGGTTGATAGAATTTAAAGAAGGATTAGACTTTATAAAGTATTTTGAACCTGTTATAAACGAAAGCAACGCAGTATTTTTCCAAAGTATGAAAAATAACAAATCTTCGGAAAGCAACGGTTACGGTAATCCAGAAAGTATACTAAAAAATGCCCAGTTTTACTCTAAGTATGGAAAACCAGTCCATCTTGCCCATTATATGCCAGATAGTATGAGGCAGGACGTTGTAGCAGACGATATGGAGAGAATGTCTAATCCTGAGTATGTGAAAACATTATCTAAGTATCTGTCAAGTTTTTCTTTTATGAAATACAGTTTACTTGCAAACAACGGTTATGACTGCTTAACAAAAACTGCAAAGTTTAGACAACTTCTAAAAAATATATAAGGGAGGAACTGACTTGAAAAGTTATACAAAGTATCTAACCTTTAACACAAAAAACAGAAGAGAACTTATAAAAATAACTCAAGATGTGGAAAAAGCCGTTAGAGAGTCTGGAGTTAAAGAAGGTCTATGTTTAGTTTCAGCGATGCATCTTACGGCATCTGTCATAATCCAAGATGACGAAGAAGGTTTACACGAAGATATATGGAATTGGCTTGAAAATTTAGCCCCTTTTAAAGAAGATTACAAACATCACAGAACAGGAGAAGATAACGCAGATGCCCATCTAAAGAACCTACTTACACATCTTCAGGTAGTTTTACCTATAACAAACGGAAAGTTAGACCTTGGCCCTTGGCAGGAAATATTTTATGCAGAATACGACGGACAAAGACCAAAAAGAGTAATCATAAAAATCATAGGAATTTAACAAACCAGCAAAACTTTGCATCTAAATTAAAAAATGCATACATTAATCTAAAAAGGTTTTGTGTAAAATGGAAAGTATGTATAAATACATCTTTGGCCCTGTTTTATCAAGAAGGTTTGGTCTTTCTTTAGGTATAGACCTTTCACCAGAAAAAAAGAGTTGCAACTTTGACTGTCTTTACTGTGAATTGGAAAAAGCAAAACCAACTGACAAAATAGAAAAAGAACCAAACCCAGATGATATAGTAGAAGAAGTTAAAGATTACCTATCTAAAAATAAAAATCCAGACGTTATAACTGTAACGGCAAACGGAGAACCAACCCTTTACTCAAAACTCGGAGAACTTATAGACAAACTAAACCAAGTTAAAGGAACTTCAAAAACCCTTATACTATCAAACGCAAGCACCATAAACGATGTAAAAGTTAGACAAGCTTTAAAAAAATTCGATATTGTTAAGCTATCTTTAGATGCAGCAGACCAAAAAACTTTTGAAAAAGTAGATAGACCTTTAAAAGGAATAAAAATAGAAGACATAATAAACGGTATGATTTCTTTCAGAAAAGAATATCAGGGAACTTTAGTCTTAGAAGTTTTAGTAGTAAAACATGTAAACGACAAAAAAGAAGTTATAGAAAAAATTGTAGAAGCTGCAAAGAAGATAAACCCAGATAGAATAGACATATCAACCATAGACAGACCACCAGCTTACAGAGTTTTTCCTGTAGATAACCAAACTCTTTACGAGATAGCAAGTATGTTTGAAGGTTTAAACGTTAACGTTGCCACAAGAAAAGAAGGTGGAGATGTAAAGAAAGTTCACCTTGACAAAGATGATATAATCAGAACTTTCAAAAACAGAGCTTTTACATTTAAAGATATAGAAACTCTGTTTGACCAAGAAACAAAAGAAGAAATAAACCATCTCTTATCAGAAGGCAAACTAAAAACAATCAAAGTCGCAAACCTTGAATTCATCAAATCTATCTAAATCTTTATGTTAAAATAAACAAAATTTTTTTATATTGGGGGTAAAAGGTTGGAAAAGGCTATAGAAAAGGCAAGTATTTTACTTGAAGCATTACCTTACATAAGAACTTTTAGAGGAAAAACTTTTGTTATAAAGTATGGTGGTAACGCTATGGATAAAGCTGACCTTAGGTCGGCTTTTGCCCAAGATGTGCTGATGCTAAAGTATATAGGAATAAACCCTGTTATTGTCCATGGAGGGGGTCCTCAGATAGGTCAGTATCTAAAAAAAATGGGTTTAGAGTCTAAATTTGTAGGTGGTTTAAGAGTAACAGACAGAGAAACGATGGACATAGTTGAGATGGTTTTAGGAGGACTTGTAAATAAAAGCATAGTTCAACTTATAAACAGCTACTCTGGAGGACATGTAAAAGCCGTAGGTATAACTGGAAAAGACGGAGAACTTATAAAAGCCAGAAAGTTAGACGCTGAAGAGTATTTTAAATCTATGGGTGATTTTAGACCTACAGAGCTAATAGATTTAGGACACGTTGGAGAGGTAGAAAAGATAAACCCTCAACTTTTAAAACATCTTGATGAAGATAATTACATTCCAGTAATAGCACCTATCGGCTACGACGACGAAGGAAACGCTTATAACATAAATGCAGACTTTGTAGCCGCAGCTGTAGCCGCAGCATTAAACGCAGAAAAAGTTCTCTTTCTAACAGATATTGAAGGATTAAAAGATGCTGAAGGAAAAACCATTTCTTCCATTTCAACACAGGAAATAGAGAATATGATAAAGGAAGGTACTATAAAAGGTGGCATGATTCCAAAAGTAAAAGCTTGTATACAAGCAGTAGAAAACGGCGTTAACAAAGCACATATATTAGACGGTAGAATACCTCACTGTATTTTACTTGAGATTTTTACAAAGGAAGGTGTCGGAACGGAAGTTTATAAGGGTGTTTAATCAAAAAAAGGGGCTTTACAGCCCCTTTATCTTGAAAGAATAGATTACTTCTTAGCGTTTAAAGCTTCTTTTAAAGACTTAGCAGCTGTGAAAGATACAACTTTTCTTGCAGGAATTTTAATCTCTTTTCCTGTTCTTGGATTTCTTCCTTTTCTTGCCTTTCTTTCTCTGATGTTGAAAACCCCAAGACCAGGAATAGCTGTTCTTTCTCCCTTAGCAAGGGCTTCTACTACTGCTTCGATGGCAGCGTTTACTGCTTTTTCTGCTTCAGATTTTTTAAGCCCTGCCTTTTCAGCTACCTTTGCGATTAGTTCTGACTTTGTCATGTTAAACCCCCTTCAAATAAAGTGATAGCTAAGTTTAACCTAAAATATCTTTATTTGTCAAGAGGTATTATTCATTTTAAACATAAATTTATCTTTAACTTAGAAACCAAACAATGTTTTCATAATCTAATTTATTAGGTTTGTTAAGAACTATTTAGCTATTTGATGCTATGTTATAATTTTACAAAAGCTTAAAGCACTATAACATTTAGATTGGAGTGGAAGATGCAGGAAATATATACAGAAAAAGCTCCTAAACCAATAGGTCCATATTCTCAGGCTATAAAGTATGAAA
>PNIU01000069.1 GCA_002878035.1 Sulfurihydrogenibium sp.
TAACCTTTATGTTTTATAAGTAGTTTTTCGATTTGGTCGATATCTTCATCTTCTAAAGGCAAGATTTCTACGTAAGATTTGTTTATCTTTCTGTTTATATCTTCGTTTGGTGCGTAGATGTAAGCAACTCCACCTGTCATTCCGGCTCCAAAGTTAACACCAATCTCTCCTAAGACCATCACAGTTCCATCTGTCATATACTCACAACCGTGGTCTCCAACACCTTCAACTACTGCAACGGCTCCACTGTTTCTTACTGCAAACCTTTCTCCTACTTTTCCAGATATAAACACCTGACCCCCGGTTGCACCGTAAAGTATCGTATTTCCAGCTATAACGTTTTTATGACTTTCGCCTTTAAACTCTTTTGGTGGTTTTATTATGATTAATCCACCTGCCATTCCTTTACCTACGTAGTCGTTTGCTTGACCTGTTAGAGATAAAACAAGTCCATGGACACAGAAGGCTCCAAAACTTTGTCCAGCGGTGCCGTGTAGATTAAGCTCTATTTTACCGTTTCTTAGACCTTTATCTCCGTATCTCTTCACTATCTCGTAGGCTATCCTTGCACCGAAAGACCTGTATGTGTTCCTTAGTATGTAGAATCCTGAGAAGTTTTCATCTTTTTCTATAGCAGGAAGGATATCGTTTAGTATCTCTAAATCGAAAGGTTTTTTAGAATCTGGAATAGGATTGCTATCTTGCATAGACTTTCGTGGCTTGGTTGGGTCGTAACTTATTAAAACGTGGTCAAACTTTATCTTTTTAGCTTTGTAATGGTCGTGAGGTATTACAGGTTTTAGTAAGTCAGTTCTTCCTATAATCTCGTCAAGGCTTCTGTATCCCATATCTGCCAGATACTGTCTTACTTCTTCGGCTACAAATTTAAGGTAGTTTATGATATGCTCTGGTTTGCCGGGGAACTTTTCTCTTAATCTTTTATCTTGTGTCGTTATTCCAACGGGACAGGTGTTTAGGTGACACTGCCTTGCCATAACGCAACCTTCCGCTACCATTAAAGCAGTTCCAAAACCAAACTCTTCGGCTCCAAGAAGGGCTCCAATTATAATGTCTCTTCCGGTTTTTATACCACCGTCTACCCTAAGTTTGACTCTTGACCTTAAATCATTATCTATCAAAGCTTTATGGACTTCGGGTAGTCCAAGCTCCCATATTGTTCCGGCGTTTTTTATTGAAGATAAAGGTGATGCTCCGGTTCCACCATCGTGTCCAGATATGTGAATAACATCAGCAAAGGCTTTTGCAACACCGGACGCTACAACACCTATTCCACTTTCAGAAACAAGTTTTACGATAACTTTAGCCTTTGGATTTATCATTTTAAGGTCGTATATAAGTTGGGCTAAATCTTCTATAGAGTATATATCGTGGTGAGGTGGTGGTGATATTAGAGTTATTCCGGGTTTTGCGTGTCTTAAAAATGCTATGTAAGTGTCTACTTTTTTACCGGGTAGTTGTCCACCTTCTCCGGGCTTTGCACCTTGTGCTATCTTTATCTCTATCTCTTCAGCAGAGATTAAATACTCAGGTGTTACGCCAAATCTTCCAGAGGCAACTTGTTTTATTTTACTGTTCTTGATGGTACCATACCTTGCAGGGTCTTCTCCACCTTCTCCTGAGTTTGACTTTCCACCTATCCTGTTCATAGCTTCCGCTATAGTCTCGTGGGCTTCTCTACTTAAAGCTCCAACCGACATTCCAGCACCGACAAACCTTTTCATTATAGATTCTGCAGGCTCTACTTCTTCTATTGGTATAGGTGGTCTATCTGAAGATATCTGTAGTAAGTCTCTAAGTTCTACAGGTTTTTCTGCATAAGCGTATTCTGTAAAAGCTTTGTAATCATCGAGGCTAAGCTGTCTAACTGCTTTGTGTAGAGATGTTAAGGCTTTAGGGTTCCAAGAGTGGAATTCTCCACCTTCTCTTCTATACCTGTATTCTCCACCTACAGGTAACTCTTTCATCTCTCCAGAAAAGGCAGGGTTAAACCTTGCCAACGTTTCTCTTGCAATCTCTACAAAACCTATACCGTCAAGTTTTGATACCGTTCCCGGAAAACATTTATCTATAACTTCCTTTGATATTCCCAAAGCTTCAAACAGTCCAGAACCTCTGTAGCTTTTTATCGTTGCTATTCCCATTTTGGACATTATTTTAAGCAGTCCTTCGTTAACGGCTTTTTTGTAATTTTTAACAGCTTCTTCAAAGGTTAACTCAAACTTTTTATCTTCTTCTACGAGGTTTCTTATTATCTGAACTGCCATATAAGGGTTTACTAACGTAGCTCCGTAACCTATCAAGAAGGCAATAGAGTGAGTGTCTCTTACTTCTCCTGAATCTGCTATTATACTAAACTTGCTTCTCTTACCTTTTTTTGCCATGTATGTGTTAACGGCTCCAACGGCTAAACCCATAGGAATAGGGGCTCCTTCTATCGATACATCTCTGTCTGAAAGTATGATTATCTCTTTTCCGTTATCTACTGCTTCTTCAACTCTTTCACATATCTCATCTAAAGTTGGTTCTAATGCAGTTTCGTAAGGTGGGAATATGGTTGGTATTATTTGAACTTTCTCTGGGTAAGTTTTTATAAGTTCTTCCATTTCGTTGTCAAAGATTATAGGGCTTTCGAAGACTATTTGATTTGCATGTTTTGGAGTTTCAAGTAGGAAGTTTTCTTTTCTACCTACGTATGTTTTTAAAGACATAACTTTTTTTTCTCTGATTGGGTCTATAGGTGGGTTTGTAACCTGAGCAAACCTTTGTTTAAAGTAAGATGCAAGCATCTTTGGTCTTCTTGACAACACGGATATAGGAGTGTCATTACCCATAGAGTAGGTAGGCTCTGCACCTTTCAGAGCCATTTCTTTAACTACCATGTTTATCTCGTCTTTATCGTAACCAAATGTTATAAGTTCTTTTAATACTTCTTTGTATTCTAATTCAGGTGTATCCTTAGCAGGTATAAAAGGAACGATGTTTGATTCTATCCACTCTTTGTATTTTTTATTTTTTGCTATTAAATCTATTATCTCTTCTGAGAAGTATATTTTTCCTGTTTCAAGGTCTAACGCTATTTTGTCCCCTGGACCAAGTCTTCCTTTTAAAACAACTTCTTCTTCTGGAAACTCTATAACACCAACCTCAGAGGCCATCAAAATCGTATCGTTGGTTATTATGTATCTTGCCGGTCTTAAACCGTTTCTATCTAACTTTCCACCGATGATTTTACCATCTGTAAAAGCGATTGCTGCCGGTCCATCCCAGCTTTCAAATATACAAGCAAAATACTCATAAAAGGCTCTTTCTTCCGGAGTTAGTCTTTCATCGTTTTCCCAAGCCCTTGGAATTAAAACGTTGATAGCCGTAAGTATATCTTTACCAGAATGGACTAAAAACTCTACGGCGTTATCTAAAGATGCAGAATCGCTGTCATTGTCGTTCGTTATCGGAAGTATAATTTCTGCCAACTCTCCCCAAACTTCCCTTATATCTTGTTCTTTTGCCTTTAACCAGTTTCTGTTGGCAGATATTGTGTTTATCTCACCGTTGTGGGCAAGCATTCTAAACGGATGGGCTAACTTCCAGTTTGGAAATGTGTTTGTTGAATACCTTTGATGGAATATTGCAAAAGCTGTTTCGTAATCTTCATCTTGAAGGTCAAAATAGAAATCTCTTAATTTTGGAGCAGTTACTAAACCTTTGTAAACTATCGTTCTTGAAGATAAGGAAGGTATGTAAAAATCTTTGTAGTCAGGGTTTTGAGTAAGCTTTTCAAGTCTTTTTCTAAGTATAAACAGTTCTTTTTCGAAGTTATCGGTTTTTATTCCTTCCTTGGATATAAATCCTTGAAAGATTGTTGGTTGTGTTCTTTTTGCTATCTCTCCTATTTCATCTTCTTTTATAGGAACTTCTCTCCATCCAAGGAATTTAAACTTTTGGTTTATTATATCTTCTATCTCTTTTTTTATAGACTCTTCTTTACCTTTTGGTAAGAAGAAAACTCCTACTGCGAAATCTTCTACTGAAGGAACGTTTATACCAAGCTTTTTTAGTTCTTTCTGAAAGAATTTGTAAGGTATCTGTGTTAGAATTCCTGCACCGTCTCCTGTTTTTCCGTCAGCACTGACTGCTCCTCTGTGGTCAAGGTTTGCAAGGGATTCAAGGGCGTTGTATAGAAGTTTATGAGATTTTATTCCTTTTATGTTTGCTAAAAATCCTACTCCACAAGCGTCTTTTTCTATAAGTTCTGACAATTTTACCACCTCTAAAATTTCTGGTAACTAAATATTTTAATACAAAATCTTAATATTTGCTTTATTTAAGTATGGTTGGATTTTAGTTTCAGAGATAATTTTTGGAATTTTGTTAATTGTAGGTTTATATTTTTTCTCTCTTTGTTGTTCCTTAGTTATCCTTTAGTTAAAAATTTTTAACCACTTTCTATCTCCACTTCTTTATCTCTACTTGTAAGGCCTCTAACTATCTTTACTTTAGATTTTGGGACTTTAAGAAAGTCTGACAAAAGTTCTATCACTTTTTCGTTTGCTTTACCTTTTTCGGCAACGGCAGTTACCTTTACTTCAAAAAAGTTTTCTTCTATCTTTTTTACTTCGTTTTTACTTGCACCGGGCTTAACTTTTATTTTTATTCTCAACTTTTATCTTTCTCTTATACCTGCTATAAACTCCTCGACCATCTGTCTTGCTTGCCAGTCTTTATACTGGATTGGTGGGTGTTTCATAGTGTAAGCGGATATAGAGTATAAAGGACCACCTATTCCTCTTTCTTGGGCTATTTTTGCGCATCTGATTGCATCGATGGCTACACCGGCACTGTTAGGAGAATCTTCAACTTCAAGACGAAGTTCTATATTCATAGGCACATCACCGAAAAGTCTTCCTTCTATTCTAATAAAGGCAAGTTTTTTATCTTTAAGCCAAGGAACGTAATCTGATGGACCTATATGCACGTTTCTTGGGTCTATACCGTAAGGTATTAAAGAAGTTACGGCTTCTGTTTTTGATTTTTTCTTGGTTTCTAACCTGCTTCTTTCCAACATGTTTAAAAAGTCTGTATTTCCACCGACGTTTAGTTGGTAAGTCCTATCTATTTTTACACCTCTATCTAAAAGAAGTTGTGTCAGGACTCTGTGGGTTATTGTTGCTCCTACTTGGGATTTGATATCGTCTCCTATAACTGGTATACGAGCATCTTCAAACTTTTTAGCCCACTCTTCATCAGATACAATAAACGTAGGCATACAGTTTATAAAAGATACTCCTGCTTCAAGGCATGCCTGAGCGTAAAACCTTGCGGCTTTCTCGGCTCCTACCGGTACGTAATTTACAAGAACATCGGCTTTTGATTCTATTAAAACTTTTACAACTGTCTCTAAACTGTCTTCTTTTGCGTCGGCAAGAATAAATGCGTTTTCTGGTGGGTAGTTTTTCATATGTTCTGGATAACCGTCTAAGACTTTACCCATTCTTACTTTTACACCCATGTTGGGTATATCTCTTTTAAAAACGGTAGTGCAGTTTGGTGGAGCAAAGATAGCCTGACTTACATCGTAGCCTACTTTTCTTGCGTCAATATCCCAAGCGGCTACTATTTCTATATCCCAAGGTTTGTAGCCACCTATATCTTCATGCATTATTCCACTTGCTTCAAGGTTCTGTTTTTCTTTGTAGTAATAAATTCCCTGTATCAGTGAGCTTGCGCAGTTTCCAACTCCGGCTATCGCAACTCTAATCTTTTTAGACAACTGGTTACCTCCTTCTATAGTATAACTTGTTTAGCTTTTATTATCTCAGGAATTTGGTGTATCTCTTCTAAAATGGCTTCGTTTAGTTTATCGTCAAGTTGTAAAGCTCCAAGGGCTATTTTACCTTTTTCTAATCTTCCAAGTCTAAAACCTGCTATGTTTATGTTGTGTCTTGCAAGTATCGTTCCAAGTTTTCCTATTACACCCGGAACATCTCGGTTTTCAAACATAAGGATAACACCGGAAGGCTCTATATCTATCCAGTAGTTATCTACAAGCATTATTCTTGGTAGTTTTTCGTAAAACGCCGTTCCCCCTACAATCACTTCCCTATCTTCTGCTTTTGCCGTAATCTTTATAAACTCTTTAAAGTTTAAACCTGCTTCTCTTGTAGATTTAACAATGTTTATGCCTCTTTCTTTTGCAATGAAAGGTGCGTTTATTATATTTACCGGTGTGTCTAATACTGGAGATAAATAACCTTTTAGGAAAAATGCAACTATAGGCTCTATATGTTCTTTTATTGTTCCTCTAACTTCTACGTTTATCTCTCTAAAATGTCCACCTGCATACTGTGTCAAGAAACTTCCAAGTTTTTCTGCAAGCTCCAGATAAGCTTTTATGTTTTCGAAACCTTCTGTAATTGTAAATGGTGCGTTTACGGCAACCTCTACAAACTGACCTTTTAAAGCAGCTATAACATACTGAGCTATCTTTATAGCTACGTTATCTTGAGATTCGTAAGTGTTTGCTCCAATGTGTGGTGAAAGGCTTACGTTTGGAAATTCAAATATCCTTCTTATTCTGTCGTCCGGTGGTTCTTTTGAGTAAACATCAAGACCAAGACCTGCTATCTTACCTTCCTTTAAAGCTTCATACAGAGCGTCTTCGTCAACTATTCCACCTCTTGCACAGTTTATAAAGTAAACGCCTTTTTTCATAAGCTCAAATTCTTTTTTACCTATCATGTTTTTTGTTTCTTCTGTTAATGGACAGTGAAGTGTTATGATATCTGACCTTTTTATTAGCTCATGTAGTGTGTCTACAAGCTCAACTCCTAACCTATCACCTTTTTCTCTTGGAATGTAAGGGTCATAAGCTATAACCTTTGAACCGGCGGCTTTACATCTTATAGCCACCTGTGAACCAACGTTACCAAGTCCGATTATACCTACAACTTTTCCGTCAAGCTCTTCACCCATAAATCTTTTTCTATCCCACTGTCCTTCCAACATAGATTGGTGAGCTAAATGTAGTCTTCTTAAAACTGCGTAAATGTGAGCCATAGTTATTTCGGCTGCACCTATCGTGTTAGCCCCCGGTGTATTTATAACAAGTATTCCCCTTCTTGAACATTCCTCTAAATCTACGTTATCTACTCCTACGCCTGCTCTTCCTACAACCTTTAGTTTTTCTGCCCTTTCTAACAGTTCTTTTGTTACTGGAGTCCTACTTCTTGTTATGATTGCGTCGTAATCTTTTATGATTTCTAAAAGTTCGTTAAACTTTATCTCAGGTTGATAGTCTAAATCTATCATTTCATCGTTGTTTAGTATATCTAAACCTTTAGGAGAGATGTCATCTGTAACTAAAACTTTGTACATTTAAAATATTCCTCCTTGAAAAAATATTTTAGAGATATTATTATATCAGGAAGTTAACAAGAATGAGGGCTTAAGATGTATTACAGAAAGTTCAACGATTATCTTAAAGAAAAGTATGGTGGAAGGATTCAGAAGATAGCTATAGACGCTGGTTTTACATGTCCAAACAGAGATGGCAGTAAAGCTGCAGGTGGTTGCACTTTTTGCAACAACGAGTCTTTTAGTCCGTACGCTATGACCAAACAATCTGTTAAAGAACAGATAGAGAAAAGTATGGAGTTTTACAAAAACAGGTTTAAAAATGTGAAAGGGTTTTTAGCTTACTTTCAGGCTTTTACAAATACGTATGCACCTGTTGAAAAGTTAAAGGAAGTTTACGACCAAGCTATGAGTTATCCAGAGATAATAGGAATGTCTATTGGAACAAGACCAGACTGTGTTCCAGAGGAAGTTTTAGACCTTATAGCATCTTACACTGTAGAAAAGCCAGAAATTTGGGTAGAGTATGGCCTTCAATCTGCCCACTTTAGAACTCTTAGAAAGATAAACAGGGCTCATGGTGTAGCAGATTTTGTGGATGCAGTTTTAAGAACCAAAAAGAGAAGTGGTATAAAAGTTTGTGCCCACGTTATACTGGGATTACCAGACGAGGATTACGAAGATATGATGGAAACGGCAAAACTTATAGCTGCCTTACCGATAGATGGTATAAAGATACATCCTTTACACATCGTAAAACATACCGCTATGGAAAAGCAGTATTACAAAGGAGAGATTAGAGAGCTGGATATGAAAGAGTACGCTAAGTTAGCTGTAGACTTTTTATCATATCTACCTAAGGACATAATAGTCCACAGAATAACAGGAGAGGCAACGGAAGACGAGCTTATAGCTCCTTACTGGTGTTCTCCTAAGTATAAAATGGAAGTTTTACAGGCTATAGAGGAAGAGTTTAAGTTAAGAAACGCAAACAAAAACCTTAAGATGGTTGTTTAGGAGAGTGAGTAATGCTAAAAGTTTTGATGGCAATTTTAACATTCTTAGGATTGGCTACAGCCGGACAGCAGTTAAAAGAGGGAGACCAAGCTTACGACTTTACTTTAATGTCCGATGAAGGTAAACCAGTAAAACTTTCCGATTACAAAGGAAAATGGGTAGTTCTCTATTTTTATCCAAAAGCTGACACACCGGGATGCACTACACAAGCAAAAGAATATACAAAACTGATAGATGAGTTTAAGAAACACAATATACAGGTTTTTGGAATAAGCACAGATGACTTAGAATCTATAAGAAAATTTAAGCAAAAATACAACCTTAAAGTAACTTTCTTATCTGACCAAAAAGGAGAGGTGGCAAAAGCATACGGAATACCTCTTATATTTGGCCTTTGCTCAAGAAATACAGTGATAGTTAATCCTCAAGGAAAAGTAGAGAAAATCTACAGAGGCGTTGACCCCTCTGCAGATGCTAAAAATGTTCTTGA
>PNIU01000109.1 GCA_002878035.1 Sulfurihydrogenibium sp.
TGCTACTACGACTGACAGGTAAAGGTATATTTTCTTATCTGTTTCTATCGTTCTGTTTTTTAAATTTTCTACCCATTTTATATAGTAGTAATAAGAATAAAAAGCAGTTGCTATTCCTATACCGATTATAAACATTCCAAGGTATTTATAAAATTCAATGTTTTTAAACAGATTGTTTATTGGTTTATCTTTTAACTCATAAGTAAGTAGATGTAAGAAAAGTTCAAATTTTTCAACTACAAAGCCTAAAACGATTAAAGATATAGAAAGGCCTAAGAGAGCGGTTGTAGAACGCTCCACGGCCATCAAAAACCTTGGGTCTATTTCAAAGTCTTTTTCGTTATCTTTCATAATCTTCCTTTCTAATCTTTACACTTAGTGCATGGGCTTCTAAACCTTCGGCGTTTGCCATATTTATCGAGTGGTTAGCAACTCTCTCAAACCCTTCCTTAGATACATAGATAACTGAACTTCTTTTTACAAAATCATAAACTCCAAGTGGAGAGGAAAATCTTGCAGCTGCACCTGTTGGTAATACGTGGTTTGGTCCAAGTATGTAATCTCCAAGGGGTTCTGTTGAGTAATGGCCAAGGAATATAGCTCCTGCGTTTTTTATCTTGTTTAACAGGTCAAAAGGGTTTTCTGTGACAACTTCAAGGTGTTCTGGGGCTATGTAGTTAGCTACTTCACAAGCTAAATCTAAGTCTTCTACTATAAAAGCATGGCCATAGTTATCTAAAGATTTTTGAGCTATTTCTTTTCTTGAGAAATCTTTTAAAAGCTCATTGTAAAGGTATTCTTTAACTTTTTCTGCAAGTTCATAGGAAGTAGTAACGAGTATTGATGCTGCAAGCTCGTCATGTTCGGCTTGAGATAGTAGGTCGGCTGCTATCCATCTGTAGTTTGCACTTTCATCGGCTATAACCAGTATTTCTGAAGGTCCTGCTATCATATCTATATCAACAACTCCAAAAACATTTTTCTTAGCTAAAGCTACGTATATATTTCCCGGACCTACTATCTTGTCTACTTTTCTAACCGTTTCTGTGCCGTAGGCCATGGCTGCTACAGCCTGAGCTCCACCTATTCTGTAAACAGTGTCTATTCCACATATGAAAGCCGCAGCTAACGTATACTTGTTAGGGTTTGGAGAGCACATAACTATATCTGGAACACCTGCTACTCTTGCAGGGATTGCGTTCATCAAAACACTTGAAGGATAGGCTGCTTTTCCTCCCGGAACGTATAGTCCAACCTTTTCAAGAGGTGTAACCTTTTGACCAAGAATTATTCCGTCTTCTTCTTTAAAAAAGGATTTTTCTTTTTGATGTTCGTGAAATTCATAAATCCTTTCGTAGGCAACCTCAAAAGCCCATCTAACTTCTTCCTCTATCTCTTCATAAGCTTTTTCCAATTCTTCGTAAGGAATAACAAGGTCTTCTGGAGCTATCTTTACTTTATCAAACTTTTCTGTATACTCTATTAAAGCCTCATCTCCTCTTTCTTTTACGTTTTTTATTATCTCTTTTACTACAGGTTCGTATAAGTCAGTTTCTACATCACTTCTTTTTATAAGTTTATTTAACTCTTCATTCTCTTTAAAGTATCTTCCTCTTAAATCAACTATCTTCACGGTATCCTCCAAAAAATTTGCAATCTTTACTATTTTATATTTTTTTTTGTATAATTTCTACTTACTAACAAAATGATTGAAGAAGATGGATACATCAATAAGGCCAAAATTTTTAGACGATTTTATAGGTCAGGACGAAGTAAAAAAACAGCTAAAAATATTCATTGAAGCGGCAAAGATAAAAGGTAAACCATTAGACCACACAATTTTATCTGGTCCCCCTGGCCTTGGGAAAACTACACTGGCTTCCATTATAGCAAACGAGATGGGAAGTAGTATAAAAATAACATCTGCTCCGGTTTTAGAAAAGAAAGGAGACCTTGTTGGTCTTTTAACATCACTTAAAGATAACGATATTCTGTTTATAGACGAGATTCATAGATTATCTCCTACTTTGGAAGAGATACTTTACTCTGCTATGGAAGATTTTAAGGTTGATGTTGTTTTAGGTGGTGGTTCAGGAAGGAAAGGAAGGTCTGCAAAAGCTATAAGGATAGACTTGGCTAAGT
This sequence comes from Sulfurihydrogenibium sp., assembly GCA_002878035.1. Lineage (GTDB taxonomy): Bacteria > Aquificota > Aquificia > Aquificales > Hydrogenothermaceae > Sulfurihydrogenibium. The sequence goes on from PNIU01000109.1 coordinate 2,143, forward strand.
TTACTCTTATTGGTGCTACCACAAGAGTTGGTATGTTGTCTTCTCCACTTATATCAAGGTTTGGAATTATCCTTAACCTTGACTTTTACGATGATGAGTCCCTTTCCAAAATTATACTTAGGTCGGCTAAAATTTATGGAATAGATATAACGCAGGAAGGAGCGTTATTGATAGCAAAACATTCGAAAGGAACTCCAAGAATAGCAAACAAACTTTTAAGGAGAGTTTATGATTACGCCGTTACACACGGTAAATCTGTAATAGATTACGAAATTGCAAAAGAAGCTTTAAGGTTTTTATCTATCAACGACCTTGGTATAGACTCTCTTTCACTGAAATATCTAAAATCTCTTGTTTTTCAGTTTAACGGTGGACCAGTAGGATTAAACACAATATCCTTTGCTATATCAGAAGACAAAAGAACTATAGAAGAAGTCATAGAGCCTTACCTTCTGAAGATAGGTTTTATAAAAAGGACTGCTAAAGGAAGAGTTGCACTACAACCAGCTTTTGATTTTCTAAACGTTTATGGTAATACTTAAATCTTCTGAAGTAGGAAATCCTATCAAAGGAAAGTTTTTGTATAGAAAAAACAGGTTTGTTGGTGTTTGTAGTGTTAACGGTGAGATTACTCACTGTCATATATCCGACACTGGAAGGTTAAAAGAAATCCTTACAGAAGGTAGAGATATTTTACTTTTAAGAAACAAAGAACAAAACAAAACACCTTACAAACTCTTAGCAGCAAAGATGGAAGAAGGTTTTATTCTTGTAAATACTTCCATTCACTCAAAAATAGCAAAAAGGATAATCCAAGCAGGTTTTCTTGGATTTAATCCCCAAAAAATAAAGTCTGAAGTTAAGTATAAAGACAGTAGAATTGATTTTCTAATCGATGATAACCTGTATATAGAGCTAAAAGGTTGTAATTTGAAGATAGGTGATGTTTGCTACTTTCCAGATGCTCCAACTGAGAGAGGTTTAAAACATCTAAAACATCTTTTAGAATTAAAAAGACAAGGATTTGATGCTGCCATAATGGTTTTATCTTTAAGGGATTGTGATAAATTTTTACCAAACTTTGAGACAGATAAAGCTTTTTCAAAAACATTTGCCGAAGTTATCTCAGAAGGTGTAAAATTTTACGGCTTTAAGGTTAAGTTTGATGATAACTACAACATCGTCTATAACGGAAAGTTGGAGGTGGATAAAACTTTATGGACTTTACTAAAGAAATATTCTACGTGATGAATATTATTGGCATAGTTGCATTTGCTTTAACAGGTTCTTTAAAGGCTATAAAGGAAGGTTTAGACCTTCTTGGTATAACTGTCCTTGGTGTTATGACTGCATTAGGTGGTGGAATAACGAGAGATTTACTTATAAACACGGTTCCTAACGCTTTGAAATCCCTTACGGATATGAGTGTTGCCCTTTTAGGCGTTTGGCTTGCAATAGTTATTTATAAGGTGGCAAAAGGGGATATAAAAAACAAGTATTACATTCTTATCCCAGATGCTATAGGACTTTCGGCTTTCACAACAACTGGAGCTTTGATAGCTTACAACGCCGACGTCTCTTTCTTTGGTATCGTTATTCTTGCAACGCTGACAGGTGTTGGTGGTGGGATAATCAGCGATTTACTTCTTGGAAAAGTTCCTTCCGTGCTAAGAGATGACTTTTACGCAAGCTGTAGCATAATCGGAGCCGTTGCTTTCTACATAGCAGTTACGTTAACAGGTGACCTTACGGTATCTTCCGTAGTTTGTAGTTTAACTGTTTTGATGATAAGGATAGTAGCTATCCTTTACGACTGGAGGCTGCCAAAATTTCAATGAAGCTGAAAGATTTATTTGAATACGCAGTAAAATCATTAAAAGATTCTAAAATCGAAAATCCACAGTTAGAGGCTATTATCCTAATTCAAGAGTTCCTTAAGATACCAAAACATAAAATTTTCACTCAACCAGATTTAGAAATTACAGACTACCAAAATTTTTTAGATGCTTTAGAAGAAAGAGTTAAAAGAAAACCACTATCTTACATTGTAAAGAAGAAAGAGTTTTTTGGATTAGAGTTTTACGTAGATAAAGGAGTCCTTATACCAAGACCTGAAACGGAGATTTTAGTTGAAAAGGTTTTAGAAAGTTTAAAAACGAAAGAAAATCCGATAGGGCTTGAAGTTGGAGTTGGAAGTGGCTGTATATCTATATCCCTTTTACACAACAAAAAAGACCTTAAGATGGTTGCATTAGATATATCTGAAAAAGCCTTACAAATAACGAAGATAAACGCAGAAAAGTTTAACGTTTTAGACAGAATAACACTAAAAAATTTTGATATTATGAAAGATGACTTAGAGTCTCTGGGCATTGAGTATGTTGATTTTGTGGTTTCAAACCCCCCTTACATACCAGAAAAAGATTACGAAAACCTTCAAGAAGAAGTAAAACATGAACCTAAAGAAGCTTTAATAGCAGGTAAAGTTGGAACAGAATTTTACGAAAAGATAGTAGAAAGATTGAAAAGCCTTTTAAAAGAAGACGGATTTTTTGCCTTTGAGATAGGAATAGGTCAATCGGAACAAGTAAAAAACATACTTGAAAGAAACGGATTTAAAAAAGTAAAAATATACAAAGACTTAGCATCAATAGATAGAGTAGTGATAGCTTTTAAAATATAATATTTTGAGGTTAAGAAAAATGGTAAAGGAAGAGTTAAAGTTGAAAGAGGCTTTGATAATAGAAGGTGGTAACAAACTTAAAGGTGTTTTGGAAGTTTCTGGAGCGAAAAACGCAGCATTACCTAATATGGCAGCAACCTTACTTACAGACGAAGAGGTTGTAATAGATAACATTCCAGACCTTTTAGACATAGAGACAATGAAAAATCTACTAAATACTATAGGAGTTCAAATAAACCATATAAAAGATAAAGCTTACAGCTTTAAACTTAACGAAGTTAAATCTTTAAAAGCACCTTATGAGCTTGTAAGTAAAATGAGGGCTTCGATACTTGTATTAGGCCCTATGCTTGCAAAGTTTGGATACGCTGAAGTATCTCTACCGGGAGGATGTTCTATAGGTACAAGACCAGTAGACCTACATCTTAAAGCTTTAGAAAAAATGGGAGCTGAAATCACTATAGAACACGGATACATAAAAGCATCTGCCCCAAAAGGTTTAAAAGGAGCCCATATATTCTTTGACAAAATTACCGTAACTGGAACAGAAAACATAATGATGGCTGCAACCTTAGCCGAAGGAAAAACAATCATAGAAAATGCAGCTTTAGAACCAGAAGTTGTAGATTTAGCTGTAATGCTTAGAAAAATGGGAGCAAATATAAAAGGAGAAGGCACCCACAGGATAGAGATAGAAGGTGTTAAATCCTTGAAAGGCACTTACCACAGAGTTATTCCAGACAGGATAGAAGCAGGAACCTTTGCAGTTTTATCGGCTTTAACTGGCGGTAATATAGTCATTAAAAATTACCCTTCTCACTACCTTGAGTATGTAAACGAAGTTTTAGAAAATATCGGAATCCACATAGTAAAAATATCAGAAAACGAAGTTGTAGTAAAAAGAGATGACGTCCTAAAACCTGTTAACATTGAGACCAGAGAGTATCCACTTTTCCCAACTGATTTACAAGCCCAGTTTATGACTCTTCTCTGTTTTGCTAACGGCGTGTCTGAGATTACCGAAAACATATTTGAAAACAGGTTTATGCACGTTCCAGAACTAAACAGACTTGGAGCCGATATAGATATAAAAGGAAAAACAGCCATTATAAAACCTGTCAAAAAGTTTAGCGGAGCCCACGTTAAAGCAACAGACCTAAGAGCAAGTGCTGCTATGGTTATAGCAGGTTTAGTTGCAGAAGGTGAGACTACAATCCACAGCATATACCACCTTGACAGAGGTTACGAACATATAGACACAAAGCTAAAATCCATCGGAGCTAAAATAAGGAGAGAAATATTGGAAAATGAAGATGATTAAAAAAAGTGAAAGATAGATTTTTTAAGATACTAATTTTAACAACTTTAACAAGTATAATCATTAACTTTGTATACTACTTTTTAAACTTTCGATACCCATCTTCCGATTTAGACCTTACCTTCATTGGACTTATTGGACTGCTAATTTTCGTGCCTTTCCTTATTTTTAATGTCCGGAGTATAACAAACTGCCCTTCTGTAGTTTTCTTTTTAGGACTTTTACTGTACCTACCGATGATAGTGATAAAATTTGATATAATTAATCTTATCGTTATTTTGATTTACATAAACTTTATCAACTATATAATCTGCAACAAAGGAAGGAGAAAAATTGAAGAAGGAAGTAAAAATTAAAATAGTTGAAGTTTTAAAAAGAGAAGGACTTTTCTATCCAGAAATTGAAGACAAAATAAAAGTCGAAACACCAAAAGAAGAGTCTTACGGAGATTTAGCAACAAACGTAGCCTTTCTTCTAACAAAACACCTAAAACAAAAGCCGCAGGATATAGCATTAAACCTTAAAACTATACTGGAAAAAGAGCCAATTTTTAGTAAAGTTGAAGTAGTTAATGGTTTTATAAACCTTTTTTTATCTGAAAATTTTTACCATCAGGTTGTTAAAAAGGCTGTTTTAGAAAAAGATAGGTTTGGAGAGTCTTTAGATAAAAATAGAGGAAAGATAAACATAGAATACGTTAGCGCAAACCCAACTGGACCATTACACTTAGGACACGGTAGAGGTGCCGTAGTAGGAAACATACTTTCCAACATGTATTCTTACATCGGCTACAAAGTCGAAAGGGAGTTTTATATAAACGATGCTGGAAACCAGATAAAAAAACTTGGACAATCTGTATACGCAAGGTTTAGACAGATAGAAGAGCCAGATTACCCCTTCCCAGAGGACGGCTACCATGGAGAATACATCAAAGACATAGCAAAAGAGATTTACCACTACGAAAGAGAAAAAATACTAAGTATGCTGTCGGAAGAAGATGCTATAGATTTCTGTGCTGAATACGCTAAAAATTATCTTTTAGACAAAATAAAGGAAGACCTAAAGCTTATAAATGTAGAGTTTGATATATGGACCAGTGAAAAACATCTGTATGAACACGGAAAAGTTGAAGCGGCATTAAACTTTTTAAATAGTAAAGGACTAATATACGAAAAAGATGGAGCTTTATGGTTGAAAACATCTCTCTATGGAGATGAAAAGGATAGAGTAATCAAAAAATCTGATGGAAGCTACACTTACTTTGCGGCAGATATAGCTTACCATTACGACAAGTATGAAAGAGGTTACGACTTTATAATAAACGTCTGGGGAGCTGACCATCACGGTTATTTTCCAAGGTTAAAGGCTGCCATAACAGCCTTTGGAGTAAGTGAAAATTGGATTAACGTGGTCTTTATACAGCTTGTAAAACTTTTTAAAGACGGTCAAGAAGTAAAAATGTCAAAAAGAAGTGGTGATTTTATAACACTAAGGGAGCTTGTAGAAGAAGTAGGTAAAGATGCAGTGGTCTACTTCTTTGCGTCCAAAGACCCAGATACACATCTTAACTTTGATATAGACGTTGCCTTAGCAAAAAGCAACGAAAACCCCGTTTACTACGTCCAGTATGCCCATGCGAGAATATCCAGCGTTTTTAGAGAGGCAAAAGAAAAGTTTGGCTTTGACCCAGAATCAGATTTTGAAGCGGACCTATCACTTCTAACTCAGGAAGAAGAAAAAAGTATAATGAAGTTTTTATCAACTTTACCAGAAGATATAGAAGAAGCTACATTAAAAAACCAACCCCATAAAATAACAAACCTAACTTACGAACTTGCATCAAGATTGCATAAGTATTACTATCAGCATAAATTTTTAATCGAAAATGACGAAAATTTATTAAAGGCAAGATTATACCTTTTAAAAGCTGTTAGAAATGCACTAAGAACACTGTTTAAACTTATGGGAATAACACCTGTGGAGAGAATGTGATGGAAGATAAAGATTTAAAATCTGCCGTTAAGCAGTTAAAGAAAAAGAAAAAAAGGGAAACCCTTGAAAGAATTATAATATTTTTATCAGGCTTACTTCTTACGCTTGTATTTATAGCCGTTGGACTTAACTACTACTCAAAATCTGATAAAACAGTGTCAGAGCCACAGGTAAAGGTTGTAGCAGAAGCTAACAA
>PNIU01000115.1 GCA_002878035.1 Sulfurihydrogenibium sp.
TTTATAAGCTTTCCTAACCTCTTCTCATCTTCAACTACCAGTATTTTCATGGCTTTTTACAGGTATTTTACTAATGAGATACAACATTTCGTAAAGAACGGCGTTTAAAGAAATCTTATAATCTTGGTGGTTTCTGTTAATAACTATCTGAATACTCTTCTTTTTTTCCCACAGGTTGAGTTTGCTGTAAGGTGTCTGAAAAGACTCACTCTCATACTGAGATAATGCAAGTAAAGTTATTAAAAATAAATCTTTTTTAATTGCATACAATGCTGTAGGCTCCCAACCTTGACCTTCAGTTGTAAATATCTGAACTGCCGAGTGGTAAAAAAGCTCATCATCTAACATAAATTTATCCTCAGATTTAACATCGGCAGGTTTTATAGCTAAGCTAACCTTCTTGGAATTTTCCGCTCCCAGTTTATTCTTTAATTCATTAAACTCATCGGAATATATAACAAAACATTCTTTTTGTGCTTTTTCAGACATGTAAGCTACAGGAAGCTCTCTATACTCTACAAATATACTTTTTTTCTCAATTTCTGAACTCCTCTCTGAACTTTTTACTATCTGCCTTACGTAAGAATCTTCCATTTTTCCTGCAGTTATAAAGCAGAATCCTATATTGTTGTATAACCTTTCCTCTATCCAGTTTCTAAACCTGTCCGTATCTGTATCTACACCACCGTAAAGTAGAATAAACTTGTCTTCTAAACCAACTTTAGCTTTACCTTTTTTTAAGTCTATCCTGTAAACTTCCAGAAGGTAATGTTTCTTTGGTTTATCTTCCATACTTGACCTGTCGTAGCAAAATCCGGAAGATGGTTTTTCAAGAACTGTGTAAACTGTAATATCTTCTTCTGAAAGCTCAAAGCCTTCATACTCAAGGTTTAACATTTTTAAATCTTTCATAAGGCTGATGAAAAGGTTTTTGTATATATACTGAATCTCTTTTTTGTTGTATTTTAAGAAAGCTTCTATGGTTGGTCTGTTTAACGTTTGAACTGGCACGCTGAAAAAGTCGTAAACTGCTCTAAAGTAATCCCAGAAAGGATAACTTTCTCCATCTTTCCTAACGTCTGCTGAAAGTAAAAGTAATATAGCCTGTGGTTTTTTATTTTTCCTGATATTCTCTACAAAGTTTTTCATTCTAACTGCAAAATATAGAAGACTAAAAAGTAGTTTTTCTGCGTCTTCTTTCTTCAAAGGTTTTGAAAAATCCATTTTCTTTAAATCTTCCAAAAAGGGTATCAATCTTTCAATTGGCATATTTTTCTCTATGTTTATCTTTATATTTCCTGTATACCTTCCAAAGTCTGTGTTTGCATTTTTAAGATTTTTTTCAAAATTTTTCAAGCCATTTGCAAACTCATTTTCGTAGAAGATAAACAAGTCTATGTCTTTGTTAGGTACGGAAAAGGTGCCGTATGAAATTTTTGCCTTTTCTGTTCCAGACCTTTCTAAAAACACTCCAGAGATTAAATCTGGATAAGAACCTTTTATAAACTCTTTTGTCATATTTTTCCATTCTTTACGAAGTTCTTTTAAAAATTCTTTATTAAAAGCCTGATTTAAAAGATTTATAAACTCTTCTTCTGCTTTCTTTGAAATTTTCTCTCTAAGCTCTGAATCCTTTAAGTCTGATAGAATGTCTTTCCACTTACTTTGTTTTAACTTTTCTAAAACTTCTTCGTTTAAGTTTAACAAAAACTCTTTGAGTTTGTCTTCATCTTCCCTTAAATCCTCTAAAGCTTCTTCTTCTAAATTAGACAGTTTTTTTAGTTCTTCTAAAAGCTCTTCTATAAGTTTTTCTTCTAAACCAAACAGAAAGTCATTCCACTTACCTTCTTCTTTTTTTAGCTCTTTTAAAAGTTCTTCTACTGTCTTTTTTCTTTCAAAGAGTCTTGCTCTACTTAAAACAAAAATACCTTCAAAATTAGCAAAATCAAAAGGCACAAGGTAACCAAAAAGTTTGTAGTATGCTGGCAGTTTATAACTCTCTCCTCCTAAACCTTCTCTCATTACTTTCTCAATAACCTCTACCTTCGAAAAATAGTCCTTTATCTTCTGATTTTTCGTCATGGTTTTATAAAGCTCCATAATCTGCCTTCTTGCTTTCCAGACTTTTTCCTTTGTTACCTCTCCTCCTTCTATCTTTACAAACTTTAAGAATGCAAGACCAGACTTTTTACTAACATCGCTTGATTTTCCAACTTTCGTCGAACTTAGATGAACAAACTCATTTTCTCTAAATCTATGAAAATTGGAATGTTCTGAGTTTTTAAAAATCTCCCTTGGTTTGTTGAATATAACACTTTTTCTATCGTATAAAGCATTTCCCCCAACGTTAAACTGTGGATTCCTTAAGAAGTTTTTGAATTCTTCGAATATTTTATTAACATCTTGTTTTTCTCTTATTTTAGAAATAATCTTGGAAAGTTTTTCTGCGTAGCTATCATCACCAGACCAAAACAGACCGGCTAATATTAAATCTGGACCCACTTTTTCGTTTTTTGAAAAGTAAGATATACAGTCAAAACTTTCTAAACCTCTAATCTCACCCATGACTTAACCTCTCAAAAGTGATTTTATAAACTCTATTGGAAACTTTGCAAACCTTCCACTTAAAACCTCTTTGTAAGGATAGTCTTCTCCAAGTGGAATACAAGCGTATTCCTTGTTTTCTAAATTTTGACAGTATGTGCTTGGTCCTATTGAACCCATCAACGTGTTAGCTTCACCTCTACCTATCCTACCTGTAATCTTAAAAGCAACCTTATCTTCTTTCTTTAAGAAATGTTTTGTTATTACCAAAGAATAAACTGGTATTAAAACAGGAAGTCTGTGCTCTTTGTCAGGTAAAAGCTTTTCATTTATCAGTCTCTCTATTTCTTCAGTTTTTTCTTCGTTATGCTTTTTTAAAATGTCTGCGACTTTCTCTAAATTTTCTTTAATTTTATGTCTATAGCTATTATCGAAGAATATCTTAATTCTTTGACTTTCAAAAAGTAGGTAAGGATGGTAATACTCAAAGGAATCAAAGTTTAAATCTGTAACCTTTAAAGTCCAAGATTTCTCTATGTATTTTATAAGTTTAAATAAATCGTCGTTCTGTTCCATTGTGTATATAGAATCCAGAAAGTTTATGGCAGACTCCATATCAGAAATAGTATTTTCCATAAACTTAGTTTTATACTGTTTTGGAATGGGGACAAGTGTTTCTCCTTCTTGAGTTTTTAAGAATCTGTTTACTATGGTTGAGACTACAAAGTCAAGCTCAAGCTTTTCTTCAAGGAAGCTCTTTTCTAATAATAATTTCACTAAATCTCTGTTTTTCTCTCTTACGTCTTCTGGTATGTATTCCAAAATATTATCTAAGGTATAGTTTTCTAAAGGTTCGATTATGTATATAAGATGTATGTTTTTAGGCATTTGCTCGGTTTTTTCATCTCCCCTTGCTCTTGATATAGCTTGGATAAGTTCTACAAGGTTTCCTTCTATACCCCAATCTAAAATAACTAAGTATATGTGATTAACCGGTTTTTCTGGTCTTGAAAGGTCTATACCTCTGGATACAGCAGAAGTTGCAAGGATAACGTCTTCTTTTCCTTTGTTTATCGCATCTTGGGATTTTTTAGAGTCTGCCGTTGCAACCATACAGCTAAAACCTTTGTTTTCAAGGCTACTTTTCACAAATGATATTATCTCTTTATGTTGAACAAAGACTAATGCAGTGCTTTTATCTTTATCTGTAAAGGTTTCTTTTATATAGTCGGATATCCTATCGGAAAATTCGTTCAGTCCATTGTTTAAATACATACTGTTATTTAAGTTTAAAAACTTCCTTCTTACTCGTATTTCTGGAGAAGGGTAGCCGTGTTTTCCATAACAGTAAAAGTTTATACCATCTTCTTGAAAAACTTCTTTTTCTTTGTAATCACACAGAACCATAGCCGTTGGAATAACGTTATACTCTTTATACTCCTTAAGTAGTTTTGAAAGGATTGTCGGAGAGTATGCGTTTGCGTCGAAGATATAAAGGTTGGCTTTTCCACCTTGTTCTTTTATAGTTTTCAAAACATCTAAAAGCTCCATAATAGCCAAAAAACCGTTACTGTAACCTAAAAACTCATCAAGTATAAAATGAAAAGTATAGTTTTTTAACAACCTTGTTGATAATATATCTTTTATATGATTCGAAGTTTTTGAGTTTCCTTTTATATTTTTGTGTTCCAACAAGGTTTGCTGTGTCAAAACTGCCCAGATAAAGTCGTGTTTACCTGCTAAACGACTTACATCTTCACAAACTTTTTTTAATATACCTTTTCCTTTTCCTACCTCTTGATAGCTGTCTCCTACATTTTTCACTTTTTTGAAAGAATTTATATCTTTTTTTCCATACACAACTTCTAAATTAATGTTATTTTTAATTTTTTCTTCTTCTATCTTGGTTTTTTCTCTATCTACTAAAACTCTTCTGGTTGCCATATAAAAGACTATATGTTTTCCCTTTAAACTTAGTATCTTCTGTCTTAGCTGAGAAGTTTTTCCACTTCCTGCAGAATGTAGCAAGGCTAACACTTTAACTGGTTCTTTATTTTCAAAAAATTCTTCTATAGATTTTCTTACGTGTTCTCTGGATTCTTGTATACTGTCTGGTTTTATTAACTCTACTTCTTCTTCTTTTTTAGACATAATTGATTTGATTTCTTTTATTTTTTCTGGAATTTCTTTTTTTAACCGTCTTCTTCTTAATTCTGAGTCTTCTGTGGCTTCTTCATACTCCCAGTCTAACTTTTTCACTTCGGCGTAAAGGTCTTTAAGTGGTTGCTGATAAGAACTTAAATCTTCTCCACTGTAGTAAAACCTTGCGGAAAATGGTTCTGAAAGTGGATAAAGTAGTGATAAATTAATTTCTCTAATATCATCTCTTTTTTTGTCTGATAAATAATCTACAGCGTAAGATAGAATCTGTAACCAACCTTTTATTTCTGGAGATGCCTTTTGTATCTCTAAAAGTTTATCTTTTATGTTTAGTAGGCTTTTTACAAAGTTGGCAAAGTTAGATTCTCCTATGGATACGTTTACAGGTAATCCGTAAACTCTAAATGGGATTTTTGGTGGTTCGTCTTTACTTCTGCCGAAGATTTCCATCGTTTTACTTTCTGCTCCGGCAAGTTTAAAATCTACAACGTATAGGGTCTCGTTGTCTTTAAATATTAAATCTGCGTTAGCGTAATGACCTGCTATAGAAGTCTCTTCTCCCATCTCATACTTTATGATTTCTACATTACTTAGGTTTTTAGCGAAAAATTTACCTTGGTAAAATCCGTTTAAAAAGATAAACATGGTTATTTTGTCAAAGGTGATTGCTTTTCCTAACTCGGTTAGTTCTTGTGGTATGTTTTGCATATCAAACGGCACGTTTTTCTGAAGGAGAGTCCAAGCTTTGTTTAGGTTTTCGTCGTTAAAGTCTAACAAAAACTCATCTTTAAGTTTTTTGAAAAATCCATCTTTAAAAGATTGGTAATCGTTTATGTATTTTTCTAAAAATCCAAGTTTAAAAGCTCCTTCGTAAGTAAATCCTAAAAACTGAGATTTTTTCAACATTTCATAACCTCCAGTATATAAATCCCTCCTTTTCTGCTTTGTGTTTGTCGTAAATTCCTTTTACATCTATCAGTATTGGATGGTCTGACATTATTTCTTTGTAATGTTTAAAGTCCATCTCTTCTATAAATGGTCTATGTTTTACTGCCACTATAACTGCATCGTAAGGTTTGTTTTCTTTTATATCTTTTATTAACTCTATAGAATACTCTTTTCTGACTTCTTCTGGAGATGCAAATGGGTCGTAGATGTATACTTTTACTCCATACTCTAAAAGTTCTGTGTATATGTCTATAACTTTTGTGTTTCGAATATCTGATATGTTTTCTTTGAATGTAAGTCCAAGGATTAAGACTTTACTGTCTTTTACAGGTTTACCTGCTTTTATCAGTTTTTTTACTGTGTTTTCGGCTACAAATTTTCCCATGTAGTCGTTTATTCTTCTTCCGGCTAATATTACTTCTGGGTGGTATCCTATCGCTTGGGCTTTAAACGTTAGGTAGTAAGGGTCTACTCCTATACAGTGTCCCCCTACTAAACCCGGTTCAAACCTTAGAAAGTTCCATTTTGTAGCTGCTGCTTCCAAAACTTCCTTCGTATCTATTCCCATTTTGTTGAATATTATGGAAAGTTCGTTCATCAGGGCTATGTTTAAGTCTCTTTGGGTGTTTTCTATCACTTTTGCCGCTTCTGCAGTCTTGATGTTTGGGGCTTTATGTATGCCTGCCGTGATAACCTCTCCGTAGAGATTGGCTAAAAATTCGGTTATTTCTGGAGTGTCTCCTGCTACTACTTTCTTTATTTTGTCTATCGTGTGCTGTTTATCACCGGGGTTTACTCTTTCAGGTGAGTATCCTACGTTAAAGTCTTCTTTCCACTTTAAACCACTTTCTTTTTCCAGTATCGGCACACATTCTTCCTCTGTAAGTCCGGGGTAAACGGTAGATTCGTAAACCACCAAAGAACCTTTTTTCATATACTTTCCAACGGTTTTTGTTGCAGATAGTATAGGTCTTAAATCTGGTATGTTATGCTGGTCTACAGGAGTTGGGACGGTAACTATTATTACCTGTGCTTGGGATATTTTTTCTGGGTTATCTGTAAAGTCTATACTGCAGTTTTTAAGTTTTTCCGGTTCTACTTCTTTTGTTCTGTCGTAGCCTTCTTTAAGTTCTTTTATTCTCTCTGGGTTTATATCGTAGCCTATAACGTTGTATTTTGTATCCATCAGGACTGCCAAAGGTAGTCCTACATAACCAAGTCCTATGATGGCTATCTTTCCTTCTTTTCCTTTTTTAAAGTTTTCTACATTCAACATATCAAAACTCTCTTACGTATTGTCTGTATTTTTCTATTCTTTCTTTTATTTCAAGCCAGTTATCGTTTCCAAACTTTTCTAAAATCTCTCTGGCTAAGACAAATGCAAGCATACTTTCTGCCACTACGGCGGCAGCCGGCACTGCCGTTATGTCTGACCTTTCTTTAGCTGCATCAAAAGGTTCTTTTGTTTTTATATTTACAGATTTTAAGGATTTTTGTCTCATAAGTGTTGGTATAGGTTTCATAGCAGCTCTTACAACTATCGGCTCTCCGTTTGTCATTCCACCTTCAAGCCCACCTGCTCTGTTTGTCTTTCTGTAAAATCCTCTTTCTTTTTCCCAAAAAATATCATCATGGGCGTTGTATCCTGTCGTGTAAGCAAGAGAAAAGCCATCTCCTATCTCAACACCTTTTATAGCTTGAATACTCATCACGGCTTGGGCTATCTTTCCGTCTAACCTTTTATCCCACTGGGAATAACTTCCAAGTCCCATAGGTACGTTTAAAGCGTAAACCTCAAAAACACCACCTAAGCTTTCTCCCTCTTCTTTCATTCTATCTATGTATTCTTTAAACTCTTGGTCATTTTCTGGAAATGGTATTCTAACTTCAGACTTTTCGGCGTTTTCAAATCTTTCTTCAAAAGTTAGACTTTTTAATTTATCTGGATCTACTTTCTTTTCTCCAATAGATAAAACATAACTACCTATTTTTATTCCTACATCTTCCAAAAGTATCTTACATAAAGCACCAACGGCTACCCTTGTAGTTGTTTCCCTTGCAGATGCTCTTTCCAAAACGTTTCTAAGGTCGTAAAATCCATACTTTATACCACCTACAAGGTCTGCATGGCCGGGACGAGGTTCCAAAATCTGCCTTTTATCGGTAGGTTCTCCTTCAACTGCCATTATATCAATCCAGTTTTCCCAGTCTTTGTTTCTTATCATCAAAGTAATTGGAGAACCAAGCGTTATACCAAACCTAACTCCAGAGAGTATTTCTACAGTATCTTTTTCTATCTTCATTCTGCCACCACGACCATATCCTTTTTGCCTTCTGGAAAGCTCGTAGTTTATTCTATCTGAACTAACTTTTACGTTAGATGGATAACCTTCCACGATTGCAGTCAAAGCAGGTCCGTGGGACTCTCCAGCATTCAAAAACCTTAACATAAAACCTCCAGCAAAAACGTTTTAAATCTATTATACTACTTAGATACTTGACCGGTTATAAATTTTTTGTTATAGTTATAATGTGAGTTTTTGATAGTAAAGCATTCCTAAGACATAACTAAGACA
>PNIU01000016.1 GCA_002878035.1 Sulfurihydrogenibium sp.
ATTCTCCTATTCAAGGTTTGTACGAAGTAGTAATCCAGTCTGGAGATAGGAAAGTTCCAATTTATATGGACTGTAATCTAAAATACCTTGTAAATGGAGAGATTATAGACGTTAATAAAAAGGTGAGCTTAACAAGAGAGAGATTCCAACAACTTCAGGCTCAAGTAAACTCTGAAAAAGAAGTAAAGTTAGCTAAAATCTTAGGAAAAGATAAAGTAGAAATGCTAAAAAAGGAAGGTTTGATTGAATTAATAAGTATAGTAGATGTAAAAAACCTTCCAAAGCCTAACGTAACATACGGAAACGGTAACAACGTAATTTATGTTCTAACTGACCCACAGTGTCCTTTCTGTGCTAAATTACATAAAGAGATGGAAAAAGTACTAAGCAGTAGAAAAGACGTAAAGTTTGAAATGATTTTCTATCCTTTGCCTATGCATAATCATGCAAAAGGTATAGCTGAAAACATAGAGTGTCAAAAGGATAATGCTACAAAACAAAGTATGCTAAACAAATCCTTTGATAATGTCTTAAGTAGGAATGAGTCTGGTCTTTCTGCATTAGACAAACCTTGTGCTAATTCCAAATCTATAATAGAAAACAATATTAAGTTTGCTCAATCTATCGGAATAAATGGAACTCCAACGATGATATTCCCTAAAAAAGGAATAGCAGTATCTGGAGCTATCCCGGCTGAAACGTTGAATAAACTAATAGATATCTTAAAGTGATAAAAGTTGAGAATCTAAAAGTTAGATTTAGATTAGAAAATCAAACAGTGGAGGCTCTGAAAGGAGTCTCCTTCCATCTAAATCAAGGTGAAATATTAGCAGTAGTAGGTGAGTCTGGCTCTGGGAAGAGTGTTAGCTGTAATGCCATAATGGGCCTACTTCCAAACTACGCGGAAGTAGAAGGTAAAATTTTTATAGATGAAGAAAACGTTATGAACCTAACCAAAGAAAGACTTAGACAGATACGAGGAAATATCGTAAGTATGGTTTTTCAAGAACCTTCAGCAGTCTTAAACCCACTTATAACCGTAGGAGAACAGATTTTAGAAACTGTTTTAGCCCATAAAGACATAACTTACAAAGAAGCTAAAGAGTTAGTCATAAAAACTATGGAGTCTGTAAAGATACCAGACCCAGAAAAGCGCTTTTACCAGTATCCACACGAACTATCTGGTGGTTTAAAACAAAGAGTCGTTATAGCAAACGCTATAGTTAACAACCCAAAGTACATATTAGCCGATGAACCTACAACAGCCTTAGATGTTACCATAGCATCTCAGATTTTAGCTCTCTTCCAAGAGTTGAAAGAAACAAAAAACATAGGAATACTTTTTGTAACCCACGACCTTGGAGTAGTTGCCCAAATAGCCGATAGAGTCGTAGTGATGTATAAAGGAGAAGTTATGGAAGAGGGAGATGTTTATCAAATTTTTGACAGTCCAAAGTCAGATTACACAAAAAAACTTCTGTCTTCAAGAATAACTCTATAGCTTTTGTGTTAAAATTATAGAAATTACAACGTTGGAGTGTAACTTTTGGATAGAAAACTTGTTATTACAACAGGATACAATAAAAATTTCTACCTCATATTAGAAGATAACACTCCAGTTGAGCTTAAAGTTGAAGATATAGAAACATCAAAGCAGACAGGTAATATATACAAAGGTAAAGTTATAAGCTACAGCTCTGCTATGGAAGCTTTCTTCGTAGATATAGGAGAAGACAAAGAAGCCTTTTTACCAAAAAAAGACGTATGCGAAGAAGACTGTAAAAACCTAAAAAAAGGTTCAACTATACTCGTTCAGGTAAAAAGGTCTCCTGTAAGTACGAAGGGAGCTAAACTATCCTGTAAAATAACTTTACCGGGAAAATTTTTAGTTTTACTTCCACAAAACAAAGGAAAAGTATCAATATCTTCAAAATACGAAGATGAAAACATACGAAACAATCTAAAACAAAGAATAGTAAACCTCATAAAAGATTTAAACACAGAAAACTACGGCATAATAATCAGAACTTCAGCCATCAACGCAACAGATGAGGACATAATAGAAGACTTTAATTTTCTAAAAGAACTTTGGGAAAACATAAAAAGAGATTCAGAAAAATTAAAGGCTCCGGCCTTAGTTTACGAAGAACCATTTAAAGCCTTTACAATCATCAGAGATTATGCAGCAGATTTTTCAGAGATAATATCCGACGATATAAAACTACTTAAAGACATAAAAAACTTCTTATCAAACAACTTCTCAAACGTAAACGTTAAACTAACTCCATACCGAAAAAGAAAAGAATCTCTATTCTTTGAGTATGGTATAGATAAAGTCATAAATAAGATACTATCTCCTTACGCTTACATGAAAAGTGGTTCTTACATTGTTTTACAAGAGACTGAGGCTTTGGTTGTAATCGATGTAAACAGTGGTAGTTGCCACAAACAGAAAAACTTAGAAGAAACTGCCTTTAAAATCAACACAGAAGCCGTAAAAGAAATAGTCAGACAGATAAGACTTAGAGATTTAGCAGGAATTATCATAATAGACTTTATCGATATGACAGAAAAAGAACATAAAGAAAAACTTTTAGAACTTTTAAAAGAAGAGTTTAAAAAAGACAAAAGACCAGTAAAGATAAAAGGACTTACTCAACTTGGTTTGGTAGAACTATCAAGAAAAAAGCTCGAAGAAAGCCTTGTAAAGCAGTTATCCCAATCCTGTCAAGTCTGCTATGGAAAAGGCTACCTAAGGTCAGAAGAAATATTGCTTTTTGAAATTGAGAAAGTTATTCAAAAAATGAAACCTTTTGCAAAATTAAAAATAACTATAAATCCAAAACTTTCCAACGGATTAAACCAACTTCTTCAAAAACTTAACATTAAAGAGTTAGTGGAAATAGAGTATAATAATAAAATGCACATAGACAGATACGAGGTTGAAAAAATATCATGAAAAACAAAGTTTTTTCAGTTTTAATATCTTCTGCACTACTCTTTTCGTGTGGAAGTAAAACTGAATTTTACGTAGGAAAAGAGAAGCTTTCCAAAGGTTTACAGCTTTACGAAAAAGGAGATTACAAAAAGGCAAAAGAAAGTTTAAAAGAGGCTATATTTAAATCTCAAGGTTTAACCCCTACAGAACTTATGGAAGCAAGGTTTGCTTTGGCAGACTCTTACTACAACAGAGAAGAATACGTAGATGCAATAGTAGAGTTTGAAGAGTTTATAGCACTTTTCCCTACCTCTCCAAAAGTTCCAGAGGCACTTTACAAACTTGCAATCTCTTACCTGTTTATCTCTCCAGACTATAAAAGAGATTTAACATACGTAGACAAAGCTGGAGAAAAAGCTCAAGAAATTCTGGATAGCTATCCAAACAGTAAATACGTAGGTGGAGCAAAAGAGATAATCAAAAAAGTTAACGAAATAAAGGCAAAACACACTTTATATATAGCAGAAACTTACGAAAAATACGGAAAACCATACTCTGCAGCCGTATACTACCAAGAAGCTTACACAAAGTATAAAAACTACATAGAAAAAGATTATGTTATATACAAAATGGCTTATAACTTAATACATGCCGAAGACCAATACCAACAAGAGATACAAAATTATAGAGAACAGATTAAAGAACTGGATAAGAAGATAGACCAAGAGAAAGATTTAGAATCTAAAAACGTGCTTATAAACAGGAAAAAACTCTTAGAAGAACAACTTAATTATCTAATAGAAAGAATAAACACATCGAAAGAAAAAGCTAAAGAGTTAATAGCATCTTTTGACAAAGCTTTTCCAGATTCAAAGTATAAGGACGAAGTCAAAAACCTTGAAAAAGAAAGCAAATTGCAGAATTTATTAAAAAAACTTAACATTTAAGAGGTGAGATGGAAACCATAGATATCTTAAAAAAGATAGTGGAAAAAGCCGAAGAGAAGAAAGGAGAAAACATAGTAGCTTTAGAAATAGGTAAAATATCTCCAATAGCAGACTATATGGTTATACTTTCTGGAAGTGTTCCAGTTCATACAAGGGCTATATGTGATAACATAATAGCAGGATTAAAAGAGTATGGCGTTATACCACAGCATTTAGAAGGTTACAACGAAGGTAGATGGATTGCGATAGATTACGGAGATATAATGGTAAACATATTTTTACCAGAGATAAGAGATTACTACAAACTTGAATGGTTATGGTCTGATGCTCCCCAAGTTGAACTTTCCACTACTTTTAAGGAATCTAATTAATGTCGATAGGTATCTTTGACTCTGGTATAGGTGGACTTACAGTTTTTAAAGAGGTTGCCGAGAATTTTCCCAAAGCCGATATATACTACTTAGGAGATACGGCAAGGGTTCCTTACGGCAACAAATCCAAGGAAACCATAGTAAGATACTCAATAGAATGTGCTACCTACCTTTACCACAACTTTAACGTAGATGTTTTGATTATAGCTTGTAATACTGCATCATCTTACGCATTGGAAACTTTAAAAAAGATACTACCGATTCCTGTTATAGGTGTTGTAAGACCCGGAGCAGAAGCTGCAGTAAAATACACAAAAAACAAAAAAGTAGGTGTAATAGGAACAGTAGCTACAGTAAGAAGCAACTCTTACGAAAAAGAGTTAAAAAATATCGACCCATCTTTAGAAATATACCAAAAACCTTGTCCTTTATTTGTTCCTTTGGTAGAAGAAGGATGGATAGATAATGAAATAGCAAGATTAACTGTAAAAGAGTATCTTCAGGAATTGATAGACAAAGGTATAGATACACTAATATTAGGTTGCACTCACTACCCTTTATTAAAAAATACAATAAAAAGTCTCTACCCTAACATAAACATTGTAGATTCTTCCATAGCTATCGTTGACCATATAAAAAGTTTAAACATAGAGTTTAACGGTAGTGGAAAAAGAGAAATATTTATAACGGACGAATCCCATGCTTTTGACAACTTTAGAAAACTACTTATCGGAGATGCAAAAACAAAAAAAATAGAACTTTCTGACTTATGCTCTCTCTAAAAAGAGAACGGGTTTCTCAAATTACCAAGTAAATCTTTCACTCCCGGATAACTTCCACTGCATACGTTATCTTCTTCAAGCATATAGTACTGGTCTAACGTCATTATTGGGTCAGGCATTACAGAGAAGATAGGTAACATCAAAAGAAACGTCTTTTTAGGAACTGGTATCACAGGTCTTTTTATACCAATATACTTTAAGGCAAACTCAAAAAGTTCTTTGTAGTTTATTACTTTTGGTCCACACAGCTCAAAAATTTGATTTTTTAACTGAGTATTTACAGCTTTTTCAAAACAATCTGCAACATCGTAAACATTTACCGGTTGAACTTTAGCATCACATGGAGCTAAAAAGAAAGGAGCAATTTTACTGTATTTTTTAAAATCTTCAAACAGTTTTTGCTCTTTACCAAGTATTATAGAAGGTCTAAAAATAACGTAATCTAAGCCAGATTTTTTTAAGTATTCTTCAGCCATAGCCTTAGTTTTTTGGTATCTACTTTTTGAGTTTAAGTTAGCTCCTAAAGCCGACATCTGGATAAATTTACTGACACCAACTCTTAGAGAGCTATCTATAAGTTTTTTTGGTATTTCGTAGTGGGCTTTTTCAAAGGTATTATCGTGAGTTTCTCTTAGTATGCCTATGAGATTTATAACAACATCTGGTTTTATCTCCAGTATGGGAGCTACTAAATCGTAGAGTATGCTTGAGGTTTTTACTTTACCATCAAACTGATTTTTAGCCTTTGTTTCATCTCTGACGGCTAAAAATACGTCAGCTTTACCAATCAGTTTATTTACAACATACTTTCCAACAAACCCAGTTGAACCGTAAATTAGTATCTTCATAATATTTAAGATTAAGTTAATTTTTAAGATTTTTCAATGCAAAAAATTTAAGTTTGACAAAGTAAAAAAACTCAATGGTTTATAAAAAGCTCTTATGCACCTTTTCCCAAACTTTTATAGCTTCTTTACACTCTTCTAAAGTTGGAACAAGGGCAACTCTAAAATACTCACTTTCACAGTTATTTTCAGTTATTTCAACACTGCTACAGAAATTTTCTCCAATGGATACAACTATCCCATTTTCTAAAAGTGCTTTTACATAATCTTTTGCTGGTATGCCAGAAGGAGATTTTATCCATATGTAAAAAGTTGCCTTTGGATAAAGGTAAGTTAGACCTATACTATCTAAAAATTTTATAAAAAGGTCTCTTTTCTCTTTAAAAATACGGTTTCTTTCTAACACGTGGTTTTCATCTTTCCAAGCTGATAAGGCTGCCTGCTGTATAAAATCTGGACTTGCAACGCCAAAGTTTGCCCTTTCTTTTTTATATAGAGAAATAATCTTTTCATCTCCTGCAACGAAACCTGACCTATAACCAGTCATTCCACTTCTTTTTGATAGAGAATGAAAAACTACAACGTTTTCAATACCAAACTCTAAAGCTGAATGTGGTTTTTCTTCGAAGTATATCTCAGTGTAGCATTCATCGGAACAGAGGATAATATCATACTCTTGGCAGATTCTAACTGTCTCTTCAAAATAACTTGCCGGTGCAACGGCTCCTGTTGGGTTGTGTGGGTAGTTTATCCAAACTATCTTAGTTTCTTCAAGTATAGATTTTTCTATTTTATCAAGTCTTAATAAAAAGCCATCTTCTTCTTTGAGTTTTACAGGATTGACTATACCACCGGCGTAAAGTGTTCCTCTTTCGTAAACAGGGTATGCTGGAGTTCCAAATATAACTCTTTTTTTATCTTCTTCTGGGTCTATAAAAACAAGGGGAAAATGAAATATTGCTTCTTTTGAACCTGCTGAAGGTATTATCTGTGTATCAGGGTTTAAACTGACTCCAAACCTATTTTTAAACCATTTAGAAATTGTATCTCTTAAATCTTTTCTACCTGCTACCGATGGATACTGGCTAACTTCTGGCACTGCTTCTATCAACGCTTTTCTTATAAAATCTGGAGTAGGTTCTCTTGGGTCTCCAGTTCCAAAATCGTAAATTTTTATTCCTTTTTCTTTTAAAGAAGCTTTTATTCTGTTTAACTCTTCCATAGGATAATTTTTAAGACTCTTTATCGTCTTATTCATAAAGAAAACCTCTTAACGGAATATTTAGATTAAAATATTTTAGCAGAGATTGATAGAAGCTCATCACTGTCCTATTTTTTCTTAATCATACTTGTCTAAAATCATCAGTTTTATCAAACTTTTAATATTTCTAATACATAATAATGTTTGTTAGAATTGTTTAAATGAATAATTTCAAATAGAAATTCTTGACACAGAACCACCTTAGGAAGTTATAAATTTTTATTCAGAAGAAGATGTTAACATAGGATACTCTTCCGGTAGTTTAAAGAAAGATATCCCAACTAACAACCAACCTATCGCAAAAATAAATACACCTACAAATATAGGTGTAAGTATAGATCCTAAAAGGATTATTCTACCACCTAATTCAAACATTGATATTTGAGTATACTCTGATATCTTTTTCAAAGCTTTGTATATAAGAAAATTAGCATATATCAACAGAAGTATAATAGACACTAAAGCTAAAATTATTTTTAATTCTAATGAAGAAAAATCCATCATCTGAATTACATCTATTATCTGAACTAATGCCGTTTCTAAGCTAATTCCAAATATAATTCCTAAAAGGATAACTATTATAGAAAGAATAGATCCACGCAAACTCCAATTAAAAATCTTATTATCGTTGTAAACTTTGCTAATATCGTAAATAGCAATTAGAAACAGTACATATCCTCCTATGGCTAAGATAAACCCGATTGTAGGGATAGCAGAGAGAAATAAGCCAACACCACCTAATCCACCTAAAATCTTTTCATTTCCTATCTTCATGCTAACCTCCAAAAAATAAAAATTATATATAATTTTAAGTTTATGTTACCCAAGGACTTTAACTCAATTTAACAATATTAAAATAAAGCTTATAAAAAACTTCTATACGTTTATACTAATTATACTTTGAAGTAATACAAAATACTTATTTTGCTGTCCCATTTCTATAAGTATACTTA